>WQTU01000001.1 GCA_009786125.1 Spirochaetota bacterium
GCTGTTGCAGCTGATGAAATCGTGGTTTTTGATGCATGGATAGATTTTTCCCTAAACGGTCAGCCAAGATTTTATTCGGCTGAATTGCGCCGTACAATAGCCGGTCAGGGCGATGCAGTTAACGTCAAGCCTGGTTTTCTTGTGGTTTTGGTTGATTTGACCGACCTTATGCAGGAAAAACAGCGCGCCGAAGCTGCAAGCAATGCAAAGTCAGATTTTTTGGCGGCCATGAGCCATGAGATACGCACGCCAATGAATGCAATCATTGGAATGAGCGAAATCCTTGATCGTACAGAGTTAAATCAAAAGCAAAAAAAATATCTGTCCGACATACGCCGCTCATCCAATTCACTTTTGATGATAATAAATGACATTCTGGATTTTTCCAAAATTGAAGCCGGAAAAATGGCACTTACCCATTTCAATTATAACCTGCATTCCCTGCTTGATAATATTTATTCAATGTTTAAAATATTCTGCCATGAAAAAAATCTTTACCTGAATTGGATCGTATGCAAAGACCTGCCGGAAATTGCATACGGAGACGAAAACCGTCTTCGGCAGGTATTGATCAATCTTTTATCCAATGCCGTAAAGTATACAAACTCCGGCGGTGTAACTTTGTCGGCATGGAAAGAGGGAAATATACTGCGGTTTGATATAAAAGATACCGGAATTGGCATACGCGAAGAAGATTTTGATAAACTGTTTAAGCCCTTTGAACAGTGTGACATATTAAAAAACAGAAACACTGTTGGCTCCGGATTGGGGCTCCCAATAAGCTTAAACCTGTGCAGGCTGATGGGCGGCAATTTGGAGCCCCAAAGTATTTACGGTGAGGGTTCGGTTTTTTCTGTTTTTGTGCCGTATAAACAGGCAGACCAGACACAGGCAAGCCAGACGGTAAAAGATACAAGCGATATTTTTCTTTTTACCGCGCCTGATGCAAAAATCCTTGTTGTTGATGATATAGAAATCAATCTTGATGTTGCCGGGGCAATGCTGGAGGAATTTAAAATCACTCCGGCTTTTGCATTGAGCGGCTTCCAGGCTTTGGAATTAGCCAATAGTAATAATTATGATATTATATTTATGGATCACATGATGCCTGAACTGGATGGATTGGAAACAACAAGGCTTATTCGGGAACTTGGCGGGTGGAACGAAAAGGTGCCGGTTATTGCGCTGACAGCCAATGCCATTGACGGCATGGACAAAGTTTACCTGCAAAACCAAATGAACGATTATTTGTTCAAACCGCTTGTTATTTCCAACCTGAATCTTTGTCTGCGAAAATGGCTCCCCCCGGAAAAGATCAAAAAGGAGAATCCTGGAAATGATTAAATCAGCATCAATTAATACGCGGGAAATAGATGACGTAAACCTTGCCTGCCGCCAGTTGAAGGCACAATTGGACGAAAAACTGACTCTGATGGGCAGCAGCGTTGGAATCGTTCAGTGCAGTCCTGAATTTATTACGGCCGGCATCATGGAAAAGCTTTACGGTGAATTAAATATCCCGCTGGCGGGCGGAACAACTGTTGCATCAGCATCAAATGGTGATGCCGGCAGCCTTCAGCTTTCTGTCCTTGTTCTAACAAGTGACGATGTGGAGTTTGCCGTTTCACACACCGAAGGCCTGAAAGAAAATTTTTATGATGCAATCAGCCGGTCGCTTGAAGAGACATTGACAAAGCCAAGAAAATTATCAGGGGAGCCGCTGAAGCTGGCCCTGGTATTCCCGCCGCTCATTGAAGCTATAGCTGCGGATTCCTACATAGAGGCAATTGAAAGCGTGTGCGGAAAGACGCCAATTTTTGGCAGTCTTCCGGTGGATGATTCAGTTAAATTTTATGATGAAAACAACGCAGCAGTCTGCAACAGCAGTTTTTTTATGCATGAAATGAGTTATGTTCTCATTTTTGGCAATATCACCCCCCGCTTTTTCGTAGCAACGGTTTCCGCACAAGATGCGTTTATAAGAAAAAATCCGGTTATTACCAGAGCCCATGACAATATAGTCTATGAAATAAACAATAAACGTGCTATTGACTATTTTGAAAGCATTGGCCTTGCAGCCGCCGGAAAAATAAAAGAGGGGGTCGCATTTATCCCGCTGCTTATTACACCTCCGGGTACTGCTGACAAAACCCCCTTTGTCCGGGCTTTTACCCGTATGAATCCGGACGGTTCTGCGGTGTTTCGCGGAAAAGTAATTGAAGGTGCAGAGTTTACTTTTGGCTGTACTATGGGAGAAGATGTTTTGTTTTCGACATACAATACTGTTGCTGCGGCAAAAAAGGAAAAAGAAATTGGGGCAGCGCTGTTTTTTTCCTGCATTGTCCGGCAGCTTGTAATTGGTACAGATTCTATGCGGGAACTTTCCATGGTGAAAGATTTGTTTGAATCCGGTATCCCGTTTATTGCATCATACGCCGGCGGCGAAATATCACCAACGAGTGTTGATTGTCAAAACAATGCACAAAATCGTTTTCATAATTATTCTTTTGTGGCATGTTTGTTGTAAGAGGAAAAAAGTGAAAAAATATGCCGCAATACTGCTGGT
>WQTU01000002.1 GCA_009786125.1 Spirochaetota bacterium
AAAGACGAACTCTACCAGCAACAGATGTTAAAGACCGAGCAGGCCAAAGAGCAAATTGCCCAGGAAAAGGCGGAGCGGCTGAAAATAGAGAATGAAATTAAAAAAGGCATGTATTTAGAACACGAAAAAGTAAAATTATTATTTGGCCGAGTTTATGCCATTCATACATCGGTTCTTATGCCGTTAGGATTAAAATTATCTGATACTATAAATGCTCTTCCAGAAGGCCCCGGCAGAAGAGGAAAAATACAGCAGCTTGTAGATGACGAGGTATTTTCAGCATTAGGAAGCATAAAGCGTTTGCTTGTGGAGTTTGTAACAGATAGGTAAAGGCTATTTTTTGTCGGTTTTCAAATCATCCAAGGAGAGAGCAATTTTTGTATCCCCCGCGATAAAGGCGATTTCACATTCAAGATAAGCCGCAATTTTAATTAAATCTTCTCCAGAGTAACTATTCCTGTAAAGTTTATTACTCAATGCTTGTTCAGAAATACCGAGGTATTCCGCAAGCCCCTTATTATTCTTGTCTCGCAGCTTCAAAAGAGCTTTAACTTTGCCTGAAATAGCCATTATACCTCTTTATTCAATATATCGTCAAAAACGAAATATGTCTACACAAAAGCAGCAAAAAAATAATCAAAAAAGTGAAAAAATAACTTGACAAAATAATCGAATAGGTGTATATTATAATCAATAACGTGAATTCAAGAGGAGAAACCACTATGAACGAACTAAAATACACCTTTGCACCCGCCCCGCATTTTATTGTTTTGGGGAAATTGGAAAAATATGGCAAGCTAGGTATAGATTATACGCTTATGCTTCTGCCGTTTGGAGAATTAAAGTTTTATATGCTTTTTAAAGAAAAAGGCAGAAAGCTGTTATCTTTTGCTAATATCACAGAGGAGAGCGCTATTGAACTGCTTATGGAACACCCCTTCCAGAAAACTATCCGCGGTCAGGAATTGTTTATAAACAGCCAACCCCTTGAGCCGGCCAAAGAACAGATAGACCTTTCTGAACTGGGGGTGAAAAAATGAGCTACGGCATAATTTACAAAGCTGTCTGTCCTATGGGCAAGGTGTATGTGGGGCAGACGGTGAAAAGTCTTGCGATGAGAAAAAGCCAACACAAATACAGAGCCTTAAAAGGAGATAAAAGAGAACCGATTCAAGTTGCTATCCTTGAACATGGCTTTTCTGCCTTCACATGGAGCATCATAGATATATTTAACAGTCCTAAAGAATTAGAAACAAAGGAAAAATACTGGATTGACTACTACAAATCTGACAATCCCGAATACGGGTATAATGGGACAGCGGGTGGTATTCGTTACTCTCCCAATGCAGAAACAAGACGTAAAAGTGGCGAGGCACGGAAAGGCGAAAAACATTATCTATTTGGAAAATCAATACCAAAAGAAACTCGCATAAAAATGAGTGAAGCTCGCAAAGGGAAAATAAAAACTCTCGAAACCCGCAAGAAAATGAGTGAAGCGCGAAAAGGTAATAAAAACCCTAACTTCGGCAAAAAGGCAAATGCCGAAACTCGCCGCAAAATGAGCATTTCACACAGAGGTGAAAAAAGCCATAAAGCAAAATTAACAGATGTGCAAGTTAAGGAAATAAAAATCGCTCTTGCTAACGGAGAGAGTTGTGCTTCTCTTGCAAGAAAATATAGTGTTGTCAGAGCTGCAATATCAAACATCAAACATGGCAAATCATGGTCATGGCTAAAGGTTGGAACAATATAATTGCCAATATGAAAAAAAGGTGGTATAATAAAATATGAAGGTTGTCTTAGAAAAGAAAGCCATAAAATATTTTGAGCGACTAAGCAAATCTACACGAATACGGATAAATGAAGCTCTAAGAGGCTTATCATGTGAACCGCCGCAAGGTGATATAAAAAAATTACAAGGACGGAGTAACTACCGTCTGCGTGTAGGCAATCTACGTGTTTTATATCGCATAGAACCTGACGTGATTATTATTACGAATATAGCGCCAAGAGGCCAAGCATACAAGGAGTAAGTAAAATGACAAAAACAACTACACTTAGACAAGAAATTCACAGTATGGTTGACGCAATACCTGAACGAAATCTGTCTGCATTGAGGCCGCTTTTAACTGTACTTTTAGATGAACCAATATATATTGAAACCGATTTAACAGACGAAGAGCACGCTCTTATAGAAAGAGGCTGTAAACAGTATCGAGAACATCCTGAAGACTTTGTTCCGCTGGAAAGTCTGTTGAAATAATTGACCATAGCAAAAACAAGGTGGAAAATTAATCTGTGATATACCTATCAAACTTCAGTACCGCCGGAAAAGACAATCGTGCCATTTCCATAGCCGCCATTACTCCAAAATGGTACAAAGGCGCTATTCGCAAGGATTTAGCGCCTAAGCTGTCAACTCTTACAAAGTACAAAAAAGGCGAAATTACCGCAATGGAATATATCGCTGAATACGTCAATGTTATTTACAGCCATGACCTTGACAAATTGGCAGAGGAACTTGACGGTCATGTGCTGCTTTGTTACTGCTCAAAGAATGATATGTGCCATCGCGGTCTTTTAGGCATATATCTGCAA
>WQTU01000003.1 GCA_009786125.1 Spirochaetota bacterium
TTGCCAATATATCCATATATCTTCTTGGCATCAAATTCCCTTTTCCGTCTATAATCACATTCACTCTTACGCCTCTGTCCGCTGCGGATAAAAGCGCGCCAATGATAATAGCCGGAGTAGTTCCTCTTCTGAATATAAACGTAGCAAAATATATTTCTTGCTGCGCTTTGGATATTAAATTTACCCTGTGGGTGAAAGCTTCCCAGCCGCAGTCCAGAAGTTTAACGCGTTCAGGAATTGGGCTTTCTCCAAAAAAGTTATCCATGTTAAAAGAGTTTCTTAGCTCATCACTGACAATTGGATCTCCTGCGTACGGAAGTATACCTGCGGCGATATAAACAACGGGAAGAACAGATATTGCAGCTACCGCAGCGATTTGTGATGGCTTACCCGCGGAAATAACAGGAGTGCTGCTGCATGCGGAGAAAAAAATTGCAGAAATAACTGAAATTATAAAAAAGAAACGCCATTTGCTAAAAAAAAAAGTAATACCGGGTGAAGAATTCATTTATTTTTTGTATATTATTTAAAATATTTTGTCAATATGTATCGCTTTTGTGAATATAATTACAAAAAAGAACAAACCATGTTGCGCCCCTTGTTTTTTGCGGTATAAAGCGCTGTGTCAGCTCCCGAAATTAAGCTGTCAATGGTATTGTTGTCCCCGGGTCTGTATGTGTTAACTCCGATGCTCACGGTCAGTTTAGTTATAAATCCGTCAGAGCATGGCACTTCTGTGTTTTCAGTATTTCTGCGTATTTGTTCCGCAATATCAAGAGCGTTTTTTAATTCAGTATTGGCCAGTAATGCAATAAACTCTTCGCCGCCCCAGCGCGCGCTAAAGTCGCCGGGGCGCTTTAGCGTTCTGTCAAGGGTTTTTGCAAATGACTGTATTGCGGCATCCCCCTGCTGATGCCCGTATGTATCATTATAGTTTTTAAACTTGTCTATATCCATCAACAGAACGCTCAAAAATGTTTTTTCCCTAAGCGCCCGTTTCCATTCTCTGTCGATTTGCCTGTCGAAGCAACGTCTGTTGGGTAATCCGGTTAACTGATCCTCCAAAGACAATCGTTCGTTATTGCGGATCAATTCAAGAATTCTGATTTGATTCCCAACCCTGAATCTGACTATCGCGGGAGAAAACGGCTTTGTTATATAATCAGCAGCACCCAGCTCAAGCCCTTTTTCCTCGTTTCCGGAATCACTTAAGCTGGTGATAAAAATAACAGGAATATCTTTTGATTTTTCAGAGTTTTTTAAAGCTGTAATTATTTCATATCCGTCCATTTCCGGCATGACAATATCAAGCAGAATTATGTCCGGCGAAAACTCTTCCGCCAGTTGAACGGCCTTCTGCCCGTTTTTTGCCATATAAATGGTATACCCGGATTTCAGAATATCCGTAAGCGCTGTGATGTTTGCATTTGCGTCATCCACGATAAGTACACTGTGTTTTTTTATTTTATCAATTTTATCCATGATTTAAACCGCGCATTTTACAGATGAATGTAAATTTTGAACCTTTGCCAGGTTCAGACTCAACCAGTATTTTGCCGCCCATCATCCCGGCAATACGCTGTGAAACAGGAAGTCCCAGTCCAATTCCTCCGTGTTTTTTGGTCATGCTTCCTTCTCCCTGCTCAAAAAGGCTGAAAATCGTGCTTTGACGTTCTTTCGATATGCCAATGCCGCTGTCAGTAACCTCAGTTCGCAGCGTTATATTCCCGCCGCTCTCATGAATTGCGCTTGCCGACATATGTATTTCGCCGTGATCAGGCGTAAACTTGACAGCGTTTGTCAGCAGGTTCGTAAGCACCTGCGAAAGACGTTCTTTATCACATGAAACCTGTGCAGGAATTGACGGATCAATATCGAAAGAAAGTTTTTGATGTTTTTTTGCAGCTTCATGACTACAGCCCTTTATAACATTTTGAAACATCTCCCGGAAAGAAAAAGCAGTTTCGGCAAGCGTAAATGCACCGTCTTTTTTGCCTGATACATCAAGCAAGTCATGAATAAGTTTTAACAAATAGCCGGATGCCGTATCGATTTCATCAAAATACTTTTTCACTTTGTCTGAAACATTCTGCATGCCAAGAACCTGCATTTTAAGTATCTGCGTCAATCCCATAACGGCATTCATTGGGGTGAGCAATTCATGACTTATGCGCATAAGAAAATCTATTTGGGTGCTGCTGTTTTTTTCGGAGCGTTCCTTTTCTGTGATTTTACGCATTTGATTTATCATTTCCATTTGATATTTTACCCTGAGCCTGACGACCGAAGGAGAAAAAGGTTTTGATATATAGTCGGCAGCGCCCAAAGCCAGCCCTTTTTCCTCGTTAGTTTCTTTATCAAGCCCCGATATAAAAATGACGGGTATATCTTGTGTTTTTTCTGATTTTTTTAAAACCTTGATTGTTTCGTATCCGTCCATTTCCGGCATGACAATATCAAGCAGAATTACGTCCGGCATAAACTCTTCCGCCAATTCAACGGCTTTCTGCCCGTTTTTTGCTGCATAGATGGTGTATTCTGATTTCAGAATATCCGTGAGTGCTATGATGTTTGTATTTGCGTCATCAACGATGAGAACACTGTTCGTTTTTGATTCTGTCATAATTCTTTTCCC
>WQTU01000004.1 GCA_009786125.1 Spirochaetota bacterium
CAATAGTCAAACATTCATCGTTTAGAAGAATGGAAACTATTTGCTCAAAACGCTGCGAGGGAGTTTTTGTGTTGGCGTCTTTTTTAGTGGTGTCCTTTGGCTGTCCCTGACGCAAGTTAACGCGATAACCGTTGCGCGATGACAGTATTAGCGCCTGGCCGCCTTGATTGCTGCTGTTGATCTCGCTTACATAATGACGTATGGTTCGGCTGGTCAAATTCAAGCGGATAGCCAGCTCATCCGCGCTTACCCAATCTTCGATCTTCTGAAGATACTTTAACAGTTTCGCTTTATTGTCCTTCAAATTAACTCTCCGTCATGTAAAACATGAATAATATACCAAAATTCCAAATATAATACAAGAAAAGAACAAAAAAAGGGAAGAAAAACCGGTGTTTGATGCTATTCAGCATGATCTGACATGATTTGCCTTGAATTCAGACATGGCTTTTCTTATATTTAAAATATCGATATCGAAATATTTTCATTTAACAGGAGAGAAACATGAAAAAATGGGTTTGTTCAGTATGCGGTTATGTCCATACAGGTGAAACACCTCCCGAAGCCTGCCCGCAATGTAAAGTGCCGGCATCCAAGTTCGGTGAACAGAAGGCCGGGGCCGACTATGCTTCACAGCATGTGGTGGGAGTTGCAAAGGATGTTGATGCGGACATCGTAAAGGACCTTCAGGCGCATTTTAACGGTGAATGCTGCGAAGTAGGCATGTACCTGGCCATGTCGCGGGTTGCACACCGCGAAGGTTATCCGGAAATCGGTCTATACTGGGAAAAGGCAGCTTTCGAGGAAGCCGAACACGCCGCCAAATTCGCGGAACTTCTGGGCGAGGTTATCACCGACAGCACAAAGAAAAACCTCGAAATGCGGATTGAAGCTGAACACGGCGCCTGTGCTGGCAAAACCGACATTGCAAAGCGCGCCAAAGAAAAGGGCCTGGACGCCATTCACGACACAGTTCACGAAATGGCAAGGGACGAAGCCCGGCACTGCGCAGCTTTTAAGGGGCTATTGAAGCGGTACTTCTGAGCTAAAACACCCGTCAACGAATGAGCGCGAATTGCCGCGAATTGAAAATAATTGCGGTAATTCGTGTCATTCGTTGATGGTGAGCGATTCATCTCATTGTTTTGTTTCTGTTTTTATGCTATGTTTAAGAGGTATGACTATTACACAGACTGTAGAAATACCCGAAAACCGCAGGCTGACCATTGATGTTCCTCGCGAAATACCAACTGGGAAAACTATTCTTACTTTTACTCCGGTTGCGGCTGGTTCAATGTCAGCCACCGAGAAAGCTTTGGAAAGACCTGAGGCACAAGATATGGAAATTATCAACCGCAATGCTGAAAGACTCAATCGTGAAGCTTTGGATGTACTTTCGTTTCAAACCTTGGATTTATGAGACGAGGCGATTTCTACCGGGTTTATCGGGGAACGAAATATGACCCTAAGGATTTCAGGGTTTTTCTTGTTGTTTCCAGGCAGGCAGTCATAGATTCCCAGTTTTCCACTGTGATCTGTGCTCCGGTCTATTCAAAATATGATGGAATTTCCACTCAAATTGCATTGGCAACCGGATGATCTGACTCCGTTGTTGAAGCGGTATTTTCTGGGCAAATAGCTGCGGTAATCGGTGTTCAGCATTAAAACAAGATGCAAAAACTTGCCCAAAACTAAAAAAACAGTATATTATATGTATGAACAATATAACTCTGGATTACGCCAATTCGGATGATCCGGCAGAAATTGATTCCGGCATCAGAGACACCATCAGGGGGATCCGCCCGTCAATTCTGGAAATGGGCCTTGGATTGGCTAAAATCAGATCCAATCGCCTTTTTGCAAATCTGGGTCACAAAAGTATAACCAGTTATATCAAATGCCTTTCCAATGACAGCAAAATTGATCACAGTAATGTTTTTAACTGGCTTTATATGGGAGAGGCTTATATAAAGTACAGATATGAACTTGAGAAGATCGGCTTCAGCGACAGCGATGGACCAACAAAGCTGCCATATCTGGAACGCGCTTTGGCTGTGAGGAAAAAACAGGATGTTTTTGAAAACATTAAAACCATGTCTGTACGGGAATTTATCAATTTTGCAAAAGGTGATTTTATCGCCCGCCAAAGTGATATGCCGTATGTAATATTTTCAGGCAATGTTGTTTACATTCAGGGAAAGAGAGCAATAATACTGAACAAAAACCTGAACAGGAGGAATACAGCCTTTTTTATAAAGGTTATCGAGGTTGCCTGCGAAGCCTTGGACAAAGGAGGAGTCATAATGCCGGTGTTTTTGCGGAATATGAGAGACGCCAGGCGTTTTGGACATGCAGCAGAACAAATCAAAACCAGATGGCATATGAAATGACTTGTAATTTAAAAGTGTCTGAACGTTCAGATACTTTACCTGAATTATTGTCTGTAATGCAGCGGATTTTGTTTGTTAAATGCTGTTTTGCTTTTTCAAATAATTTAATCCAGAAGCCAAAAATAATACAATATCGTTGTCATGAAAATGATAAAAATAAGGCTTTATCCTTTTTTGCTGATTATCAGAAAAATATAAAGTCCTCTTAATCAAAATGTTTTCTATTTTATTCCAGTCAAATTGTTTTTTTATTCCAACCTGCCAATACCAAAAAAAGAACGGCTTTTGCTCCCAATACAAAAT
>WQTU01000005.1 GCA_009786125.1 Spirochaetota bacterium
TCAAAGGAAGCAGGGGTTCTTATTTAAGCTTTGGTGTATTGTGCATTTGGGCATCCCTGCTCTATTGGGTCTATCACTGTTTTTTGCAGCCCCGCTGCGTTTAAATACCCAGCTTTTGGATTTGCTTCCGCAGAAAGACCTGTCAAAGATAGCTGAGGTAGACAACATTCTTACAGAAAGAAACGGGCGTGAAATGGTTATTCTTTTTGCATCTCCCGTTTTTGAAAAAGCCAGAAATACAGCTATTTCTTTTTATAACGAATTCAAAAATGCTGCAGATGTTGACAGCGCCTCTCTTCTTTTTGATTCCCATGTTATCGCAGAATTTGTTGAGTTTTTTTATAACTACCGTTTTGTTGTTGCCGGAAAAAACACCATTGAATTGCTGGAGTCAGGCAATGCCGGGGAAATTGCTATGGATGCTCTGGCTTGGACTTTTGGCGCATTTAGCTATACTCCGCTTGATAATATCGACACAGATCCTTTTCGTCTAACGGAAAGACGAATGAGAGAGTTTCTTTCATCGTCTTTGCTTGCAGGCGGAAACATTGGCATTAAACAAGATGTTCTGTCGGTCCAAAAAGACGGGATTTGGTATGTTATTCTTCGAATGACACTTTCTTCTCAAGCGGTTTCTGTTTCTAATATTGCAAACAGTATCGTCGGGGAAATTTATTCCGCCGCAGCATTGATTAAAGAAACCGTACCGGGACTGGAATTGTTTTTTTCCGGAGTTCCTTTTCACAGTTACGAAAGCGCTTCCAGAGCGCAAAGAGAAATCAGTATTCTCGCTGCTATTTCAATGGTTTTTATTCTCTTGCTTTTTTTTATTATTTTCCGTTCGCCCATTCCTGTCATTTTTTCAATACTGGATGTTTTAATCTCTTTGGTGCTGGCTACAACTGCGGTATTTTTATTTTTTAGGGAAGTTCATGTTTTCACATTTATTTTTGGCACAACCTTGATAGGAATATGCGTAGATTATTCTATTCATTTTTTTATTCAGTGGAAAGGAAATGCGGCATTAAAAAACGGATATGAAATTCGCTCTTCTATTTCTAAACGTTTGATAATGTGTTTTGTGACTACTACAATTTGTTTTATTGCTATTCTTTTTGCACCTTTTCCCATTTTTAGACAGTTTTCAGTTTTTACCCTGGTAGGGCTTATTAGTTCTTTTCTTACCGCCTACTGCATCTATCCGTTATTGAAGCTGCCGGACGAACATAAAAGGTATTTTAGATTTCTGCATGGAAAAAGAAAATCGATACCTCCTGTATTTAGGGTAATTTTTGTTTCGGTTTTGGTAGTAATCTCTATTATTATTCTTTTCTTTAACCCTCAGGGAATGAAAATAAAAAATGATTTAAATTCTCTTTACACAATGTCTCCTTTCCTTGAGGAGTCGGAAAAACTGGCAGCTATGGTTCTGGGGCATGGCTCCTCACCCTGGTATTTTATCGTTTCGGGCAGCAGCGCCGAAGAAACTCTAAAAAACGAAGAGTGGCTTACTCTGCGGCTGGAAGAAGAAATCGCCAGAGGGAACCTAAGTTCATTCCTGGGAACTTCGATGTTTGTTCCTTCGTTAGAACGCCAAAAAAGAACCTATAAAGCCATGAGCGCTTTGCTGCCTTTGGCTGGCGTGCAGTATGAAAACCTTGGATTCCCCCGGGAATATGAAAAAATATTTTATGCGGCCTTCGCTGAAGGCAATAAATTTCTTAGACCCGAAGATGTAACGCTCTGGGCAGAGGTTTCTAATCTTTGGATAGGTGAAATAAACGGTTATTATTATTCTTTTGTGTTTCCTTTTCATCCTAAAGATTCAGGTGTATTTAAATCCATTGCAGATGAACATGATTTTGTGTTTTTAATCAATAAGGCAGAAGATATACACCGCAATTTAGATATCCTTACAAGGACTATTGTGCTGTTATTTTTTATAGCCTATTTTATGATTGCTGTTATAATTTTTATTGTTTATCCTTTGAAAGAGAGTATAAAATTGTGCATAACTCCTGTTTTGACAGTACTTGCTGTTTTGGCTGTCCTGGCTGTCAAAAACATACCTTTGGGGTTTTTACCAATTGCTGCTCTTATTTTGGTTTTCGGCCTGGGATTGGATTTTATGTTTTTCATGGCCGGCAGCAAAAACGGAAAAGAGAAAAAGCTTGTGCGCTTAGCGGTGTTTTTAACTCTTTTAGCTTCCGTTCTTTCATTCGGCCTTTTAACTTTTACCAGCTTTCTAGCAATTAGTATTTTTGGGTTCACTGTTGCAGCGGGGGTAACTGCAGCTTTTATTTTCACAATGCTTTTGCATGGAATGGTAGATGCTTGATAAAAGGGCTTATCTCTATAATACACAAAGACATTAACTTTTTTTGTCCCTTGTTCATTGATCATGTTTTTGATTATAAAGCGTCTTAACCGTTTGTTGAGTATTCTTTGGCGTTTGACTTTTACCTGCTTTCGTTCATCGGCTTTTAATTGTGCTCTGTTAGAACCCTGAGTCAGATACCTTACCTAAACAACATACCCCGCTGCTTGCGCTAAACTTGACCCACAATTTTGCTTGATGTCAGGCCGTATACCAGGGCATGGCAGCGGAAGCGGGAAGCAGAAAGAAAGCTCTGGGGGAATCTGCTGCACAGCCCCTTCGGGTCTGTTCCGCAGGGAATCCCAGAAACCTTTCTCTCTGCTTCCC
>WQTU01000006.1 GCA_009786125.1 Spirochaetota bacterium
AGCTGGTATATGGGAGTGGTTGTACTTGTCTCATATGTTTTATTGTTTGTAATTTTGAACGCCGAATCGTATGCGCTGCTTATCGGTTCCATCGGGGCGTTTATGGTAACTGGGCTGGTCATGTACCTTACACGAAAACTTGACTGGTATGGCTCGCAGGATAAGGTTTGATCCGGTTATCACAAATTGTCTGGTTTAACCGGATCATCTTGTGTTCAGGTGTGAAACATCATTACTCAAGGAATTAATACTTTCTTTGTTTCTCGTGCTCAGCCTGCTTACAAGCTGGATTGTATCGTTTATATGATCTGCTCCAAGAGCGATATCGTTCATTTTTTCCGATATATCCAGAGTCGTTTTTTCAAGGTTTTTGCTTTCCACTATTACTTCTTTCGAACCCTCGAGCATTTCCAGTGAACCATTTTTAACCTGTATGGTTATATCCTTCAATTTGTCAATTGCTTCAAGGACTTGTTTGCTTCCGTGTCCCTGTTCTTCCATTGCATTGCGGATATGTTCTTCCTGGTCAGCAACAGTTTTGATGTTGCTGTCAATTGCTTCAAATTTATCAAGGACTTTATTTGTGGAATCTGTAATGCTGTCAATGGATGCCTTCATTTTTTTAAGCACCGTGCTTATAGTCTTGGACTGCTCGCTGGAATTTTCCGCTAATTTGCGTATTTCATCAGCAACAACAGCAAAACCTCTGCCCGCTTCTCCTGCGTGTGCGGCTTCAATGGCGGCATTCATTGAAAGCAAATTGGTCTGGCTTGCAATGTTTTGCAAAACAGCATTGATCTCCAAAAGGCCTTCTGATTCTTTGGCAATGCCATGAATTTTTTCCGTAACTTCCTGCAGCCCGGACCGCCCCACTTCGGATGCTTTCATGAGTATTTCCATGTTTTCCGTGTTTTTAACAAGCGTATCGGTAACAGATTGAATATTCGCAAGCATTTCCTCGATTGAGGCCGAAGAATTGGCAACGGAACCCGCCTGTATTTCCACACTTTCATTAAGCTTATTGAGGTTGGCAGTTATTTGTTCCATGGAAGCTGTTGTTTGTTTAACGCTGGTGCTTTGATTAACAATACGGAGTTTAATGCTCTGTATGTGTGAATTGATCTCGTTTACTTCAGAAGTGGTTCCTGCCATGTTTTCTGAAAGCTCATCGCCAATGGAATGAAGAGTTTCTGATGTTTCTCTGATTATTCCAATTATGCTGTCATTCTTTTCCGCTTCTTTTTCCACATTATTTATTAAAATTTTGTTTCGCCCCAGCGTAAAAAAAGCAATCGCAGCGCTTGAACCCAAAAAAGCCATCATTCCAATAACCTCTTCCATGCGGTGTATAATTTCTCCCTGGGCTGCTCTTTGTGACAGGAAAAAAATAAATGTCAGTAAATAAGCAATTCCTCCGCCAGCCGCAGACAAGATTATTGGCTTGCGATCAACAAACGAAAGTGCAACAAAACAGGCAAACGCGAACGAAATAAATATACCGCCGATTGTGTGATTTGTAATGGTAATCACGACCGAGATCAGGATCATTGCAATAATACACACAAAAGACTGATACGCTTGCTGGTTTTTTTTGCCCAGGTGTTTTATTGCTATTGATGCCGCAATGATAATCGCAGACAAATAAACAGCCTGCAAAACAATAAAATGCATTATGTAATCCAAAAAAGGCCTGCCTGGGTGTTTTACGTGATAATCTCCGGTGATAAGCGATTGGATAAAAATTATTATTGCCGCGGCAGTGATAATCAGGCAGACAGACCAATAGGCTTTTATAAGTTTTTTGCATATTTCGTTAACATCAATCCGGTTTTCATAATCAAGATGTAATGCAAATTTTTTATTTGTTTGTTGAGTGCTCATTTTTATCTCCTTTTTTATTATATTTTAAACTATATTAAGAATTAAATCAATTCTTGCGTTCTTTGATGTATTGATACTCTTAATTGTGCAGATGCAGAGGTAATGCGGCTGTTTTATGACAGGCATTCCCAAAACCGGAGCGGCTTTGAAAATGCCTTATTTTACTGCTTATTTGGGGCAGATTGCGAATACTCTTGAAGGAAAACCTGTGCCGCCTTTGAGCTTTGGAAATGTAACAAAAACTATCGCTCCTACAGGCGGAACTTCGCTAAGGTTGTTCATAACTTCAACGTTCAATTTATCTGCTTTCAGGATATAATCCTCGGCTTTGAATCCGATCTGTTCTTTGCAGGCCGCCGGATCCGGGTCGGGGGTTTCGTGGCCTATTGCTCCAACATCGCGGACATCGGCAAGCCACTTAACGCAGTCCAAATCCCATCCCGGATAATGGGCTTGCCCCTCTGCGTCTTTGTTGTCATATTCGGACGCCTTGCGTTTTGACCAGTCGGTGCGGAGCGCCACAAACGCGCCTGCCGGGATTTCGCCGTACTTCTTTTCCCATTCCATTACTTCTTCTTTTGTCAGGGCATAGTCGCTGTTTTTGGCGGCTTCCGCAGATTTGTCGATCACGCAGAGCGGAAATGCCATCTCGTCAACGCCAATTTGTTCCATGAATCTGCCCTTTGGGTCAAAATGAGCCGGCACATCGGCGTGTGTTCCGTATTGCCCGGGAACAGTGTACTCAAAAACTTTCATTGGGGCGACATCGAAGTCAAAAAGTTTTTTTATGCCCAACGGCTCAAAACCGTGCCAGTGCGGCGTTTCTGTACTCAATTCGTGAGTAAGATCGACCCATTT
>WQTU01000007.1 GCA_009786125.1 Spirochaetota bacterium
AATCAGCTTTACCTTATTATCCTTTTTTCGTAGTTTTCTGCAAGAAAACGAGAAAAAATGTGGAAGCACTGATTAGAGTCAAATTTAATCAGTGCTTCCCTCTTTTATTCTTAGTTTTGCTGTGCATGTTTAAAATATCATCATGCGCAACCACCTCAAGCAGAATGCCGGAACTTTACTTGCATTACCTTGAAATTGATAAAACACGCTCCCATGTGCTGCCGCTCTTTTTCAGAGACATTATCTCCTTTAGCGCAGATAACATTTCGGGAAACATGATAACGTACGACGAAAAAGCAAACATATTTTATGTGCCGGGAAGAATCAGCCAGTTTATAAATTCAAGACAAGCTGCCATAGAAATTATCAAAGTTTCGCCCGGCACAGTTATAGGATTTGCATACATCGGCGGCGGCATTATTTTATATTCAGATAAAAACGGCAATGTTTTCAGAGCAGAATTAAAGAGAAACGAAAGATGGGAAGAACGGCTTTTATTCCGCACGAGAATTGGTCAAAAACCCTTTACCGCAATGACAGCCAATCAAAAAAACATCTATCTTTATTCGCAAAGAGATAATGGAATATACAGATTTGACCACAGCGGCAGACCCGAAGCATTTATAAATACAGGCAATATAAATGTTGCTGCAATTGATATAAAAAGCAATTATCTCTATATACTGGACAGCTCCGGATTAATTATTCTGGCAGACTATAGGCAAAACAGAATCGAAGTCAAATACAGACCAGACGACCGCCATGCTTTAAGCACATCGCTGCTTGTAAAACAAACGCAAACAGAAACAGAAATTATTTTGAGCAGACAGGGAGCAGCAGGCTCATTGCACTATGCCATTTACCCGCTCTCTTCTCTCCATAGAATGATAAAAGAAGAAGGTTACATCAGAAGCGTCTATCCCCCAATAGCAGGCTGCTACCATGTTCTTAGCGACAGCAGAGGCAGAGTTATTTTTCCGGTAAGAAGCTCACTCATAGACCTTAATACAGTCCAGCCCGGCAGAGTTACTGTTACAGGGATGATTCACAATGTCGCCAGCAACAGAATAGTCGTTATCTCAGCCATTGACGACTGACGCGCATGGTTTTCCAAGCAAAACATCAAGCACATTAGTAGCGTTCAGCCGCTGAAGATCTGCCAAAGCCTCAATAGAATGCCACGCAGCATGATCTGTTAAAACAATATTATTGATCTCAAAAAGCGGCGAGTTTAAAGGCAGCGGCTCAACTTCATGAACATCAAGAGCAGCTCCTGCAATTTTCTTGTTTATAACAGCAGCTATAAGCGCTTCCGTATCTATAACCGCGCCGCGCGCTGTGTTTATGACTATTGCGTTTTTCTTCATCATGTCGAATTCTCTGCTTCCAAGCAGATATTTTGTCTTGTCCGTAAATGGCACATTAAGGCTGATAAAATCGCAATTCGAAACAAGATAATCCAGGTCTGCAAAAGAAGCTTTTGTATCTCCGGCAATTTGTTTAAGCTTTTCTGCTTTTTTATCTGCGCTGCGGTCAAAAACAATAACCTCCGAAAAACCCAGAGATGTAGCCCTTTTATGAAGAAGCGTTCCTGTTTTCCCGTACCCAATTATGCCCAGTTTTTTGCCCGCCACCCTGTGAACAGGGATAGTTCCCTTAATATTCCACTTTCCTTTGCGCACAAGCAAATCTTTAACAACAATATTCCGCACAGCAGAATAAAGAAGAGCCAAAACATGATCTACAATTTCTTCTGTGCAGTAATCCGGCACATTTACAACTTTTATTCCAAATTCGGCAGCAGCTTTTACATCTACACTATCGTAGCCAATCCCGTAGCGGCCAATGACCTTGCATTTTGTAAGTTTTGATATAAAATCCCTGTCGATTTTGAAAAGATTGACAAGAATCGCATCTGCATCAAAACAAATTCTGGATAATTCCTGCAGATTATTGGCATGAGCGCCTGCTTCTATTACATCGCAGTCGATTTGGCTGAAAACTTCTTTTTCTATATCATGATTGCTGAATCTTTCTTCTATAAGAACTATTTTGTATTTCATAATACTAAAGAGTAAAACAATTACAGCACATTTTCAAGCAATTTTTTCCCTTTTAATTTAAATTTATAGCCGGAGGCGGCGTATCCCGAAGATTTATAAACACATTTACTTTTGCTCCCTGCAATATTCGGAGACTGATGAACACTCCCAATTCCTTTCGCCTGCACTCCATTGCTGCGAGCAAAGCCGAAGGAGCAAAGACTCAAAATAGCTCTTCGAGCACATATACATAATTCTTGTCTGTGCCAAAAATTATTCTTCCCCCTGCGATTATGGGAGAACCAAGAATATCGCCCTCAGTTTCAATCGTCCACAAAATTCTTCCGCTGGCAGCATCAAGGCAAACAAGCATGGAAGGAACATCGCCATCCGGGCTTCGTCTTACTCCAAAATAGACTCTTGAGCCTGCAACAGTCGGCGCTGAGGATACAGGAAAATCAAACCACCTTTCCCATACTTTTCTGCCTGTTGAAGCAGCAAAAGCTCTTATAGACCTGTCGCCAGGCGCATAAATTACATAATTTCTCCATATTGCAGGCGCCATATAATCGAGAAGAGCTATATTTTCCCAAAAAAGGTCAATGGGGTCATAACCTCCGATGTCGAACAGGCTGCTGCGCTCAAATACCTGCCATATTGGCTCGCCTGTTCTTCTGTCGAGCGCAGAAAATATGTAAGTAAAGTAG
>WQTU01000008.1 GCA_009786125.1 Spirochaetota bacterium
TCGGATGCCCTCCTTCAGGCATCCTTATTTTAATTTGGGTAACATTTTCTAAATGAGGCATTTACTCTTTTCGGTAACATTTTTCATGAGGCAATGCGAAGACTGGACTTCGTTTGCCTGATTTGTTATTATTTACCGACGAAGCGAGAACCGCGGGTAAGCGAAGCTTGCACATGGTCGAGCGAGAAGGTAAACAAAAGGTATAATACCGTTTATTTAATCACTATTTTTAAAATGATTTTTATATGACAAACAGACTGTTTTTAAGTTGCAAATTGCTATTTTTTTTACCCTTTGTATTATTTACTTTTGCCGGTTGTGCCGGAGGGCTTTCAAGAAAAGAAGCCTCAAATCTCTATTTTAATCTTGGCAATGCTTATTTTGAACTTGGTCAAAATGATAAAGCAGTGCAAGCATATCTTAGGGCGCTTAGTTTCAACAGAAGAATGAGAGTAGCTTCATTTAATCTGGCAAAAGCATATATTGAACTGGGAAGATTTTCTGATTCCCTAAACGTGCTCAATCGTATGCTTAGGGAAGATCCCAACAATATCATACTTTTATCAGCAAAAGCGTATTGTCTTTATAGATCCGGAGAATTTGAAGAGTCGGCGGAAATATATAGCCGGATTCTTGGAATAGACCCAGGCAATATCGAAGCTCTTTTTAACAGCGCTGTTATTAAAGCCAAAAAAGAATCTTTTGAAGAAGCTCTTGAAAAACTTGCAATTCTTAAAACAAGAAGAATAGATAATGAAAGACTTCGAAGGAGAATAAATGCCCAAATCGGTGCAATTTTTTACAAAGCCGGAGAATATAGCCAGGCAATAGAGTATCTTGAGTACACAAGAGGAAATGAGTTTAACAGTTTAGAAAATCTTAAAATGCTATTTAATTCCTATGTACAAATTCGCGCATTTTCTTCTGCTATTGATATCGGAAAACAGATAGTGGATAAGGAAAAAGATAAAGATATATTATTCCAGCTCGCTTTTATATATCTTACAGCAGTAGAAGAGATACGCACCGGTATTTCCTTTCTTAATCAGGCAATAGCTGCAGGATTTTCCGACAGGGAAAAAGCATCTCGTCTGATGGAAAATCTTCCGCGCGGAATGATAAGGTCGGTTTCGGAAATTCTCACAAGGGAAAACCTTTTAGATTCCTAATTTTTGGACGATTAATATATTGACAGTCCCAATTAGGAGTTTTTCGAAAATGAATAAAAAAATAATTATTACATCATTTATTTTATTATCTTCTATTATAATTCCCCAAACTAATCTTTTTGCATGGGGGGGGCGCGACACCAGGATTGGCTTGGCTGCAGGAATGTTTGCAGCAGAGCCGGGTTCGCCGAACATAGCTCTTGTTTTTCGAACAGGCCCCTATGACATAAAATTTGCGTATGACTTTACACAGGGAAACCAATACTTATTTCTTAATGGCTCATATATGGCTGTTAATTCAAGACCAATGAACCATATTTTTAGCCTCTCCCTTGGGCTTGGAATATTTGGCAAATTTTACTTTGGCGATAATGCGAATAACTCATTTGGCGGCTTAAACACGCCTATTTCTGCAGAAATTACTTTTATAGATAATTTTCTGCAATTTTTTGCAACAGTGGCTCCAGGACTTGAGCTAATTCCTAAACCTCGGTTCACAACTCAAGCATTATGCGCGTGGATTGGCTTTACAATTTTACTTGACAGATAATTTGTTTGCTATAGGTCATGTATAAACAAAGTGTTTTACAATTTCGCCCACTTTTTCTGTAGTAAAGTTTATATGCTTTTCAGCAGATGTTGATGAATATATAAAACTCTTGCTTTCTTCGTACTTTTTAAGCTTATTGGCAATTATTATATCTTTTTCCGAAGTTCTAAAACTATTGCTCCCGCATATCATGCATTTGTTCTCATCTGCATCATCAGGCAGAAAAAAACTATTAATGTTTTCGCAATTATTGCATATTTCCAGCTTTAAATCACTATCAGCAGATTTTTCGTTACTACTTTCACTTTCGATTGCAATAATTTTGTCAAATGCAAATTCATCAAATAGTTTTGAAATAAAATCAGTATCATGACTATTGCAGAGAAAAATAAAATAGTTTTGAAGATTTTCTATTTCGATTTTTTGTTTAATCTGATTTTTGATCTGTAAAACATCAAATTGATCTTCGATTCTGAATTTTTCACTTATAAAAAGCGGTAATTTTAATACACGCGATAAATTTCTTGAAAGTAGCTCAATATTAAGCAAGGGATTTCCGAACATGAAAAGCGTAAGCATTGTTTGCTTTATAAAAGGTCTTTTTTTTTGATTAGTATCAAAAAAAATTTTGCACTTTAGTGATTTTGCATGAGTATTTTCTATAATAAAGTATTGACTGCATATGTTGCAGGATGAATACTTTTCATAACATTCAGTGCTGCAAAAAAGAGATTTATCTTGAATTTCTGTTTCAATATATTTGCCGCAATTAACACACTTATTGTAGGCAGCTCTTTTGTCACTCATTTTGATTTAATTATAATATATTTTTTATAAAAATTTTTATTTTTTTTATAAAAAAATAAAAATTTTGTTGACAAATAATATTTATACGGTTATACTGATTTTCGCTTTCAATGAAAATCATTTGAAATCTGCGTTTAATAGTTGTTTTTTAAATAATATTTAACTATTTTTGTTCTTTTACATAGTTTTAAATAGAGAAGGTGTCTGAAGCGGGTCTGAATGGATGATGAAGCGTAAGCTTGTTTCTGAATGGAGCTAGAGTTGCGTGCAAGCTATGCTTGCAC
>WQTU01000009.1 GCA_009786125.1 Spirochaetota bacterium
GCAATTTTTTATGGGCGGCGGTCTTGGCTGGATTCTAAGCATTGTTCTTGGTATAGCTGGCTGTTGGTTCGGCGGATGGCTGTTCGGGCGTCTGGGCATCGGCAGCGGCGGACTGCTTTTTAGGATAGTAGCCGGCGTAGTTGGCGCCTGCTTGATTCTTTTTGTAGTGCGATTGATAATGAACTAAGAAATCGCTGATTTATTCAATCGAGAATAAATCAGCAATTCCCTAACAGGTGCTTTTGCTGCTTTTTTAATAAATTTCATGGCAGCCATTGCTGCAAAACCGACCATTAGTTGGGAAAAGCACCTAAAAACATACCAGTGGTCTGGAAAATGCCGGTTACTGGTATGTTTTGCAAGATTTCTTACATTTCCTGTATTTCTAATTTGCCACCACCCATCCTTTATATCTTTGCAAAATACAGCAATGAAGCTGCAAAACGTAACTCAAAAAAATTTCCCACGGATTTTATGTTCAATTACCAGAGGATGAATGGAAAAGTTTGATATCGCAAATTGCGGCATCAAATAATAAATGGTACGCAAAGCGACCCCTTTATTTCCTCATTCGCTCGCTTGCCCGCGACTCTCGCTTCATTCGGAAATAAAAATATTGGCAGAATAATATCATCAGTATAATGAAAGTCAAAGAAAAATACTTCTTGACTGATTGACAAAGCGGCGGCTCTGGCAATAAATTTACTATTATGACAGGAAAAGAATTACGCGAAAAATATATTAATTTCTTTGTGAGCAAAGGACACAAACAGGTTTCGGGAAAATCACTTATTCCGGAAAATGACCCGACAGTGCTTTTTACAACTGCAGGAATGCATCCGCTGGTGCCGTATCTGCTTGGCCAGGAACACCCTGCGGGCAAGAGGCTTGTGAATTATCAGAAGTGCATTAGAACCGGCGACATAGATTCTGTGGGAGATGCAACGCATTTAACTTTTTTTGAAATGCTGGGCAACTGGTCGCTTGGCGACTATTTTAAGGAAGAGGCTCTGGCCTGGAGTTATGAATTTCTTACTTCAAAAGAGTGGCTTGGAATCGATAAGAAGAAGCTCTCTGTTACAGTGTTTGAGGGCGAAGAAGAGACAGGCGTGCCGCCGGATACAGAAGCAATAGAGATATGGAAAAAACTTGGCATTCCCGAGGAGAGAATTTACATGCTCCCGCGCGAGGATAACTGGTGGGGGCCGGCTGGCGAGACAGGGCCGTGCGGTCCGGACTCGGAAATGTTTATTGATGTCGGGAAAGCGGCGTGCAAGGCTGATTGCAAACCAGGCTGTTCGTGCGGAAAATACATTGAGATATGGAACGACGTCTTCATGCAGTACAACAAGCAGAAAGATGGCACATACGAAAAAATGGCGCGCCCTTGTGTGGATACAGGTATGGGGCTTGAAAGAACTGTTGCAATTATGCTTGGGAAAAAATCTGTATATGATACGGAATTTTTTATTCCGATTTTAAAAAAGATTGAACAGGCTTCGGGTCTTGTTTATGGCACGAACGAGGACAAAGATATTTCAATGAGAATTATAGCGGATCATGTTAAGGCATCTGTTTTTATGATTGGGGATCCGAATGGGATCAAGCCTTCGAATCTGGGGCAGGGTTATATTTTACGCAGGCTTATAAGAAGGGCTATAAGGCATGGGAGAAAGCTTGGTGTTACAGGACAGTTTTTATCGTTACCTGCTGGTGTTGTTATTGAGATGTACGGCGGTACCTATCCTGAGCTTTTGGAAAAGAAAGATTTTATACTTAAAGAAATAGAAATAGAAGAGGAGCGCTTTTCTTCGACGCTTGCAAAGGGCGAGGCAGAGTTTGAAAAAATGGTTCCGAATATTCTTAAGGGAAAAGAGCGGGTTATTCCAGGGCGGCTTGCGTTTCGGCTTTACGACACTTTTGGTTTTCCTATAGAGATAACGCAGGAGCTTGCGGCAGAGCATGGGCTTACTGTAGATACACAGGGGTTTGACGAGGCTGCGAGGAAGCATCAGGAGCTCTCCAAGATGGGTGCAGACAAAGTTTTTAAGGGCGGGCTTGCAGACAGCGGCGAAATTACAACAAAGTACCACACAGCGACGCATCTTCTCCATAAGGCTCTGCGAATGGTCTTGGGGGATCATGTGCAGCAGAAGGGGTCGAACATAACTTCGGAAAGATTGCGGTTTGACTTTGCCCATGAGCAGGCCATGACTCCGGATGAGATTAAAAAAGTTGAGGATATTGTTAACCGGCAGATAGAGGCAAATTTGCCTATTGCAATGGAACTGATGTCTCCGGCTGCAGCGAAAGAGCAGGGTGCGCTTGCTTTTTTTGAGAACAAGTATGAGGAAGAGGTAAAGGTATATAATATCGGAGATTTTTCCAAAGAGGTTTGCGGCGGGCCGCATGTTGAGCGAACCGGTGTAGTAGGGAAGTTTAAGATAACCAAGGAGCAATCTTCTTCTGCAGGAGTAAGGAGAATTCGCGGCGAGCTGGTGTAATCGGCTGCTGCTTTTGCTGCGGGAGCGTAATTATGAATGTGTCTTCTGCCTGAGACCAAGATGCGAGTTTGAAAAATAGTTATGTTTCATAGGCACGATTTTTTCAATCTGTTTTTCCAATTCGCGCTTTGCGAGAGTCATTTCATAGCGGTTCTGTATTCGAAGGAAAAAACCCTGGGACAACCCGAAGTAGTGTGTAAGACGCAAGTCCGTGTCGGCAGTCATTCCGCGTATGCCGTGAACAATGCCGTGTATGCGATTGGCGGGAACGCCGACGGCTTTTGCCAGCGAGTTCATAGACAGACCCATTGGCTCCATAAACTCCTCTTTCAGAATTGTTCCAATATGGTCGAGTTCAATATATTT
>WQTU01000010.1 GCA_009786125.1 Spirochaetota bacterium
TGTCTTTAACTGGCATTCTCCGGCACGAAATTAGTTTTCTGGATACTATGTCGGCGGATATTGTCCGTGCGATAGAACAAAACAATCAGGAAATAATCAACAGGCTCATTGCAGAGGGTTAAAAATTGAGGCTCTCCCAAGAATTCAATGACAGGCACTTTTTGCGCTTGCAATATAAATGTACGCCCCGGCACAAGAGTCGGCGGCGCTTGGTAGGAATGTAGTGAGGGCGCGCGTTAATACCGCCCTCAAAACGCTTGCAAAAACCCGACCCGACCTTGACACCTATACACTTGTATAGTATGCTAAAATCATGAAAAACAAAATCAAGCTTTTCGAGCAAAAACAGGTTCGCGCCGAGTGGGATGAGGAAGCTGAAAAATGGTGGTTTTCGGTTGTTGATATTATTTCAGTATTGACAGATCAGCCGGATTTTCAGACATCAAGAAAATATTGGAATAAGCTAAAACAAAGGCTAAACCAAGAAGGAAATCAGTCGGTGACAAATTGTCACCAACTGAAAATGGAAGCCGCCATCAGTAATCTTAATGCAAAAAATTTAGGGCGGCGCAGCTTAAAGTGAACCTCAACAGAAACGTGCTCACTTGTAAAATGAAAAGCAGCGTATTAAAATAAGGTTAAAATCATGAAAAATAACGATATAACGGCAGCGGCGCAACAATTTTTTCTGTATAAAGACTCCGCTGGGCGAGTACAGATTAACGCATTATTGCATGATGAAACGCTTTGGCTTACGCAAAAAGCGATAGCGGAACTTTTTCAGGTTGAAAGAAGCGTTATTACAAAGCATATTGGAAATATATATAAAGAGAGCGAGCTATCAGAAAAATCAGTATGTGCAAATTTTGCACATACTGCCACCGATGGAAAAAGTTATAATACGGCCTTTTACAACCTTGATATGATAATTGCTGTGGGTTACCGCGTTAATTCCAAGCAAGCAACAGCCTTTCGTATTTGGGCGACAGAAGTTTTACGCGAATATATCATCAAAGGTTTTGTCATAGATGATGAGCGATTGAAAAAAGCAAACAAATTCGGTGCGGACTACTTTCGCGAAATGCTTGACCGGATAAAGGATATTCGTATAAGCGAACGCCGTTTTTATCAGCAGTTAAAAGACATTTATGCTCTTTCGGCAGACTACAATCAGGATTACAGAGAAACTTTGGAATTTTTTGCCCGCGTACAAAATAAGGTGCATTATGCAATCACAGGATATACTGCGCCAGAAATAATCCACGCAAGATCTGATCATCAAAAAAATAATATGGGCTTAACTTCATGGGAAGGAAGCCCTAACCGCCGCATTACCAGCACCGATGTTACTGTTGCAAAAAATTATTTGCAGCAAGATGAGCTTGATGATTTGCGCTATATTGTTATAGCATTCCTTGATTATGCCGAGCATGAAGCAAAATCAAAGCGGCTAATATTTATGAAAGATTGGGAAGGCGAGCTAAATCGAATACTTGAATTTAACCGAAAAGCAATTTTGGCAGGCAAGGGAACGATAACCCGCGAAAAAGCAGAACAAAAAGCTCTTGCTGAATATGCCAAATACCGCGAGCGAATACGCCCGCTGGAACAACAGGAATGGCAGCAGGAATTCCTGCTTGACATCAAAGAACTTGAAAAAATGGAAGCAGAGCTGTCTAATCCTTCCATGGGAAAATAAAATTTCTGAAAGAACGAGTGCCTGTTTTTTCGCGCTCTTCTATAAGAAGAACATCCCAAGGGATTTTTTTGCGGTCGGCTTCAGGGTTAGCTTCAAGCCAGTCGTATTTTAACAGGCGAAGCCGCAGCCCCTGATCAAGGAACAGGAGAACGCCCGCAGGACCCGGAAACATAAAAGCAAGAATTGCAGAAAGAAAAATAGCGGCAATGTTATGCAATAACGAAAAAACAATAAAGCCGGTGTTATCAAGGGAAATAAGCATACACTTTTTGAAAACTTTTTTTAGATTAGTTCCCAAGCGCGCATGGACAGCAAAGAAAAATTGAAACGAGAACAAAGCAAACACCATTATCCAAATAATTAATACTGCCAAAACTAAACCTACAAGAGATTCCATTGAAAGATAAAAAGGAAGGACTATTCTCACAATCAGAACAAGAAAAACAAGAAAAATCCCCATTGCAATTCCTGCAGGCCATGCAACCTTAAATGCCCTGAAAAAATCAGCAAAACCAAAAGTGCCGTAATCAGAAATTGATTTTAACGAATGAGCAGCAGCAGCCAGATAAACAGAACAAAGGAAAATCCCGGCAGCAGTTAAGATAACATCCAAAACAGGGAAACCAAAAAGCCGGGAAACAAAACCCGGAACAAAAACAGGAAATGCAGCCGTAAGCAAAAACCCAAGGTTCAAGAGAACAATTCTGAATAAATTATCCCAGCCATCGTAAAATGTTTTTCTTAATAAAAACCCAATCATGATTTAATCATACAGGTAATATGAAACAATATCAACAACGCAACGCGATGCGTTGCGCCATGTTGTATATAGCAATAAATCCGCAATATAATGAAGATATATGGTCGTAATGAAATTCGGAGGGAGCTCCGTAGCAGATGCAGCGCGGATGCGCCATGTTGCAGAAATAGTTAAGACACAACTTATACACAAACCGGCATTGGTATTATCTGCAATGGGAGAGTCAACGGACTATCTTCTTGAAGCAGGGAATATTGCGCTTAAACAAGGCAAAGTTGAAATAGAAAATGTTGAAAAACTGCACATAACAGCAGTAAAAGCCTTAAAGCTGCCAATTCAAAAAGAAATCAATGCCCTATTGGATGAGTTAAAAAGCCTGTTGACAGGAATCGCCCTGATCAAAGAGCTTACTCCGCGGACAAAAGATTA
>WQTU01000011.1 GCA_009786125.1 Spirochaetota bacterium
CCGCTTTCATGCCTGCCGCGAAAATCCGTATGGGGTTTAATCCGGCCTGCAACAATAATGCCGTCTGCTTCTGCTGCATTTTTGTCAATTCTGACACCGTGCCCCTCATCGCTTTTCCCGATGACAACCGTTTCCATTGACGAAACAATGGGGCACCCGGCAGTAGCTCCGCTGACGCCATAACTTTCCAGGATTGCCGTCTGCCCTTCTGCCGTGGCTCCTCCATGACTGCCCATAGCAGGAATAATAAAAGGATCGGCGCCTTTAGATTTGACAAAATCTACGATGGCTTTGGTGATGACAGGTATGTTTGAAACTCCCCGGCTTCCGCAAGTGATGGCTATTTTCATGCCGCTTTTAATGGGATCGCCAAGCTCAGGGCGGGACAATTCTGCCAAAACAGCGGCAGGAATTTGATTCGTTTCAATGCGGCCTTTGTCAAACTGCTGTTTTACTTTGATCATTTTTGGAAGCGTTGTTTCAGCGCATAATTGACTTATCATATTGCTCATTCTTGTTCTCCTTCTTTTTAAATAGTCTATATATAAATTTATTATAAGGCAAGCAGCTTCTGCCATCCATTTTAAGCCGGCATTTTCGCGCACTAAAACCATTCTTTCGCTTTACATAAGCTTAACCGTAAATAAGGTTAACAAATGCCAGTGAGAAAACCGGAACATAGGTTAACAGCATAAGACAAATAAATAACAATGCGTAAAAGGGAATACACTCTTTATAAAAAGCCGCAAGCCTGCATTTGGTTATGCTGCACGTAACAAATGTTAATGTACCAATAGGAGGTGAAAGGCTGCCAATGGCCATGTTAAAGATAAACATCATTCCAAAATGTATATCATTGATTCCAAAAGCCCTGGCGATAGGCACAAAAAGAGGAACCAAAACTATCATGGCCGCATTCCCCTCAATAATCAGCCCAATGGCAAGCAGAAATAAATTAAGAATTAACAAAAAGACATATTTATTGCCCACATTTGCCACGATAAATTCTGTTAGTTGCTGGGGTATGCGTTCCCTGGTAAGCATCCAGGCAAATGCTGAAGCTGCGCCAATTATCATCATTATGGCCGCTGTTGTGCAGACCGTTTCTTTTAAAGCTTTGAAAAGCTTTAAAAACGTAAATTCCCTGTAAATTATTGAAAGGATTATTGCAACAACAACAGTTCCGGCGCCGCCTTCGGTTGGTGTAAAGACCCCAAACCTGATCCCCCCAATAAGTACAATTGGCAGCATAAGAGGAATTATGGCATGTATGAAAACTTTTCCCAAAGAGACATCTTCAAGCATTTGATTGCTGTATTTTCGTTTAACAGAAATAAAACCAACCATGATCATCATGGAAAAATAAAGAAAAATAGCCGGACCGAGACCTGCAACAAAGAGTCTGCCAATAGAAACATTCGCTACTGAGCCGTAAATGATCATTGCCACACTTGGAGGGATAAGAAGCGTGAGAATCGCGGAAACAGCGGTAATTACCGTTGAAAACTCATTTGAGAAACCAACCCTCTCCATTTCAGGAACAAGCATTTTTGATTGCATGGCCGCGTCTGCCAGGCTGGAGCCGGAAAGCCCTCCCATAAGAACAGAAAGGCTGACATTTACCTGAGCCAATCCTCCGGGGACTTTTTTCATTAATACTTCAGCAAAACGCAATATCCGTGTGGTGACACCCGCAAAATTCATAACAATTCCTGAACATACAAAAAAAGGAATCGCCAGGAGGGGAATATTTTCAATACCGGCTATTACCCGCTGGGCCGCTATTTGTCCGGGTAATCCGGGCGTAAGAAAAAAATAAACTGCTGGAGCTGATAAAAGCACGATAAAAACCGGCGTTCTCAGAAAAAGCAAAACAAACATTACTATCATAGCAGTGAGAACTACCGGATTCATTCAGGAGACTCCTCGCGGGGGTTCATATATTTCCGGTAGGTAGCATTGATGTAATTAATAATAATCAATAAACAGCCAATTGGAAAAGCTGAATAGATAATGTAAAACGGAATACGCAGGATGTTGGTTACTCGCTGCGTTTCATACATTTGGCGTACAAACACGCTGCCCTGAATAAAAAAATAAAGAATAAGTGTAACTGATATAAGACAAACAAATACAGCAAGTATTTTTTGTACTTTTTCGGAAAACAACTCGACCATAAAATCAATTGCCACATGACTCCCGGCTCTGAATCCTGCACCAACGCCGAAAAACACAACTACAATTATGCAAAGAAGCTGAAATTCTTCTCCCCAGTATATTGGGCGGTTAAAAAAGTAACGCGCCACAACGTTGGCAAACGTGAATAAAATCAGAACACCCAGCGTGGTTGCTGCAATAATCAGATCTAACTCACGTATCTGTGCCAGGATTTTCTTGAGCATAAATAATATCCTAATATAAAATAAGGCCGGAAAAGCAAAAGCCTTTCCAGCCCAAAAAAATCAGCGTCCCGCTTTGGCCCTATTGGTCGCTTCAACTATTCCAGGGGACCATCTGGCTAAAAATTCAGGCATAGTATAAAAGGCCTGTGCCGCTGCTTGAAAGCTTGGCAGATCTACTTCAATAATCTCTACTCCTTGAGCTCTGAATCCGGCAAGAATTTCTTCATCGGCCATGGCCATAAGCTCGTTGTTGTACAACCCGGCCTCTTTTCCTGTTTCAATCAAAATCCGCTGATGTTCATGGCTAAGTGAGTTAAAAAAGATTGTGCCGGTAAACCAGGAAGCCATCATCCTGATATGGGAAGTAAGGGAGAGAAATCTTGCAACTTCATGGAATCTGCCGCCATAAAGCACAGCAAGCGGATTTTCAACACCTTCAACCACTCCTTGCTGCAAAGCGGTATACACTTCTCCAAGCGGGAGAGGTGTGGGGGTAGCGCCCAGTACCTCAGCCCCTCTGATCTGAATTATGTGAGTTGG
>WQTU01000012.1 GCA_009786125.1 Spirochaetota bacterium
AAAAAACCACTTGACAAAAATAAATAATTCGATATAGTTAAAGAACAATTGAGCAGGCGATGAATCCTTTGGGTTTGTGGGGCCGGGTCGCTGTATAGCGGCAGCAGATGGAAAATGCATCTGTGGGACATGAAAATGTTCCATAGGTGCTTTTTTTATGCCCTGGAGCAAAAACAAGGAGATTTATATGAACAAAGCAAAAGCACAGGTTTTCGAGGGCATTTTATCCGTAGTGGTAAATGCGGTATTATTCGGAGTTAAATTCTGGGTAGGAATGCTCACCGGGTCAATAGCCCTGATCGCAGATGCCTGGCACACCCTTTCCGACTCTTTAACTTCGATATTTGTGGTTTTTTCTGTAAAATTGCAGACAAAGAAAGCCGACAAAAAACACCCTTTTGGGCATGGACGCTGGGAGCAAATTTCCTCGATTTTTGTGGCATTTGTTTTGGGAATAATTGCCTGGGAAATTTTAATGAACGCCATTGAAAGATTTCAAAACAGGGAAAGTGTCGTTTATGGAACAGCGGCACTTGTTATAACAATAATATCAATTGTAATAAAGGAAATTCTTGCTCAAATTGCATTTTACATTGGACGAAAAACAGACAATGTAATTGTAAAAGCCGACGGCTGGCATCACAGATCGGATTCACTGTCTTCTGTTATTGTTTTAATTGGTATCCTCGTTTCCAAATTCACTACAGGCTTATGGTGGATTGATAGCGTTCTTGGAATGTTTTGTGCGTTAGCAATATTCTATTCGGCTTTTGCTATTTTGAGAGAGGTCATAAGCAAATTATTGGGTGAAGAACCCAGTAAAGATTTAGCGGATAAAATTACCGGTGAAATAAAAGCCATTTATAAAAATGACTTTAACATTCATCATTTGCATCTGCATAATTATATTAGTCAAAAAGAATTGACTTTGCATTTACGGCTGGACAATAAAATGCCGAATGAAAATTGTCATGAAATTGCAACAGCCGCAGAAAAAATGATTTTGGAAAAATTCGATATGATTGCAACAATTCATGTTGAACCGCTGCTTTAATATTTTACAATTCCAGGTTACGCATCTTCTGCCGGCTCTGCCGGCAGAGCCGCCTCCTGCTCCATATCATACAAAGTGACGTCAGGGGCGCTGACGTCAGCGGGGCTGCTAATGTCAGCAGAGCTGGCGTAAATGAATTCATGCAGGGCTGCGACATTCTCCATGAAATCTATTGCCAGAATATATGCGCCGTAAAACCGGCCGTGATTGAAGCTCCCGTCAACAGGTATGCGCAGCTCCTTCACAACCGGCCTGCTGCCGGTTAACAAATCAAAACCCAACGTTATAATTTCGCTTAATGGAACGTTTGTTTCGACATGATCCAATACGAAGTTCGCTATGGTAATAATATCGCCGATGCTTGTTGTGTCCAGGAGTTCATCAATGAGGGTGCTGAGAACATACCGCTGTCTTTGAGTTCGGACAAAATCATTGTCAATAACCCTTATACGTGAATAAGCAAGTACCTGCCGGCCGTTTAGTAAATTTAAACCTTCAGAGACAGGGGCAAAATCAGGGAAAATACCGTTTATCACTGCCGCTTCGTCGGCGGTGAGGTTCAATTCAAGCCCGCCCAGTGCATCAACAAGCTCAAACACGCCGGAAAACCTGACGACTGCATACCGCTGAATATCCAGCGAGAAAAGATTGTTTAAAACATTGATGGTTCTGCCGGGCCCGCCGACGGCATGCAAAGAATTCAGGCGGTTCCATAATGTACCGCCAGGATTAACAGGGATAAGAATGTCGCGCATAAATGAAGTAAGATGAATGGTGCGTGTGTCACGGTTGTAAGAGATCAATATCATTGTGTCAGATCTCCCGCGATCCTGATGGATACGTGCATCGTCGCCAATGAACAAAACATTATATACCCTGGCGGAAGTCTCCGCTCGCTCATATATATAATCGTCAATGCCTTTAAACACCAATTGTTCTTCCAGCAAGTCAGCTAAAACGAACCTCGTTATTTGGTTTTCGGGGTTAAAAAAACTTTCTATATACAATCTGATATGCTCATCTGTAATTTCAGTGTCTTCTTCCTCCATGGCAAGCAAAAATTCCTCTTCTGTAATTATTTCAATACTTTCGGGCAATGACGCAATTGTGCCGTAAAAAGCATCCGATGGAGCCCTCACAACCCTAATGCTGTTTCCTGTTATTTTTGTATCCAGATAACTGTAGGTTATGGCAAAAGCGGCAATAGAAATAAGCAGAACCGCGGAAATTACAACTATTACTCTTTTTTTAATCAAATCAATATCTCCGTATTGGAATATTGTTCAATATAAAAACTTCCGGCCGGTATTCAAAGTGCATTGTGTCGAAATGATTTAACCACTTACCGCCCCAAAAGAAACCAAAAGATTCAAAAGCCCGGATCACTTCAACAGGCGGATGATAACGCTGCGAGAAAGGAATATTCCACCATTGGGAATTATAGCGGGATGTCCATGCCCAGTATGTAGCCAGACCGCCCAGGTTTCGCGGGAGTAAATCAATTGCAATACCATAAGAATGAAGACTGCGGTTCCCTGAGCTTGAAATATTCCGCCAGCTCCAGCCAGCAACGGTTCCAAGAGAATTTTTCCATTGACGCACAGCGGGATTGGTTTTGGATTCATCCATAATTATTTCTTCAATCAGGCTGACTTTATGTGCAATACGGGAATGAATTGTTAGTGGATGACCCAAAAATTGAATTTGCACCTGCTGTGCCCAGGCTTGATTCCGGTTGCTGATACCAAAAAGGGCTTCATGAAAATACTGAGGTCTTCTTGCAGGCTGTGCTGGGGCTTGAGGCTCCCTGTTGCTGCGCCTTTCTTCCATAAGCCGGGTAAATGCTTCCCGCTGAGCAGCAGTGCTTTCCCAGCAAGGTAATTCCACCGGGTAATTGAAATACAAGTGCCAGTGGCGGCGGTATTCTGCTGC
>WQTU01000013.1 GCA_009786125.1 Spirochaetota bacterium
CTGGGGATTACCGATATGAATGTTTTAAAGAATGCGGTTAAGGTAAAGACCCAAAAGGAAGTAGAAAATGAAACATAGGAGAGGTTTTAATCCCCTGCAGCGGATGGCTTCCCATAGGAAAGCCCTGCATCGAAATATGGTTACCTCTTTGTTCAGATACGAACGGATAGAAACCACTAAGGCCAAAGCTCTGGCAGTTAAGCGCAGTGCCGAAAAGCTCATAACCCGTGCCAAGGTTGACAGTGTTCACAATCGCCGGATTGTTTCCAGCCGCCTGTACGATGAAGGGATAGTTGTAAAGCTTTTTACCAATATTGCCCAGCGCATGAAAGAAAGACCCGGCGGGTATACCAGGATGATCAAGCTGGGAGAACGTCCCGGCGACGCTTCGGAAATAGTTATTCTCGAACTTGTTGATTATAAGCTGAAAACTGAAGAAGCGTCTGATAAAAAGGCCAAAAAGGAAGCGAAGAAAGCGGCCGAAAAAGAGAAAGAGTCCGCCGCAGCTTCGGCTAAAGAGGAGAAGAAATAAATGTCTAAAGGCCACAGAGGTAAGGGAATTAAAGACCAGGTTGCCAGCGGACGGGGCGAGTGTCCTGTCTGTCGAAGAAAAGGCGTAAAGATCCTCTATGAGCAGGAAGCCGGGGAAAAAAAAGTAAAGGTTTGCAAGATCTGTAAAGCCGCCATAAAACACGGCAAGAAAAGCGTTGTATAACCAATCAGCCGCCGGTTTGGCGGCTGGATTAAATTAATAGGCCTCTTTTCTTAATAAGGAGTCTATCAGAGTTGCTGCGTCATTGAAATCGCCTGTTAAAATATGGTCGGATATTTTTCTAATAGTGATATTTTGATCCAAGTCTTGAGTTAATTTTAACAAACAGTCAATATTTTTATTTATGGTCGCAGTATCGAAAATGTCAATGGCTGTTTGCAGACTTTTTAACTCCAGATTCATAACGTCTCTGTCCAGGGAACAGCTGTCAGTTTTTTCAGGTTTTAAAAAATCGTGTATATTGGTTAAAAGAACTTCAAGATTTTGCATGAATCCTGGATTGTGTGTTTCTACAAAAGCCAAGTCATTGGTTTCTCCTGCAGCTTCCAAAGCAGCAGCAGCTTCTGCCAATTCATCCGCTCCAATAAACGTAGCTGCGCTTTTTACCCCATGAATATGGATAACATACAGACTCATATTGCCTGTTTCAAGGCTTTTTTTTAATTCTACAAGCCTCTCTTGTCCGTCTTCGAAAAAGGCGCCGAGTGTTTCAATGTAAAGCTCAGGTTTTCCGCCCGTTCTGGATAAACCGTTTTTAACATTCAAGCCGGAAATTTTAATTGTTTCACTATTTGGCATTATAAGTTTCTCCTTTATTGTTAACTATCTGTTTACTCTTGGGGATCCATTTTGCAAGAATCGAATTAAGGTTGATGGTATCTATCGGTTTAGGCAGAAAATCGTTAAAGCCGTTAGCCAAAAACATTTCCTGAGTACCGGAAACGGCATTGGCTGTTAATGCAATAATAGGCAGGTCTCCGTAAAATTGATCGTCTTTTGTCATTTTGCGTATATGCCCAACGGCCTCAATTCCGTCCATTTCCGGCATTTTATGATCCATAAATACCAGGTCATAATCCTTTGATTGCAGGACTTCAATGGCCGCACTGCCGCTTTTGCATAGCTCAACCTGCATTTTGTAGGGAAGCAGCAAACCCTGTGCCACTTTAAGGTTTGTGTTGATGTCATCAACGATAAGCACTTTCGCTTCGGGAGCAGTGAACCCGGTAATATCATTTTTTTTGCTGGCAAAAGAAAATTTGTCATTGATCCCGTTTAAGATGTTTGCAATTGGCAGGGAATAAACCGGCATGGCAAGGGTGTTCATATTATGCGCAAGAGCCACATCGGTTATTGTTTCATTAAATTCAGTAAGAATGATAATTTTTTCCATGATGCTGCAATTGGAAATAATGTCTTTGTTTTCCTTGTACAAAAAAAATGAGATAAAAAGATAATTATACAAGCTGTTTGAAATCCTGCTGTTTAACCCGGAGTCATTGGAAACGAGACAACAGTTTATGCCAAGGTTCTCAAATGTTTTTATTATGGAATTGGCATAAACTTCACGGCGTTCATAAACTAACACGTTTATTTTGTCCGGTCTGTCAACAACTGCCAGTATTTTGCCGGTGTTATATTTTTGCGGCAGTGTAATGGTGAATTTGCTTCCTTTCCCGTATTCGGAGTCAACACAGATTTTTCCGCCCATAGCATTCACAATGCTGTGCGTAATGGCAAGCCCCAGGCCAACTCCTTCAATATTTCTGTTTGCATCCGCTTCCAATTGTATAAAATCTTCAAATATTAACTTTAAGTTTTCTTGTTTAATGCCTTTACCGCTGTCAGCAATTTCCATAATTAAATTAATATTGTCATCATCAATAAAATTAAAATGCACAGTAAGGGAAACAAATCCCTTTTCGGTGTACTTTACTGCGTTGCCAAGGACATTTATCAAAACCTGGCGTATTTTTAATTCATCACCGAAAAGCGTTTGAGGAATATTGCAGTCTACGTTTACAGTGAAGCGTATGGGTGAATCAATCACCCTCATCCTAATAATACTGACCACGTCATTTATCAATGATGAAATCTGGTAATCTGCGGTTAAAATATCAAGACTTCCGGTTTCGACTTTTGAAAAATCCAGAATATCGTTAATGATAGCAAGAAGATTTGCCGCAGCCTGTTTAATTGTCAGTACATGTTCTTTCATTGATGTCGGCTCGTTCTCGCGTAAAGTAAGCTCAGTCATGCCTATAATGGCATTCATCGGAGTGCGTATCTCATGACTCATTTTTGCGAGAAAATTGCTTTTTGCGCGGTTGTTTTGTTCGGCTTCTTCTTTCGCGATGGTTAGTTCCGTTATATCAATTGTGTGCTGAAGATGGGCCGTTTTGCCGTCAAGCCAGCGAATGTACTGATCAGTGTTGGAATAGATCCTGTTCGTTAACGAGCTGCGGTTCACCCACTCGATGACCTTGTCTGGCTCTTTTTCAAGCATGTGAACAGGACAATGTTCACATCTTTTTTCTTTATCTTTTTGCAATACCTT
>WQTU01000014.1 GCA_009786125.1 Spirochaetota bacterium
TACGCACCCCCTCAATACTTTAGGCTCAACAAAATATTATAAATATTATATCATATTTATAAAAATTTGTCAAGCCTAAAGTATAACACACTATACTTCACCCGTGAAGTGTGTGGCAAGGGGAACTCCCCCTGCACTCCCAAACCCTGCTACATCTCGCGCACTGACACTCAATTTACAGGGTTTTATTTTTGCTGTGAACGCAAAAATTTTTAACTTGCCCTCACCGTTGGGGCAAGTTAAAAGTATAAAAACAAAAAGTGGCGCACTTGCCACACCACTTTTATTTTTATCTTTCAACATAGGTCTCGCCTTTTTATTTTTTTTCAGATAATTTTTTTAATGTTTCTTCAATTTGTTTATCGCTCACGCCAACTAATTTCATTGCATTAATTGTCTTTTGTATGCCCTCTCTTTCGGCAGCATTTATATCGCTGGTATAATCTAATAACGCCTGCTCCCTTAATATAATCTGCCTATAATCATCTTCATTATAAGAGATATACTCAATTTTTTTCTGAGCTTGATTAATAGCTGTATCCATTTCTACCAACTCCTTTAAAGTTTCATCACTTATATTATTATCAAAAAATGCAAGCCACCTGTGTATTTTATTATTTGCTACATCTTTATCTTTCAGCTTTAAAAATTTCGGCATTTCTAAAAAATGTATCTCAAGACATTTATCTAATATTTTCCCGCTCCTGTCATTACGCACATGATATATATTATGAAATTCTTCGTCTGGCTCGTCATCAATATGACTAAAGCCTAATAAATTTATAGTTATATAATCAGGCAAGTCTATATAATCATTATCTTTCCCAGATTTTAATGCGTTCCCAAATCCACGACCCCAATAAAATATCGTTCGCTTACCCATATTTTTATGGTCTTTTAACTGTACCTCAATATTTATTCCCACATCATCATCAGTCTTGGCAAATACATCAAGTCTTGAAAGTTTGTTGCCGATTATGTCAGGCGTTAATTCCATCGCTCCCTCTATTTGAACGCTTTTTAATTCTCTACCTAACACAGCTTCGAGAAATGACTTTAGCTGAAATTCATTACCCTGCTCGCCCATCACTTTTTTAAATACTAAATCATTCAATGGATTTACTTTACGCATTATATTTACCTATTCCCTTTTCTTTAATTTCGACGAAAGATACGTGCAAAAACATTCTTCTTTTCATTTTTAGCTGCAAGCAAATTTCCATCTATTATCGTTTCTGCAAGTTCATTTTTTCTGTCATGATTTATACTTTCTGCTTGTATTTTAACGGTTGCTGTCAGCTCCTCTATCTGTTTATCTTTTATTTTTAGTTGCTCTTGTAAAACAGATATATTTTCCCGTAATAATTCAATAAGTTCACTATTAGAAGAAACATTTTCCGTTGACGTTTCATTGATGTCAACATCATCAATTTGCTTGACGATCTTTAAAGCAAAAGCCATTTTTACCAGCCGTTCACCGTCAACATCAATCATCAATGCCCTGCCTTTCATTGACGTCAATTGACGTAAACTGCTTGACAAAGGCTCTTGCTTAATTTTTTGATGTACCGCTTGCTTACTCACGCCAATTTCGTCAGCAATTTGTTTTATAGTTTTCACAAATTACCGCCTTTCAAATTAATATCTGTTTCGTCAATTTTAATTTCTTTGACAAACCTATAATTTGAAATCCCAAAATCCCAACGATAAGTTAAAATCATTTTCGCAAGCTCTGGATTTATCTCGTCATCATCATCTACCATTCTATTTTCATTAAGTTTTAATTCGGCTGCCACTTCTTTCATAATACCACCGTAAGCATACAACCGTCGCCCATGCAACGCCGATGAAAGCGATTGTATAACATCATCTTTTTCTCTTTCTGATAATTTATCCGTCAATATTTCAGCATCCTTGTAAGTATATTTCGCAATATCGGCAACTTGATTTTTTTTCTCTTTTGAGGTTTTTACTCGCCTTATATCACAGACTGGGTCGTAGTCGAGCCTCGCCGACTGCCGCCAGAGTTTCACCCAATCCCGTGTGTGCATATAATCGTCACTTTTAAAATATATTCGCTCAACAAGCAATATAGCGTGGAAATGTGGATGTATCGTGTTATAATTCGGATTCGCATTGCCCAGCTTAATATTACGCTCATCATAATATTTTTTAGCCTCTCTGTACCGCTTACCAGTTATAATTTTATCTCCGTCATACGTGATTTCAAGCGAACGAAACCAACCTTTACAAACACGCTTTATCTTACGATTATCAAGCAATAACTTCCAACCATCAAACATATCATCAAGCGTTGATTTTAAATTTTCAACAGAGCAATTTTTAACTGTCAGCGTTAAAAATAATGGCACATAATTTACTTCTCGCAACTGAATAATTCGTATAACTTCGGAAACATCTCTAAAAACTCTCAAAGATTTGCGCCATTGACACATCGGACACAAAGGAACTCGGCAAAAATTTGCCTTTATTAAACGTTTCATTTCTTCATCAATAGGCTGAAATTCTAAACAAGTACCGCAAAATCTCACATTCCCTGCCCTCTTTTCGTAATTTACAACTCGCTTACCCTCAGAATCATATAATCCCATTGGTTCTGAAAAAACTTTAATGTCTTCCCCTATCTTTCGTTTGACCCGCTTGTATCTCGTATGTACGCCCCGTTTTTTGTATTCATCAAAAACTTTATCTGCTATCCTCTTATAACTTTCAGATAATTTCAAACTCATAGATTTTTTACCTCGCCATGGTTTTTCTTTCCCCTTATTATCTCTATCGACTAAAATTTTTACGTCTTGACTTTCCGGCATATTCGTGATATAATAAGACTACAGCCCTAATTACATAAAAATTAGGACAAAAAAAGCCTTATATTTTTCCTTTCAAAATATTTTCATGTTTTTATTGTTTGTGACAAGATAATCTTAACATAAAATATAGGAAAAGTCAAGGTTTTTTTTGTCTATTTTGCAAATAATTTCTGCTTTTTTAGGTAATCTAAGTGCAGAAGTTGCTTCTACATTATAAATTAAAGGCTTTTCAAAATCCGAGAGAGTGCTAATCTTAAAAAATACTTAATTTTTACATTTTTCTAAAGTCAGGCGTATATTTGACAGATAAAT
>WQTU01000015.1 GCA_009786125.1 Spirochaetota bacterium
GAGCCGTCCGGCAAGGTCCGCCCCGATAGTTTCGCAGGTCACCGCTTTTTGTTTGACCGTCAAGGTAAAGATACTGCCTTTACCGTACCCGCTTACAACTGTGATGTTTCCGTCCATCAGCGCCGCAAGACTGTTAGCTATATTGAGGCCAATTCCGGTTCCTTCGACAGCACGATTGGTATCAATATTAAAACGTGTATATTCAGTGAACAAGCGCTTTACATCTTCAGGTTTCATACCCTGCCCGGTGTCCTCAATGTCAAAGCGAAGAGTTACATCCTCACCTGACATTGAATGTGATATGATTAACTTTACATGGCCTTTTTCAGTATATTTGATTGCGTTGGAAAGCAAGTTAGTTAATATCTGTTTCAGCCGCAGCTCATCGCCGATCATTTTTGACGGCAAATTTTCGTCTATATCAAGCAGAAACTCAACCGGCTTGCCGCCGATTCGCAGGATATTTAACTGCACTACATCATAAACAACACTTGGTACATCATACTCAACCGGATTAAGTTCCATCTTGCCTGTTTCAATTTTTGACAGATCCAGTATATCGTTGATGATTCCGAGCAAACTTCTGCCGGAGTCATATATTCTGTCAAAAGCATCCGCGTATTCGCCGGGTATTCCCGCTTTTTGAAGCTGTATTTGGGAAATACCGATGATCGCATTCATTGGTGTCCGAATCTCATGCGACATGGTGGCCAAAAATTGCGATTTTGCATGATTGGAGCGGATGGCTTCTTCCTGCGATTTAACCAATAAGGTTATGTCTTCGAGTTCAAAAAAACGTGCGATACTGCTTTCATCAACAGGAACGGAACGCAGAGAAAACCAATAATGCTCTCCCTTTATATTGGTTTCAAACTTCTCAGATATATAACCCTTGCGCCGGAACAGTTCGTTGAAATAAACCTTCAGCTCATCAGTTGGAAATAAGTCAGCAAGAGGCAGATTTATCGCGTATTCGCGTTTCCCGATATTAAAAAACTCCGCCAAAGACTGGCTGGCATGTTCAATTTTCGCTTTATCGTTTGTAATTACCTTCAGACTCGATGAGTTTTCGAGGATATTCTCAAACAAAATACCCACGTCATGATGTTTATTTAAATAACGTAAAGAAAAATGGTTAAACAGGAAAATAGCCAAATAAAGCGCTATAACTCCGGAAAAATTAAACACTTCGTCCTGTAAAGTAATATGAAACAAATACGAATTAAAATTCATACCCAATATAAACGCAAAAACTCCGGTTACTGTCAAATTCAAAACCATTGCGCCAATCAATCCGGCAGGACTTCTATATGGCAAACTGGTCAATAAGGCGCCGATAACAAACAAATATATCAATCTGTCTCCGTAGGCGCTTATCAATGTATGCGTAAGTTCAATTGTTACAAGAACAAACGGCACCAATACAGCCATCAGCTGCCTTTTAATCCGGAGGGATGTCAAGATATATGCGGCAATAATTAACGCCATTCCGAAAAAAGCACGCAGCACCCAAACATACGGGTCGAAAGCAGCAATTATGAAAGATACTTTTATAATGGCATAAACTATAATTATTATTCTGATTGGTTTTTTCGCGGCGGAAATAATTTCTAAATCTTTTTTATTCACCGCGCAACCCCTCCTTTGGCCTGTTAAAAATGAGCGGCAGTTTCGACATGTCGATCCCGTCAGGCAAGACAAAACGAACAGCTTTCGGAATGACCTCACATTCCATTGAAGCACCGAAAAATATTTCACTGTCTATGCTCATGCACATTGTTTCATCGGAGGATAGTTTTATTTTTTTGGCCCTTTTATGAGTTAATATGCCGGAAATTCTATGGTGAATTCCATAAGCATAAAAAAGAGAATTTAATAAAAGTTTCAGCTTGGGAGCTTTTTTCACAAAGTACACATCCAACACTCCATCGTCGGGATGTGCATGAATCGCGGGGGACATACTTTTTGCATAACAAGGGGCATTTGCCATAATAATTGTTGCTATTTCGCAGCTTATTTCTTCACCGTCTATGTTTATATCGTATCTTTGTCCATGCTTGCCGCATAATATATTATAAACGCCCGCTAACACATAACTCAGGGTTATGGGCATTCCCTTGCTGATCCAAACATCCCCCAAAAGATTAGCGCTTGAGTCAAGTCCCGACTTACCGTAACATATTCCGTAATTATTCCCGCAGCGGACGACGTCCAATAAAACGGTTTTACTGAAAACCTGATTTTTTAGCGAAGTAAACAGCTTCATATTTTTTTTGCCAAAATACCGTATTAGGTTATTGGACTTTCCGTAAGGATAGCTGGCTATTTCCGCATTATCAAATCCCATAACGCCGTTTAAGACTTCAAATAACAAACCTGAACCGCCGATTGAATGGAAACGAATTGTTTCACCGGAATCTTTGCCATTTTTATCGATGTACATCTTTATATAAGAAACTGCATCACGGCTCCATTCGGTAATGTATATGTCGTATTTGATATCAGGGTATTCCCTGAAAAAAGAGATAATGCCGTTTTTAATGGCGAATTCTTTGCCTTTTACCCATTTGGCGGCAGGGTTAATAATAAATAAATGCTTCATTTCACCCTGCACAAAAACGCTTATGTTTATCCCTGACAAACTCATTCAAAACAGCGTCTAATTCCCGCACATCTACCGGCTTTGAAATAAAACCGTCAAATCCCTGTTTTTTAAATAATTCATCATTGCCTACCAAAGCATTTGCTGTCAGTGCCACAATCACGCCATTATATCCCATTGACCGCAGCTTACGCGTTGTCTCTATTCCATCCATCAGCGGCATCATGTGATCCATGAATATGATGTCGTAAATCCCGCCGTTTTCTACCTTTTCAATGGCCGCAAAACCGCTAATAACAGTTTCGATTTTTAATTCATAAGGCAAAAGCATTTCTTCCGTAACATATAAATTTATATCGATATCGTCTACAATTAACACTTTTCCGTATGGCATGGGTTCGCGCCTTATTTGCTCGTCTGAAAATTGTTTTTCCCTAAAAAATGTGAAGTTACGCAGTTTTTCGGAAAGCTCATAACCGATGGGTTCGCATTCAACGGGTTGCTGCTGAACAGAAACCGTAAATATGCTGCCTTTGCCGTATTCACTTGTTACTTCAATTGTACCGTTCATCAATTCAGTTAAATTTTT
>WQTU01000016.1 GCA_009786125.1 Spirochaetota bacterium
CTTGTTCGGGGCTACAATACCTTATTTCCGAATGAAGCGAGTGTAGCGGGCGTGCTTGCACGCACATTACCGAGCGAATAAGGAAACGCAGCTTTGCTGCGATATCCTTTTTTCGTAGTTTTCTGCGATATTCAAATGATGTAATGGGTTATTTGTTTTCCGGCATAGTGAGAAAAGTTTTTAAACTTGCGATATTTTGGCAACCAGCAAAATCTACATTCCGGCTTATTTGAGATACATATTCGAAATAGTGAGCAACTGCATACAAAAAACCAATGCCAGAGCCGAATCTTAGCTGAACATTATCAGACAAATTGATTCTAAGTCCGGGTCCAATAATAAAGCCAATCTGACGATTAGTATCATGATTATCAAAACTAGTTCTTGTTAATCTTACGCCATCGTTAATTGTTGCAGATTGCGGGAAAGCAAAAAAACAATGTGCAAAAATCCCTATCTGGAAATTCCCCAGATATCTAAAGAATGTGTAAACAGTTAAATGAAAATCAATTGAGTGAGTAATAGCAGCGATATTACGCCCTTTTCTTGTGTATTCTTCGGCTAAAAAACCATATCCATGACCCAGCGAAATCCAAATCTCTTGTGCAGGAGAAGGAAAAACAAGAGAGCTTACGCATAAAATAAAAAACAATAAAATCTTTTTCATGCCAAATACGTCAAAATCTCATTATTTGATATGCTGCCATTACTCTACCATTACATTGTTGTTTCCTCAGGGATGCTTAGTTATTATAATGGGACACGCAGCAGGATTGCAGCCTGCATAAACACAAAACCGCAAAATCAACATATTCCCAAAAACTAAATTACTGCGGTTTTAGCGCAGTAATTTTAATATTTCACTAGCCATCAAAGTCTTTAGAAAGCCTATGCAAACTATAAAGGCGTTTCCCGCAAAAAAGAGAAAAAGGACCTGTCCCGCCTGTTAATATAAGCGCAAGTCTTTCGCTAGCTGTGCAAAATTTATAGGACGTGCAAAAATAATAAATTTCAAGAGCAGCAAAATCAACTATTTCCTCAATCCCGCCTCCGACGAGCGGTGTCCTTATTACTTTTATAGTTCTTTCTTGTTTAAAAAAAAGATCCCAGCTATGAAGAGTATTGTAGTTAGACAAAGGATGGAGAACAGAAGCAACATCGCGGAGCACATGACTAATACCGATAGCAGATGAATTATCACTATTTCGCCATGTCCCTGTAAATTTTAACGGAAACCTGCGGGAATTAAAGTCATGGTTATCATTTCTGCTTGCCGTAATATCGTAAAGCGTCCTGTACGACTTGTAATCCGGACGGGAAGTATAACGAAATACGGGAATGGTTAATTTGTTGTTGTTAAGCGTTCCTGTAAAAAGTAGCGCTCTAACAAACTCGTTATTAAATCTTATATTATTCTCGTTTGCATTTGTTATAGTTATGGTTCCGAAGCTTGGTAGTCTTCCAAGAGCATGAATAAAATATTCATCCCCAGTCCTGGGCTCTGGTCCTCTGCCTCTTATAGTAATATAGAGAGGGATACCTCTGTTGTCATTGCCTATAAAATGCATACTTACTACGGTATTATTATCATCAAACGCAGTACCGTCAAACGGTTCGCAGGCTGCAATGAGAAAAAACAACGCAATTGCAGCAACAAATAATGTATGTTTCATGTTGTTTCCTCATGGATGCTGAGTTATTATAATGGGACACGCGGAAGGATTGCAGCCTGCATAAACACAAAACCGCAAAATCAACATATTCCCAAAAACGAAATTACTGAGATGGTACCACTCTACTTCTCCCAAGACATTTGAGTTGATAGGCGGTGCGCCAGGTACATGATAGAATCCAAAGTCAATAGGCAAATCGTTAACGGTTATTGCTTGGTTAAACGTTAAGCCAAAACGCGCTTCTCTGCCAGATGAAAAGTTGTTAATTATGCCTGGATTATTAAAATTAGGACGAAAACGCAGAACTATAGTATTATAATTGTTAGGAAAGTAGCGCCATATAGGTATGGGTTGTTGCTGCCGCGCTTCTTCAATGGTAGTTGGCTGTACGCCGTAATAAAAGAAATGCGCTGAATCTGGAACTCGGCTTAGATTCCTTATGGATGGATCAAATACATGCCAGTTTTTATTTGAGGAAGTGTATATAAGGTTAAAACCTTGACGACTCCAGCCAAGTGCAAAGATATTAATATCGAAAGACTCGTACTCACTGCCTACATGAATTACTTCATTATGATGCATACGCCTAGTCCCACCACCTTGTTTTGGTATTTCTACAATCACCGGTAGCACCGATGTTCCCGATACAACAGGCTGGTTTGATGACGAAGATGACGATAGCGCCTTTTCTATCTCCCAAAGACCAGCAGCAATAAGTGTACTAATATATGCAATCGGTCTTGCAATAGCATATATCGCGGCTCCCAAAGCTGGATTAATAAAAGCCACTGCAGGCGCAACAACATATGCTACAGCAGTAGCAGCTATCGCAACAACAGTAAAAGCCTGTCTTACAGTTCTAAGAATCCTTCTGCCAAAAAATGCCTGTATAAGACTATGCGTATCTTCTCCTGTTTCTATAAGACCAGCCTCAAAGCTTGCGAACAAACTCATGTATATAGACAGAGCTATAGTCATGTTTCTTAATCGCTGGTTCTGGCTTGGACTCAAGGCAGGATCATCTGCATAGAGCGATAATAAGGCTCTGTTCATAACAATGCCTGTTATGCTGTCGAATTCGCCGTCTTGCTCAAATATAATGCTAAAAGTTTGGGTGTCGGGATTGTATGCGCTAAAATACCCATTAATGGTTTCCAAACCTTTCCTGAATATCATGCTGCTGGGAAAATTACTGCCTTGGTTAAAAAACATGGTTATTAAAATATCGTCGTATATAAGAGATACGCGGCCTGCATTGTCAGCCTTAACCCATACGCCTTCTGCGTATCTGTTGCCTTCGACAACCAATAATGTTGTGCCTGTATCGTGATTAACCAGATTGCCGCTGGAATCCAAATAGGCAAATCTTGGAGTTCCTACGCCGGGGGTAAGCAGTCCTGTACCAAATATGGTTTCGTCGCCGAGCCCGCCGCTGCTATCGGTTCCAAAAAATGGGTTGCAGCTTACTGCAACAAATGCTATCAAAACTACCAACGCTATAATGCGTGAATGAATAAAATTGTGAAAACTCATGTCAATTTCTCCTCAAGTTTAACAAGCAGAATACAAAAAATACAGGAAATTGCATTTTTGCTGTATAT
>WQTU01000017.1 GCA_009786125.1 Spirochaetota bacterium
CGCAGCATCCCGAACTTGTTCGGGGCTACAATACCTTATTATCCTTTTTTCGTAGTTTTCTGCAAGAAAACGAGAAAAAATGTGGAAGCACTGATTAGAGTTAAATTTAATCAGTGCTTCCCTAAAATCAGCGTCATAACATGATTTTTTTGATATTTATCAAAATTTGATGCGTTTCCGGAACAGTTTGTATGTTAAAATAAAAGAGTATATACCGCAGGGCAAGCCCTGCACCCCGCGCCAACGGCGCGTGTTCCGCTGCAAGCAGCAGGGTATTAACCCTTTTGTTTACCTCCTCGCTCGACCATGTGCAAGCTCCGCTTGCTCGCGGTTCTCGCTTCGTCGGTAAATAAAAGGTACGCAAAGCGCGACCGCCAGGAGGAATTATTTTTTATGCAAGAAAAAACGTGCGAAAAAGAAGAAGGTATAACCGAGTCTGGCAGGATGAACAAAATTGACTGGCATTCGCTGGAGAATGAGACCACTGGAATAAATATCGCCGAAGGAATAAAGCGCCTCGACGACGATGCAGAGATATATTTTAATGCTCTGCTCAGTTACGCACAAAACACCCCCGCTCTTCTTGAAAAAATCACATCAGTATCAAAAGATAAATTGCACGATTATAAAATTATCGTGCATGGCATAAAAGGATCAAGCGCCTTTGTTTGCGCAGAAAAAATTACCGGTATGGCAGAGGCTCTGGAAATAGCGGCAAAAGAAGGAAATTACGAATATATAGTTGCAAATAATGCTTCTTTTCTCGAAGAAACACGGAATCTCATCGAAGAAATCAGTGGAATAATTTCAAAAATCCATGTCAACGAACAAAAAGCCAAAAAAGATAAACCAGATACAGAACTTTTAAATAAACTGATGGCAGCGTGCAAAGATTATGACATGGATAAAGTCGATGCAGTTATCGCAGAACTAAATGCTTATGAATACGAATCCGGCGGCGAATTTGCCGCGGAAATTGCAGAAAGCGCAAAACAGTTTGATTTTATGAAGATCATTGATATAATTGATATATTAAAACAAAAGTCAAATAATACAGTTGGATAAAAAATCATGCATAAAATTTGTTTAGTTGACGACAATATGACAAACCTCACACTCGCAAGGGATATACTTAAGACATCTTATAAAGTTTATCCCGCGCCCTCTGCTGCCAAGTTTTTCGAGATAATCGAGAATATCCGGCCGGATTTGATTCTGATGGATGTTGATATGCCCCAGATGAGTGGTTACGAGGCAGTACAAATCCTAAAGAATGATGAGCGCTTTGCAAATATCCCTGTAATTTTTCTTACAGCAAAAACCGATGAAGAAAGCGAGTTAAAAGGCTTTAAGCTCGGCGCAGTTGATTATATTACCAAGCCGTTCCATCAGTCCATTGTCAAAGCAAGAATCGCAACACATTTAACAATAGTTGAGCAACGGCGAATTATCGAAAAAATAAGCTTAACAGACCCTCTTACCCAAATTCCCAACAGACGTTTTTTTGACAGCGAAATGGCAAAAGAGTGGAAGCGCGCCATTCGCGATGGATTGTCAATAGGTCTTATGATGATCGATGCAGATTACTTCAAAAAATTCAATGATGAGCACGGGCATCAGCAAGGCGATGCAGCACTGCAAACCCTTGCAACCGTTATCAGCTCTTCTATAAAGCGAGGCACAGACTTTGCTGCCCGCTGGGGAGGCGAAGAGTTTGCGGTTCTGCTTCCGAACACAGGGGATGATGGGATTTCGAAAGTTGCCGAGAATATCCGTCTAAATGTAGAAAAAACAGCGGTTCCGTGCGTTGACGATCCCTCGCAGGGGCTAAATATAACAGTTAGTTTAGGCTGTGCTTCGATAAAACCCTCGGATGCAGACTCAATCGAAGATTTTGTAAAAAAAGCAGACAGTGCGCTCTACACCGCCAAGCAAAAAGGCAGAAACCGGTTTTATTTGTTCAAGTAGAAGCTCATCCTGTTAGCAATTTGCAAAAAGTGCTTCAATTATTGTTATTAAGGGCGCACCAGCCGGAATCCAGTGTAGAACAACCTAAGCGACGGATTGCCTTCGTTCCGAGCAACAGAACGCAAAGCCGCCGCGTCGCTGTCGACCCAACTGCCGCCGCGTCGCACGCGGTTAACGCCAATATCTGGACCTGTAGGATCTGTATCTGGTAAAGGAGTATAAGGACCAAACCTGTCCCATACCCACTCCCACACATTACCGCTCATATCATATATTCCTAAAGCATTCGAAGCCAAGCGTCCTACCTCACGAGTTCTACTGCTGCTGTTAGCACTATACCAAGCTACAGCATCTGGATTATCACTGCCGGAAAAGGTATAGTTACCTGGCATATTACCGCCCTTGGCTGCAAACTCCCACTGCGCCTCTGTAGGCAACCGATAACCTGTAGACCCGGGTACAATTCTAACAGCATTCCAGCGTGGCATATCAGGGCTACCAAACCCAGGCACAGGACCCCAGAGATATGTATTTGTTGTCCATTGCCCACCAACAGCAGCTTCCATCTCATACGCAGGCGTAAGATTTCTCAATATACTAAGTTTGTTAGCAAATACAAGAACATCATACCAGCTTACATTCTCCACAGGTCGCCTTCCCTGCACTTCGCTGGGCGCAGGCAGATGGCTTGCTCCCTGAAAATGACTAGGATTAGTCCCCATTACTGCTTCCCACTCGTCTTGTGTTATTTGAAACCTACTCATGCGAAAATTACTTACTGTTATCGAATATACAGGAGTTACATCCAAGCCTCCGCCTGCTCCAAGATTTCTGCCTCTCTCAAAAGCACCGCCAGTTATCGATACCATATCAATTTGCACCTGCTGCCGATTAATTGTTAATCTATAAGTCTTTTGTGCGCCGCTGTCGGCTGTAACATCTATAAATATTGTACTCGTGCCGGGCAAGCCTGATATTGTATTGTTGGAAGAAGTAAACGGTCCTAAGTTAGGATGTCCTGCGCGTCTTATTATGTACGTTGAATGGCTGCCAACAGGAACATTTGCTGTTATTTCTATAGCGCTTTCTGCTGAAGAGAGATTGACTGTATAGTTCGTTATGCCGGGAGCAAAGCCTGGGTTAAGCGTACCTTGCGAAACAAAAAGCGCTTCCAGATTATTGCCCAGATGCCTAGCCTCCATTCTCGGCAGTTGGTATGATGGCATACCTCTGCCTGCTGCTGTTGTTATGTTCATGGTTAGGTCGATATCAGCTAAACGCGCCTGATTCGGGATTCTTACTCTTACCTGCTGCCTGTTGGGGAGTAATTCTGTTGTAATACCGCTAAAATCATTGCTAGGGAACCACTGATTAAATTCCCTAAAAATGCTTAAAATAGAATCATGAAACTTCAAGTAACATTTAGCGATATAGAATATGAAAAACGGAAACGAGTA
>WQTU01000018.1 GCA_009786125.1 Spirochaetota bacterium
CAGGAATATTTGGATGAAGTTTGCTGCGAAGCATGGGAAGCGGCAATAAATATAGTAGGAATAAACAACCTTAATAAAATCGTGTGGCGTTTTGATTCTGCAAACCCTGCGGACATACAACGGCTGCGGCAAAACGTGAAAACGCAAAGAAACCCGAATGCAAGGATTAATATATGTGGAGCGTATAAATTGCAGCAAGAGTTTATGCACGAGCGTATGCGGATGCTTTTCCGCTCCGGCGATTTGCTTGTGCCGGAAGGCGGGCAGTTAGAAAAGGAACTTAGGAAAACCATCTATGTCAGAGACAGCGTAACAGGGCTTGTTACGAATGAGATAGACAACAGATTTCATCCCAATTTGCTGGTGTCATTGCGGTATGCGCTTGAGTATGTATTGCTTGCAGAGATAGGGATAAATGTACACAAACTTTCGGGGGGTAGGAGGTAAAGAATGCCATTAAAAGATTGTATTCGTAACGGTGATAAACTTTATTGTTGGAATAGTGAAACAAAAGAGATAGATGTATATACACGAAAAACAATATCCTTAAATAATTGCCCTGCCGAAATTATTAGACAATTAATGGACTTGCTCGATAAAAAAGCGAAGGGGGAAGAATGTCTGAATTAAGCATAAGTTCTGGGCTATTTAATATTTTAGCCAGTTCTACAATAGCGTTGGTTCTATCGAGCCCTCTCAAAAACATGAGTGTAATGCCAAGTATTACCATCTTGCGTTCTACTGTATTCCATCATCATTATGTTTCCAAAGGAATTAAAAATTGTAGTTCGCTGCCCGACAAAAACAAATCGAATTGGGCCGGTAGTAGTTCCATGAGTAAGGGTCAGATTAGCGTTATTAGCTGTCCATGTGCCGTTGACGACAGCTTGCTCATTCCAAAAGTTCAACTCGCTGAAAGTGCCGTCTGCTCTGAACTCAATGAAATAATCAGCAGTCCATTGATCTTCTTCGGGATAATAAAAATATCCTTCGCTTACAATAGTCGTCAAGGCAAGCCGCCAGAAACCAATGTGCCAATCGTCTTGGTCTGCTTGCGCGGCTCTACCGGCAATGTGAATATTGGGATGACCGCCAGACAATACAACGCCGGGATCAAATGCACCCTCTGCAACATAAAGAACGCTAGGGGGAAGGACAACGGAAGTAAGGCGGTTGTCTGCAAAAGCACCAGCGCCGATACCAGTTACAGTATTGGGAATGGTAACAGAGGTCAGTCCCTGACCTGCAAATGCATTTGCCCCGATGGAAACAATATCCCAAATACTTATCCTAGGCGGTATCCGTACAATAGTTCTACCGCCTATGTACCTAGTAATTTCAGCTTGTCCCCCACCAATAGAGCGTGTTCCAAAATGCCCCTCTGGGTCATACTGGGCATAAACACCGACAACAGCAAAAATCGCAAGGAAAGCAATGCAAACAAACTTTCTCAACATACAAAACTCCTTTTCTATAGAAGCCCCATTGAATTAGGGCTTTTGCTTAAAACTCCTAAACGCTCCAATGATAATTGGCAAAAATCCGATTACTACAGGAATAGCAGCAATACCAAGATAACCAGCCTTTGCGAGAAGAACACAAGCCACAATCCCTCCAGCAGTAAGCGTGAAAGAAAAAACTTGTCCAATAATTGGGATAATAATATCGCCGAAAGATATTCTGTTTTTAGCCTTCACATCAGCCGCAGCATGGTTTTCTGCCATTTTCATTATCCGCTCTGGGAAAGATGGATCAGCATCCTTATATTTTTTAAGAGTTTCTGGGTCTGGAATAGGGCCGCTGTAAGTTTGACCGCGCTGCTCTACAAGAACTTGCGGAGGAATATTTTGAGGTTGCAATTGTTTTACCATAAGCTCTTTTCTAAGTTTTTTGCTTGCTTTTCCGCTCGGCATCGGAACACTCTTTTAATGCTTGACGTAAATTGTCGCCAACTTGGTGGAATGACTTTGCTACGTCATTCCAAGCGGAGTCAGGGGAAGTATTTGGATAAGGGCGGCGAGGGGGTGGATAAAGTTGCCCCACGTCAGTCATGCCTTTTACAAAATTGTTCATACTTATATTATTGGTATTTCCTACCTCAAAAGTCAATAGATAAAAGCGAAATTTGCATCCGTCAAGTGAAAAAGCCTGCCCTATCGCATCCTATCCATAGCTACACGCAGGGCATCACCAACACGCCGCCAATCGCTGGCTATATTCTCGGCATCCCGTTGCAGACCTTTTCTGTAATCCCGCTTGTTGCGGAAAGGCAAATTAACAGGTCTGAATACAGAAAACCAGCCTTCACGGAAAGCAGTGTAATACTGATTGGCTTTTTTTTGTTCCATATTTACATTATCGCCGCAAAACAGAGCATCCGTCAATACAGGAGGATAAATTAATGAAAAAAGAGAAAGGAATATCAGACTTGCAGAAAGTCGTTAGTCTGATTGAAAAAAACGGCTACCATGTCTTTTTTGCAAAAAAACTGACAGGTAGTGAACTGAAAAGTAAGCCATTCGGGACAATAAAATTGACTTTAGTCCCGGAGAGCTATTTAAAGAGCAGGAATCTTGCCTGATTCAATATATTCAAACAGGAGGAAAAAAATGCAGATAAAAGACATAGAAGCGATGGAAAAGATTGAAGCCACTATCAGAGAACAGGGATACGAACTGCAAGCCTTTACCGCAGAAACAGTAACAGGCGCAATGTTGGAGCCTGAAACGGTTTTTATTGCTAAGTTTACGCGACCAGATAGGTGTAGACCGGAGGCACACCGCTTTTTCCAAGGCGACTATCCTCTTCCCTATACTTATTCCGCGGGTTTAACTTCCAAATAGGAGCCGTCCGCGATGTATTTTTTTATGGCTTCAAGGCGGTCAATCTGGTATTTTTGCATAGTGATTAGTTCATATCCAGTAGGCAAATGGAAAGTATCACTAGTCCATATCACTGCCGCAATTTCGAGAGCCTTAGCCCTAATTTCTTGTGTTTCAGTCATGGTTAATTATCGGGAATTTCTGCGAGGCGCTTTATGACAGAGACAAGAAGAATTGGGATTACCTGTGATGGTCTAGTCAACTTGTGGATATTCCTCACCACATATAGGGCAACGATATTTCTCCAAAAATGCCCAGTCGCCATGAGGGATTTTAAGATGAATGCGGTCTTTATGCTTATCATAACAAGCAGGGCAATATGGAAAGCCGTCAGTTCCACGATAAAAATGACCATTGTAAGTAAGCGGATTTTCAGCTTCTTTTTCAAGCTCCTCCTTCAGTTTTTTATTCTCGGAAAGAAGGTTGGTCGCTTGAATGCGCATTTGTATAAGATCATAGCTAACTTTGGACAGTTGATCTTGAAGTTCAAGTTCATCGATATTGGGCTTTTTTGTATTTTTAATAATATCGCTTATGCTGTTTATAACGACAGACAAGGCAGTGGCTATATCTGCAACCATAAATCAATTATCGGAATAGGGGGAATAAAAAAT
>WQTU01000019.1 GCA_009786125.1 Spirochaetota bacterium
AAGCTCTGCAACATGGACGTTGCGTCTGGCGCAGCGACACGGATGTCGCGATAAAGCGCCAGGCAGCTTGTCCGCGGTTCTCGCTTCGTCGGTAAATAAAACAGCGATTTCTTAAAAGGAGCATCTGCGCTCATTTTAGAAGGCGGGGGGCTAACAGCATTAAAGCGACAGCAATAACTCTTTTACTGCTGCTGCGATATTCTCTATATCTATCTCTTTTTTCTCACCTGTTTTTCGGATTTTTACCTCAACCTTTCCGCTTTCAACAAGCTTGCCGCAGATTATCTGCACAGGAAAGCCTATAAGGTCTGCATCATTGAATTTAAAGCCTGCTCTTTCGTTTCTGTCATCCATAAAAGCATCTATGCCTGCTGCAAGAAGGTTTTTATATATTTTTTCTGATGTTTCAACAACAAGTTCGTTATTTGTCTGAACAGGTATAACAGCTGCCTCAAAAGGAGCAATTGCAGCAGGCCAGATTATGCCATTATCATCATGGTTCTGTTCAATTGCAGCAGCCATTGTTCTGCTAACGCCTATTCCGTAGCAGCCCATAACAGCAACTTGCTCTTTGCCGTCTTTGTCAAGAAAAACACAGTTCATTAAGCTGGAATATTTTGTTCCAAGATAAAATACTTGGCCAACTTCGATCCCTCTGTATTTTTCAAGAATACCTGTATCGCATTTTGAACATTTATCGCCCTCTTTTGCAAATGTAATGTCAGCGACATGGACGTCGCGCTCGGCGTCGCGACACGGATGTCGCGATGAAGCGCCGGCTGCAATATGAGTTGATATCCCGCACCCATTAGCGACGTCCTGTCGCGGTGCTGCCTGCAACGTCCATGTTGCAAAATCGCGTTCAGGGTCAAAGCCTGTAAAGTGATAATCTGTTTTATTTGCTCCGCATATATAATCTGTATCTTCATAAATATGCTTGTCTGCGATTATAGTCACAGCCAATTTAACAGGGCCGGCAAAGCCGACTTCTGCGCCTGTTATTGACTTTATTAAAGCATCATTGGCTGGAGTTATGGAATTCGCGCCAAGAAAAGCCTGAATCTTTGCTTCATTTGCTTCTTCGTTACCCCTAAGCAGCGCAACCACAGGTTTTTCATCAACAAGATATATTATGGTTTTAATAAACCTGGCTGGATCCAGCTTAAAAAAAGCAGATAATTCTTCTATGGTCTTTATGTTTGGGGTTGAAACTTCTTTTAGCTCTTTTTTCTTTGAAGCATCTGCTTTTTTTATCTCATTGCCGGAGACTGCTTTTTCGATATTTGCACAGTACGAACATTTGCTGCAAGAAAGAATTTCATCTTCGCCGGTTTCTGCAAGAACCTGAAACTCATGTGACATATCTCCGCCAATAGCTCCTGTTGCAGCATCAACTGGTTTAAATTTTAAATTTATTCTCTCGAATATTGCGTTATATGCTTCATACATTAGCTTATAGCTTTTTTTTGCATCTTCTTCGTTTATGTCAAAACTGTAGGCATCTTTCATAATAAATTCGCGGCCCCGCATAAGACCGAATCTTGGGCGTATTTCGTCCCTAAACTTAGTCTGTATCTGATAAAGATTTAAAGGAAGCTGCTTATACGAAGTTAATATTTTTCTTGCCATGTCTGTAATAACTTCTTCGTGAGTTGGTCCAAAGCAATAATCGCTGTTCTTTCTGTCCTTAAACCTTAAAAGCTCGTGCCCGTAATATTTCCATCTGCCGCTCTCTTCCCAAAGTTCTGCGGGCTGGACAGCAGGCATGAGAACCTCCTGGCACTCTCTTTTATCAAGCTCTTCTCTTATTATTTTTTCGATTTTTTTAAGAGTTCTTAGCGCAAGCGGAAGATAATTGTATATTCCGCTTGCAAGTTTTTGTATCATTCCTGCCCTGTGCATCAATATATGGCTTGGCGTTTGCGCCTCTTTTGGAATTTCCTTATATGTTTTAAAAAAGTATTTACTTGCTCTCATTTTTTTCTCTCCATCTAGTGTGAAAACCCGTTATTTTCGTGATTAAGGGAAGTTGCACACTTTACCTCATACACTTTAATCTACAATAGCTAAAATCTTTATTCAATAAGGAATTAGTGCTGCCAGGGGCGATAAATTGGGCTTTAATTTGCGCAGCACTTTCGCTAAAGGAAGATAATCAGACAAGAATATTAACTGTAGCTTCCTGATTGGATGCCTCGGCGCTTACTGTGCGGGCAGAGCCGCCTGAAACATATTTAATACCGCATTCAGGGCACATAGCCATAGAAAGACTGATAGACTGGCTTACAATCTCGCGCCCCTCTCTTTCTGCTTTTGCAGCATCACTTGCGAGATGCTCACGTTCATGTGCCATGACTATTGCGGCTGCTGCGCCCGGACTTATATGCGTTGGGGTTTGGAAGCTGGCAGATGGATCATTTGACTTATCTACATATGTACGGCTGCTGCATGTTTCGCACCTTTCAATGCCTTCAAGCGCATTAGCAGCTTGGGCAGCGTCTGCCTGCAGTTGATTGTCCCTATTGTATGCATCCCGTGCCTGTTGGGAAATCTCTACAATAACACCAAGAAAAGAATATTCCGCAATCTTTAAAGGTTCTCCTGGCACAAATAAATTCTTCGCAGCAAACTCAAAGCGCACAAGAGAAGAATTTCCCCCTGTCCTTGAAGGTTCTTCCGGCGCAGCAAGATTCTGCATAGTAGGCTCATGACGAATAAATGTAATCGACTGGCTTGGACTAATCTGCACTAATTTCAATGCCTCCCGATATAGGTATCTATTTGATTAATCTCTAAAAATACTGCTCCCTCACTATCGGCAACTTTGTTCTAAAGCTATAGCGGCGCTGGTCAAAAACTTGCAGAAAAACAAAAAAAGTATTCGCGCAAAGCGACCGCAGGCAATAAGCCGTCATATATCCAACTCCTCTCTAGCATAGCATATATATGAGAGTTATGCGAAATTATGTTTGCAAATAATTGAATGACATAAAGATATTTGATGTATTGACACAATATATTAAAAAATATATTGTGAGATAAAATTACTATTTTTCGAAATATTGGAGTATTAAATGAAGTATCATTTTGAAGCGGTTGGAGAAAAAATCCAAAAACTTAAAGGTGGGGTTATAATGGATGTAACCACTCCTGAGCAAGCTGTAATTGCAGAAAAAGCTGGTGCGTGTGCTGTAATGGCTTTGGAACGTGTTCCTGCTGACATTCGTGCTGCTGGCGGTATTTCCAGAATGAGCGATCCAAAAATTATTAAACAAATAAAAAACAGTGTAAAAATACCTGTTATGGCTAAAGTTCGCATAGGTCATTTTGCAGAGGCAGAAATACTTGAAGCACTCGGAATTGATTGTATTGATGAAAGCGAAGTGTTATCTCCGGCAGATGATAAATACCATGTGGATAAAAGACAATTTAATACCCCATTTGTCTGTGGGGCAACGGATTTGGGTGAAGCGCTTCGTAGAATTGATGAGGGTGCTGCTATGATACGGACAAAAGGTGAGGCTGGGACTGGAGATATTATACAGGCAGTTAAACATATGCGGACTATAAATAGTGAAATCGCTATACTTAAATCTGCTCGTAAAGATGAATTATTTCAAAGAGCGAAAGA
>WQTU01000020.1 GCA_009786125.1 Spirochaetota bacterium
CAGAAGAAATAACAGAAGAAATAACAGAAGAAATAACAGAAGAAATAACAGAAGAAATAACAGAAGAAATAACAGAAGAAATAACAGAAGAAATAACAGAATTGTTGTCTGTTATTTGTAAAGCTTGCGAAGCATACGATATAGAGACTGCTAACAACGCGGTCAACGACTTGGGCAATCTGCCTTGCCCAAAAGAAGTTAAGGCGCAGATTAAATCAATAGAAATACATCTATTGCATGGCGCGTTTGAGGAAGCCGCAGAAATTGCCGGATTGGCTGCAGAAAAGGTGCAGAGCCTGTTACAAAACAAAGATATTAGAGCGAATGATGAATGATGAACGAAAACTAATTTTTATAGTGGACGATAGCGATTCAAGTTTAGTTTTAGGGAAAAATGCTCTTTCCGATTTGTACAGAGTTATTACTTTTGACTCTGGTTCCCGTATGCTTAAAGTTTTGGAAAATGCTGCTCCTGATTTATTAATCCTTGATATGGAAATGCCGGAAATGAGCGGACATGATGTCATCGTATTGCTTAAGGCAAGTCCCAGAACATCCGATATTCCTGTTATTTTTTTGACATCCAGCATCGACGAAGAAACAGAAATCAGAAGTTTTGACTTGGGCGCACATGATTTTATTTCAAAGCCATTGTCACCGCCGCGCTTGCGCAGGCGGGTACAGACAGCCCTGCAGCTTGAGGCTCAAAAGCAGGCGCTGGTTAACTATTCACAAAATTTGGAACAACTGGTGGAACAGCGCACACAGTCTGTTAGCAAACTGAAAAATACTCTGCTTAATACCATAGCAAGCCTGGTAGAGTTCAGGGATTGCTTTACAGGCAGCCATATTTGGCGGACGCAAAGTTACATAGCAGCTCTTTTTGATGCCATGGAAAGGCAGAATACTTATATGGAAGAGTTGTCGCAGATTGATCAAGTTCTAGCGCTTTATTCGTCGCAGCTGCATGATGTTGGTAAAATCGGAATCAAGGACGCAATTTTATTGAAGCCAGGAAAACTTAATCAGAAAGAATTTGAGGAAATGAAAACCCACACGATATTGGGCAGCCAGATTATTAAACAGATTAGAGATAAAGCTTCTGACGACAACAGTTTTTTGGAATACGCAATGATATACGCCTTATATCATCACGAAAAATGGAACGGAACAGGATATCCATTTGGATTTAAAAATCAAGATATCCCGCTGCTTGGCAGGATTATGTCCATTGCGGATGTTTACGATGCTTTAGTTACGGAGAGACCCTACAAAAAGGCCTTCCCTCACAGTGAGGCGGTAGAAATTATTGTAAACGGAAGCGGGAGAGCGTTTGATCCGTTATTGATTGATTGTTTCAATGGTATACATCAGGAGTTTGAAATAATTTTGAATACTTTTAAAGAACCGCCTCCCGGGTACTAAACCAAACTAGAGGCTTTCGTCTTGCTGCCGTAAAAGCAATGAATTACAAAATTTCATGCGTTTGACGTAGTTGGAGAGCTTGACTATATATTGTACCATCTTTAGAGTATAAGATTTGTTGGGGGGTCACTTTTATGAAAGACGAAAATCTTATGGCAGAAAACAAAAAACTACGTGTCGGCTTGCTCTTAAAAATAATACTTATCTTTTGCTGCTTTTTAGCTATTACAAGTACTGTTCTGGCTTTTGTAAGTATCCGTGCTTTAAGAGCTACATCTTATGAAACCGTTTCACAGATGGCTACTTCTAAAGCAGATGCCGCTTTGTCATCTTTAGAATACAAGGTTAATTCGGCTTATGGCAGGCTAAGTTTGACAGGCGGCACCCTTGTTGGAACTGAAGAGCGTTTGCCCGCCAGTGATCATATATTTGTCGATAATATCTCACGAGACTTAAATGCTCAAATAACAGTTTTTGTACGGCAAAACCAGGATTTTCTTAGAATATCAACCTCCATTACAGATGCCGCAGGAAGAAGGCAGGACGGCACTTTTCTGGGAGCAGCCCACTCGGCAACCAACGCCATACTGAACGGCAATTCGTTTTTTGGGTCTATAACTTTTTTTGACCGTCATTATTTTGCCGGATACAAACCAATATTTGCCCAGGGGACCCGGGATGTTATTGGGGCATTATCTGTTCTTGTACCAATGGAAAACATAAATAACTATGTTGAAAGCGCCCTTAATGCCAAAATTTTAACCTTTGCAGTTGTTTCATTTGTTCTTTTTGTTGTGACTATAATTGTTTTGAAATTTGTTATCAGAAAGCTAATACTTAGACCTCTTTTTGAAGTGCTGGACAACCTTTCATGGTTAGCCAAAGGAAACTTCACTCACCCGCTGCAGCCAAAAGGAAATGATGAAATCGCCGATATGGTACGCGCTATCATAAAGACCGAAACCAGCATCAATGGTCTTATCAGAAGTATTAAGAATAAGGAGATCTCTCTGGAAAAATTTGCAGACAGTTTTGCTGTCAACATGCATCAAGCCGCTATTGCTATGGATGAAATTGAAGCTCAAATTAATTCCATCAACAACAAAGTCATCAATCAGAGCGCCAGTGTAACCGAAACCAATGCAACAATGGTGCAAATCACCGCCAATATAGCAAAGCTTAACGATCTTATAGAGAAACAGGCATCCAGTATGGCTCAAGGGGCATCAGCCATGGAAGAAATGGTTGCCAACATCAACTCTGTTACCCAAACCTTGATTAAAAACGGCCGTAATGTAGAAGAACTTACTTCATCTTCTGACGCAGGCCGCAACAGTTTACAGGAAGTAATCGAAGATATACAAACTATCGCCAAAGAATCCGAAGGTCTTTCGGAAATTAACTCGGTGATGCAAAACATTGCAAGCCAAACAAACCTTCTTTCCATGAATGCGGCTATAGAGGCTGCTCATGCAGGAGAGGTTGGCAAGGGGTTTGCGGTAGTAGCCGACGAAATACGCAAGCTGGCGGAAAATTCCAGCGAGCAATCCAAAACAATCAACAACGTACTTAAAGAGATGAAGGGGTCTATCGATAAAATCATGCAATCGACAACCAATGTTACCGAAAAATTCAGGAACATTGATTCCAGCGTAAAGATTGTAGCGGAACAGGAAGATAATATCCGGTGTTCAATGCAGGAGCAGGAGCAGGGAAGTAAACAGCTTTTGGAAGCTATCGGCTTTATAAACGAAATCACTCAACAGGTAAAAAGCAGCTCGCAGGAAATGTATCAAGGAGCCAATGAAATTTCCACAGAAATAAATAATCTGCAAAGACTAACCGAGGAAATGGCCAATGGAATGAAAGAGATGAGCGTAGGTACGAAAGAGATCAACAGTTCTGTACATACTCTTGATGAGTTAGGTAAAGAAAACTTAGACCTTATCCAGGATTTAGGTAAGGAGCTTTCCGTTTTTGTTGTGCATGATAAATAAAGCAGAAATTTCTGTAAATTGAGTTGGTTGCAAAACGGAAGCGAACCTTTGGTTAGCTTCCGTTTTATTTTAAATGACATTGCCGCGGACACTTCCATTCCAGGTATGATCTCCGCCTGTATTGAGCCGGGCATGTAAAGTACCTGGAAACCAGCATTCAGGGTTGTTGCTTTTGTTTACCTCCTCGCTCGACCATGTGCAAGCTCTGCAACATGGACGTTGCGTCTGGCGCAGCGACACGGATGTCGCGATAAAGCGCCAGGCAGCTTG
>WQTU01000021.1 GCA_009786125.1 Spirochaetota bacterium
AAAAGTAGCTAATTCCCTTGGGTACAAGCTCACTTTGGTACCAGCCTCTCAGTAAAATGAAAACTACATCGTTATTGATGGTGAAGAATCTATGCGTAAGCACAAGGGTAAGATTTTAATTTTTAACAGGCCTCAGGTCTTTGGGTGGCTCTCATCCCCGGAGACCTGGGTCTATTTTCGTTTACAACTGGATCTAAATCGCTGGACAACTGGGCTTTTAAGGCTGGAATATATAATAGTAGGTACAGGAGTTTAATTATGGATGTTGCATATACCTCTAGCTGATGACGGTTGGGTTGTTGGCTACTTGAATGCCTATCCTGATCATCTCACACAGGGGCATAGCCTTGCTGAACTTGAAGAAATGCTTGCTGATGTTTATCAAATCCGGCAAGACGAAGAAAAGCGGTTGTCTCAAACGCGGAAAAACGGTATTTTGCGGCTAAAAGTTCCCTCTTGAAACGCCGAAAACTACTCAAAGAAATTACAAAGCGAGGAGCTATTTTTGTAAGACATAGGGCAAATCATGATATTTACGAAAATCCACGGACAAAACCTCTACACAAGTTCCTCGGCATAGCGATATTAATGAACTAGCTGCAAAGGCAATTATTAAATTTTTCTCTTGATTTTTTTTCTTATCCCACAGCCAATATGATCGACGACCGCGCGATTCGCTGCTCTGTTGCTGCCCTGCGCTCGCTTTGCGCGTGCTTTGCACGTATCGCGGCGTCCATGCCGCAGCGCAGGATGCAAAGTACCGTACAAAGGTAAACCTGTACTTAAAGCTACGGCGTACGGCTTTGCCTATCCCTGTTGCAGAAAAAAAATATTAATTGTATGATGCTAATATCAGGAGAAAAAATGACATTTGCACAAATTACTGATGCTTTAAAATGCGAAATTATTCACAAAGGAAATAATTTTGATACTATAAATATTACACATGTTTCCGCGGGCGACATGATGAGCGAAGTTCTTATAAGCAACGAGGATCATAGAGTTATTGTTACAGCGCTCACTACAGATCAGGTTGTAAGAACAGCAGATATTGTCGAAGCCATCGGGATTATTCTTATAAACGGCAAACAGCCTCAAAATTCAATGCGAAATCTTGCAGTGGAATCAAATATAACTCTTTTGTCAACAAATTTGAGTATGTTTGAAGTATGCACTGTTTTGGGAAAACTATTGGGAAAAGGTTAAAGGAGGGAAATAATGACGTTGGCAAATCTTATCGAAAAAACAGGTTACTCGGTTGTTTCTGAGGGTGATAATAGCGCCGAGATAAAAGCAGGATACACAGGAGACCTTTTGAGTGATGTAATGGCAAATGCTCCTTCGGATTCCGCTTTCGTAACAATTCAGGCTCATAAAAATACAATTGCAGTAGCAACTCTTGTGGGAGTAAAAGTAATTGTTCTCTGTAATGGAAGAACTGCTCCTGACGACATGAAAGAAGCGGCAAAAGCAGAAAGCGTAGCGATTCTTTCGACAGCAAAGAATCAATTTGAAGTATCTGCCGAGATCTCTGAATTGTTAAAATAGATTCGCCTGTTTCAAATCATCATTTTGCCGCCAAGATAATATGATTATAAAAGCAGATTTTCATATACATTCATGCCTTAGCCCCTGCGGCTCGCTGGAGATGTCTCCGTCTGCGATAGCATCGGAACTTAAAAAAAAAGGAATCGACGCGGCCGCCATAACTGACCACAACAGCGCACTTAACTGCCCTGCTTTTGCGGATGCGTGCAAGAAAGATGGCGTGTGGGGGCTGTTTGGAATGGAAGTAACAAGCTGCGAAGAAGCTCATCTTTTGTGTTTATTCGAAACTCCGGAAGCTGCGCTTGATTTTGGGGAATTTATCTATAAAAATCTGCCGAATATTCCAAACAATCCCGAAACTTTCGGTGACCAGGTTTATGTGGACAGCGAAGAAAACATTCTTGGCGAAGTTGAAAAATTTCTTGGGAATGCTACTTTGCTTTCTATAGATGAGATTCGCGCCGAAGTTTTTTCGAGGGGCGCGCTTTTTATTCCTGCTCATATTGATAAGCCTGTTTTTTCTATTACATCGCAGCTTGGGTTTTTGCCTGATGATAATTACTCTGCAATCGAGGTTTTTAACCCTGCAAGCTGCAGCGATTATGAATCAAAGTATGCTGTAGTAACATCTTCGGATGCCCATTTTCTTGCAGATGTTGGCAAAAAATATTTTACTCTTGATATTGCAGATAGATCGTTTCTTTCACTTGCCTTGGCTCTTGAGAAAAAAGGGAGTTTTATCCCATCATCATTTTGATTCTGATTCTGATGGGGTACCTTCGCTCGCATTAGGCAAAAATGCAGTCCAAAATTATAAAATGGACAACAAAATCAGCATAAGGAGTTAAGATTTAAAAAAACCACTAAAACAGGGTTTTTCTACAAACTCGTTACTATGTTTTACACAACCATAATCTCTTTTTCGCCGCCTGTAATGCATCTACCGCCATCTTTTGTTACAATATAAGTATCTTCAACACCAACCATACCTATATTTTCAATTGCTTTTTTGGGCTCAAGCGCGATTACCATATTTTCCTCAAGCGGCGCATCAAAGCCTTTTGCAATAACCGGATACTCATCTATATGAAGCCCTACGCCGTGCCCCAGGAATTTTACCTGCTCTTTGCCCATGCCCATAAAGTTTTTGAGAAAATCAGCAGGAATATCGGAGATAATTTTATTATAGATTTCGCCCGGTATGGCGCCAGGCTTAAACATTGAAGCTGTTTTTTTCTGAATTTCCATACAGGTTTTATGAGCAGCAACAAGTTCTTTGCCGGGCAAGCTTTTATACATATATACCTGCGTTCTGTCGGTGTGATAACCATTGTAACCAAAACCAATGTCAACAAATACAAGATCGCCTTTCTTCAAAAATCTGTTCCGGTCTCCGAGAACAGGCGCTGCCGGGTGCGCTCCTTTCATTCCGCCGGGACCATCGAAACTTGTGGGAAATATGGAGTTTTCGGAAAAGGCGATTTGCCCGGCTACGAACTCTGCATGGAATCTGGAAAAGCGCGAAAGGCCCTGGTAGCCGAGCTCGATCATTTTTGTATATATTTTTGATGTTAGCTCTGCTTCGCTCATTCCTTCTTTTAGGAGGCTGGGAATTTCTATATCCATAAGTTTTTTATGGCGCTCTGCGGAGCTGTAAATTTGCGAAAGCTCAAACTGGCTTTTCACAGCCCGAAGTTTTAATATTACATTTTCCACCGGGAGAATGTTTTCAAGTGCGAAATATTTTTTCATTCTGTCGAGGGTGTTTAAAGTAACAATATTTGTCTCAAGAAAAACCTGCTTTATATTGCCTGTTTTTGAAAAAACATCTTTGTAACTTGTCATTGGAAAAATATTATCCAGAGGACTTTCGAGTTTTGCCCTCTCAAAACTTTTGCGTACAAAATAAACATAAGAGCCATCGTTTTTAAGCAAAAAAAGTCCGTCCTGCATTGTGGCGGTAAAATAGTAGTGGTTTACTTTGTCTATTATAAGGATTGCATCAAAATCTTTGTTTATAATTTTTGCGGCTTTATAAAGGTTCTCTATTCGCTGCAATAACTCCTGCTTTGTTACTGTTTCTGGCATAAGTATTTTCTCCTAGGGAACCGCTGATTTATTCAATCGAGAATAAATCAGCTTTACCTTATTATCCTTTTTTCGTAGTTTTCTGCAAGAAAACGAGAAAAAATGTGGAAGC
>WQTU01000022.1 GCA_009786125.1 Spirochaetota bacterium
TGTTAACGTGGGGCTTGACTATCTTACTCTTGAAAGAAAAGCTGCAACGCTTTCCGGCGGCGAGGCGCAAAGAATACGGCTTGCAACGCAAATTGGCTCTTCGCTTGTAGGTGTTCTTTATATCCTGGACGAGCCGACTATTGGTTTGCACCAGAGGGATAACGCACGGCTGATTGATACATTAAAACACCTTAGGGATATAAAGAACACGGTTATTGTTGTGGAGCACGACGAGCAGACAATAAGATCTGCTGACCACGTTATTGAACTTGGACCCGCAGCAGGCGTGCACGGAGGAAGGGTTGTCGCATTCGGGGCTCCATCGGAGATTATAGCAAGCGGGAAGAGTATTACAGGGAGATATTTGTCCGGGATTGAAAAAATAGAAACTAAATCTTCGCGAAGAGAAGGTAATGGCAAAAAACTTGTTTTAAAAGGAGCAAGGGAACACAATCTTAAAAAAATTAATGTTGAATTTCCTTTGGGCAAGGTGGTTGCCATTACCGGGGTTTCAGGCTCCGGAAAATCAACGCTAATAAACGATATTCTTTTTCCTGCTATTTATAACAAGATAAACAAAAGTGCAAAAGAGACAGGAAAATTCGATAAACTCGAAGGCATTGAATTTATAGACAAAGTTATAAATATTGACCAAAGCCCCATAGGAAGAACCCCGAGATCAAACCCTGCTACTTACGTTGAGCTTTTTACGCCAATAAGGGATCTTTTTGCAAATCTTCCTGACTCAAAAGCAAGAGGATATAAACCAGGAAGATTCTCTTTTAATGTAAAAGGCGGCAGATGCGAAAACTGCGAAGGCGATGGCACAATTAAAATTGAAATGCACTTTCTGCCTGATGTATATATTACGTGCGATGTTTGTCATGGAAAAAGATTTAACAGAGACACTCTTGAAGTCAGGTATAAAGGTAAAAATATTTATGAAATACTTGATATGACTGTTGAGGATGCATTAGATTTTTTTAGTTCGATTCCTGTTTTGAAGCGAAAGCTTACTGCACTTACAAATGTAGGGCTCGGATATATAAAGCTTGGGCAATCTGCTCTGACTCTGTCCGGCGGAGAAGCCCAAAGGGTAAAGCTTTCTCATGAGCTTTCAAAAGTAAATACAGGAAACACCCTTTATATACTTGATGAGCCTACAACGGGTCTCCATTTTGGCGATGTAAGACAACTTTTGAATGTTTTGAACTCAATTTGCGATAAAGGCAATACAGTTATAATAATCGAACACAATATGGATATTATTAAGTCATCTGACTATATAATTGATCTTGGTCCGGAAGGAGGGAACAAGGGGGGAGAAGTTATCTTTTCAGGAACCCCCGAAGGCATATTAAGCTGTAAAAGTTCTTATACCGGTAAATATCTTAAGGAATACTTATAGGCTTTATGGAATGCAAGCCTGGAAATACCAGAGGGGAACCTTTGTCCGCCGGCGCGCACTCGGCGGGAAATATCCTAAGAATATTTTTTCTCATATTACTTTTTGCTTCTGCCTTATGCCTTGCGGCGCAAGATGGGAGTAACGAAGACAGCAGAACTCTTTTTGAACGAACAATTGCTATTGATATAGACACATCAAGTTATCATGAACTTGTTGCATGGGCAAGACAGCTTGGGCTTGATACAACAGGAAGCAGGAGAGAACTCCAGCAGCGTCTTCTGAACCACTATAATCAAGAAGAAAGGTTAAAAACTGTACGGGAAAGTCAAAATCTTTTTATTATAGAATCCGCAAACAGAAGCGAATACTTTACCGTAGAAAAAAGTGACGAAGATTATATTAAAATAAGCGGAAATGTTTTTATCCGAATAGAAAATGATGATGGAACATCGCACTCAATAAGAACAGACAGGGTGATTTTTAACAGAAGTAACGATTTGATGACAGCGGAAGGTAATGTTACTTACATAAGAAGAACCGGCAGGGGCGAAGAGGTCTTTAGCGGGAGAAAGCTGTCGTTTAATATTTCAAACTGGGAAGGTATTTTTATTGAAGCCAGATCTGAGCAAACAATTACGGAGGATGACGGAACAGAAATAACATTTGTATATTCCGGAGACAGAATCTTTAAAAGCAATGATGTAATTATTATTGATAATGCCAGAATTACATCAAGGAATTATGAAAATCCCTATTATAGCATAAGAGCTCGAAGAGTTTGGGTTCTCGCTCCCAATGAGTGGGGGCTAAGAAATGCGGTTCTCTATGTCGGGCATGTGCCTATGTTTTTTTTCCCGTTTTTTTTTCACCCCGGCGATACCCTGGTGTTTAATCCTGCTTTTGGCATAAGGCAGCCTGTTGGTTATTTTATGCAAACAACAACATATCTGTTTGGTTCTCCGAGACCGGATCGCGAGTCTTCTTTTTTTTCTATGGGAGCTGATAGCGCAGAATATGAGACTGAGCTTCGCGGAATATTTTTAAGAAAAGTAAGAAGAAGAGAAGATGGAAGAACAGATGACCAATATATAAAAGTTATGTTTGATATTTATTCCAGACTTGGTTTATTTGCAGGAATAGAGGGTAGAACAAATCTTATTGATTTTTACCTTGGAGTTGCGAGAAGCAGAAATATATATATTACGCCGTTCGGATATTCTGTTTTTTTTGAAGATCAGGAAGGAAGGTTTCGAAGCGCATGGAATGACGCACATTTTTTAAGTTATACGGTCCCTTTCAGGTTTGGGATAGAACTGGAGATGAGAAACAGCTTTAGAAATTTCAGATATAATTTGTCGCTTGATTTTTATTCAGATCCATTTTTTCTTCGTGATTTTAATGAGCGGGCAGAACTTACAGACTGGGGTCAATTATTGGGGCTTGAGGATGAAAGAGTAGCCACACATTTTAATACTGGCGCAATGGACAGGCTTTGGTGGTATTTTCATAGTTCATACAGACGTTCTCAAAGAATGTTTGGCGGAGCTATTACAGAAATAAATGTAACAAAATTCGACTTTTCGATGAACTGGAGAAATAAAAGGCAGGACGGAATAGGCGCGGATATTCCCCACTCCGCAAGAACAGATTACTTTTTTCCTGAGCAGCATTTTTACTTTCCTGAATTTTATAAATTTCCTGATGTTTCTCTGACAGTAAGAGGAGATATATTTTCAAGATCTACCGGAAGAACCACTGCAAGAACAGCATCTGCGAGGAACGGCAGAGAAAGACATTCTTCTACGCTTATATCTCCATGGGAAATTGAAAGAGAAGAATTTGAAAGAGATAATGAAAATGAAAGTGTTTCACGCATTATTGGAAGCGAAAGAAAGCAGGATGTAAGTGTTAAAGCTTTCAGAGAGAGAGAAATATTTTATCACTCCATGCGTTATAGTATATCTCCAAACTTTTCTGTTACAGAAACAATGGACCATACACGGTGGGACAGACCAAGTGATATAGATTTTGGCCAGGCATATACCGAGACAAGAACACACGGGCGTGCAGATATTTTTTATAGCCTGAGATTATATGATGATATCTTTTCTTTTGATAATAATATTGTTATAACAGGGGATTACAGAACGCGGTCAAATAGATCAGATACTGTAGGGGACGCTCAGTGGAACAGGCTTGTTGAACAGGATTACAGAGCAACATTTTTTAAAGTTGAAAACAGATCAACTTTTAGAATCTTTCCGCTTTTTAGATATGAAATGTATGATCAGTCATTTTTAAGATATCAGGTAGATATAGTTAGTTTTAAAAGAGAATTCGACCACCTTGATGCCAACAGAAATCCACATTTTTCAAATAATTTTTTTATTCATCATGACAGAAATCATTTTACAAGACATGAGGCAGAAGCGCATCTCAAATATTTTTCATGGTGGAATCAGATGCAGCAATTCAGGGTAAGGTACGTGCTTCCGCCGCTCCTTCAAAGAGTAGAAAATGAGAATATATTTAGGACAGGTCCCCTAACCACAACCACGCTTTTTCAGTGGAATGAAAAAGAGACAGGCGGG
>WQTU01000023.1 GCA_009786125.1 Spirochaetota bacterium
ACACTTCGTGCCGCCATTCACTATTTTATATTATCAAAAATATTTCTTAGCTCTGCGCGCAATTGTCTGTAAATCTTCAGACTCTTGCGCACAAAACCAGGAATCTGCTTTGCATCAGCAAAAATAACAATAAGTACCAATACTAAAAATATCTGCGAAAGCCCTATGCCGCTATTCACTGCGCCTCCCCCGCTGCCCCTGTCTCCTTCGGAACTGCATCTTCCTCAGCAGAAGACAGCGGCCTGGCAGACTTTGAGGACACCAGATAAGCAATGAAAATACTCAGCCCGTAGAGCGCAATCAGCGGCAGCGCCAAAAGCGACTGGGACAGAGCATCCGGCGTTGGGGTAATGATTGCAGCCGCGATAAATATCAGTACAATCGCATGACGAAAATATTTAATCAAAAACCTATGGTCGATCACTCCCATCTTTGACAATGCGAACGCAACAACCGGCAGTTCAAAAGCAAAACCAAAAGCAATACACATTCTAATAACAAATCCAAAATACTCGCTGATTCTAAAGAACGGATCGATTTGTCCGCCTGCAAATCCTATCAGAAATTTCAGAAACAGGGGGAGAAGAAAATAACAAAACATTATGCCTGCCAAAAAACAAAAAGTTGATGCAATTACGATTGGTATTATTACAGCTTTTTCTTTTTTGTACAAAGCAGGGGCAATGAATCTCCAGATTTGGAAAAAAATAAATGGCGAAGCCAGCACCAGACCGCAAGCCAGAGCGAGCTTGAAAATAAAGAAGATAGCTTCGGCAGGTGCAGTGAAAATTAGCGTGGGCGCGGGATCGCTAAGGCGAAGCGGCCGAACAGCGATAAAGTCAAATATTTTGCGCCAGAATATTCCGCAGGGTATCGCGCAGAGAATTATCGCACAAAAGCAGCGTATGAGCACCCGACGCAACTCTTCGAGATGCTCAATAAACGACATTTTCCTATGGTTTGTTTTGCAGCTCGTCGGATTTGACATCATCAATTTCTATATCTATATCTTTTGTGGCTTTTTTGAACTCGCGAAGTGCAGTGCCCAGTCCCCTTGCCAGGTCGGGAATCTTCTTGGCTCCAAACAAAATGAGTACAATAAAGAGTATTATCAGCAGTTCTTGTACGCCTACCATTGCCAGCACAAACTGAGCATCGTTTATAGCAAACATATTCTTATTCCTCCGATTCTAATATTCTATCACGGGCTATTTATTTTTTCTACCCTTTTTATTCCTACGATTCTAATATTTTATCATGGGTTATTTATTTTTTCTACCCCGCTTTCGCTATTGCCGGACAAATTTTGGAACAAAAGTAAATTCATTATTATAGCCCGGCATGACCTTCGGTCAATCTCACGGTTTTTAAATCAAGAACAGCGTCGGAAAAACTTTCCAGAAGTATTTGCGATACCTCGCTCCGTTTAGCTGCCAAAAGCCCAAAATCTGCGGGCGTAATTTGCAGACGGGCAGCGGTTCCGATAACCCTCACCCTAAAATCAGTAAATCCGAGTTCAAAAAGCGCGGTCTCGCATTTTTCTATCTTCTTTAAAATATCTTCGGTTATCTGCTGATTTGTTGAAATTCTTGTTGCGAGGCAGGCATACGCTGGTTTGTTTGCTGTAAAGAGCGAGAGCTCGCGCGAAAACGCGCGGATATTCTCTTTTGTAAGATTGCAGAGCCGCAGAGGCGAAACAACGCCAAGCTCCTGAAGCGCCCTAAAGCCCGGGCGGTCTGCGGGATCATCGGAAGCATTTGTACCGTCGCACACGATGGAAAACCCATCAGTTTTTGCCTTTTGAATTATTTGCGTAAATATCAGTTTTTTGCAATAATAGCAGCGATCAGCCGGGTTGGCGGAGACGGTTTGATTTGAAAGCACTTTTGTTTCGATAATTTCGATATCAAGACCGTGGCCGCTGGCAAGCTTAAGGACATCTTGAGTTTCAAACTTGGGCTGAAATTCTGATTTTACATAGTAACCTTTTACGCTGACATTTGCTTTTTTTGCAGAGCAGATAAGGAATGAGGAGTCCACGCCTCCGGAAAATGCGACTGCGAATCTGGGGTTTTGCACAAAAAAATCGCTTAGGGTCATAGTAGTTTATACTTATAATTTTGATGGATGTCCAGCGCTTACAGCACTCTATGCAAAACTATTTGACTTCCAGGCAGAAAATGATGTATTATTTCCGAATGAGTGAGGAAACAAAGGGCCGCAAAGCGTACCCTTTATAAATGAAGGAGTAAACAAATGATATCCCGAAGAAAATTTATTAAAGCTTGTTTTGCAGCCGCCGGGATTGCGGCATTTGGAAGCTGCGGTTCGCGCAGTTGGGCTTCGCCGAGGGCAGAAGGCGGCGCAGCAAATGTACCTGAACACGGGGGGGCATACAGGCCAAGGTATCTGACCCTTGCGGCAAGCGGGGAACTTGAGCGCCGCGAGCAAGAGCTTTGGAAGAAGATGGATAGCTGTTCGCTCTGTCCGCGTATGTGCGGCACGAACCGCATGGCAGGAAGAAAGGGTATATGCAGCTCGGATCATACCTTTAGGGTTGCTTCTGCAACGCCTCATCATGGCGAAGAACGGCCGCTCGTAGGCCGCAATGGCTCAGGTACGATTTTTTTCTCTAACTGCAATCTGCTTTGCATCTTCTGCCAGAATTGGCGAATCGCTCATCGCGGGGAAGGAAGACAGACCTCCCATGCCCAGCTCGCAGATATGATGATTTCGCTCCAAAACAGGGGCTGTCATAACATTAACCTTGTTACGCCTTCGCATTTGTCGCCTCACATTGTTACTGCGCTCCGGCTTGCCATTGACCGGGGGCTTAATGTACCGCTTCTCTATAATTCCAGCGGTTATGAAACGCTTGAGGTAATGCAGCTTTTGGACGGCGTTGTTGATATTTATCTGCCGGACTTCAAGTTCCAGGACTCAGAAATAGCTATCCCTTTTTTACAAGGTGCGCAGAATTATGCGGAATATGCTGCAGTTGCAATCAAAGAGATGCACAGGCAGGTTGGAACGCTCACGCAAGCAGACGGCATCGCGAACCGCGGGCTGTTGATTCGTCATCTGGTTTTGCCGGAAAACCTTGCTGGCACTGATGTTTTTTCCAGATGGGTGGCTTCTGAACTTGGAGCAGATACCCATCTTAACATTATGAGTCAATACTCGCCTCAGTTTAGGGCGAACGAATTTCCGCCGCTGAACCGCCGTATAACACAACGGGAATTCGAGCAGGCAATGCGCTGGGCGCGCCAGGCAGGACTCAGGAACTTTCATTGATTTGTATTTTTTGTAAACAATTCCGGAACCGCAAGGGGTATGCTTCGCAGCCATTTGTTTCCTCGCCCGCCCCTGCGCTCGCTTTGCGTGATCGCGGCGCGCCAAGGCACTGCGTCCGTGCCGCGGCTCTCGCTCCATTCGGATATTAAGAATATATGAAAACGCTCCGCTACCATTTTACAGCTCTGATGGTTGTCATAGTTTGGGGCACTACTTTTGTTGCAACAAAGATGCTTCTTTATAATGGGTTGTCGCCAAAAGATATTTTCTTTTATAGATTTCTTTTGGCTTATGTCTGCATCTGGATTTTTGGGGGGAGCAGGTTTTTCAGGCATAAAGAATTTTTTGCCGGCACTTTTAAAGATGAGTTTCTGCTTATGCTGATGGGTATTACCGGCGGATCGCTTTACTTTGTGGCAGCAAATACAGCTTTAGACATGACAACAGCGTCAAATGTAGCGTTACTGGTGTGCGTTGCGCCCATATTTACTGTTCTTCTTTCGCTCCCATTCCTTAAAAACGAACGATTGGGGCGTTACTGGTGGCAAGGTTCACTGCTGGCGCTTGCAGGCGTTGCTTTTGTTGTTTTTAACGGGCGCTTTGTACTTGAAATCAATCCATTGGGCGACAAGCTTAGCTTGCTTGCTGCTTTTTCGTGGGCACTCTATACCATATTGCTAAAACGCCTCGGCAGCCGCTATTCCACGCAATTCATTACCCGCAAAGTCTTTTTCTATGGCTTGCTCACTTTGTTGCCGCTGTTTTTGTTTCAGCCTTT
>WQTU01000024.1 GCA_009786125.1 Spirochaetota bacterium
TCAAGACACCCGAAGACACTTTGGACCCATTGTATGATGAAATCAGAAAACGGCTTGTACAGTTTGCAGAGGACCACAATCTTGTATACGCTTACTTCTGGCGGTTGTATGACGAGAATACCAACCAATTGCAATTCATTATGAGTAATGATATGAATCCGGAGACGCAAATTGGTCCGGAGGTTCTGTTTTTTGAATCTGAAGAAATGACGATTAGCGCTCTTGCCGGGGAAGTCGGCGCGAACGATCTTGGCGACTACATTCCTGAGTGGTATGGTCTTATTTCCGGCTGGGCTCCTGTATTTGATGCAGACGGAAATCTCCGCGCTGTTGCTGCGGTGGATGTCAGCGATGAATATATTCTTGCGTTATATCGTAATGTGCGTAATATTACCGTTGCACAGATTGCTTTGTTTTTTGTAACGCTAATTTCCGGTATTTTTAATTTGCTGCTGTATAGGCGCAAGACTATAGAAGTTGTACAAGCTAATATCCGGGTTTCCAATGAAAAGATGATAGTTCAAACCATGCAGGATAATATTAATCAAGGAATCTTTATAATGGATGAAGAGTTAAAAATTCTTCCCAATTATTCCAAGCCCTTGATTCCCATATTGTCTTATTATGATTCGGAACTGGCAGGAAAAAACTTTCTTGATATTCTCGTTGGTTCTTTGGACACAAAACAGCTTCAAGCCATGAAGGGATATTTTGCGATGATATTCGCAAAATCCAAAAGTGCAAAAATTTTGGAATCTGTTAATCCTATTTATGAATTTGAGTATAAAGTCGGCGACTTGACAAAAATCCTTACTACCAAATTCAGCCTTATTGAACAGAAAGACGCTGCTCCGGTAGTGCTTGCAGTAATTGTGGATATTAGCAAGGAGCGCGAGTTTGAAAAAGAAATACAGGTTCAGAAAGACCTCCAGCAGCAGGAAGTAAAGAATTTGTTCGATGTTATCCAAATAGATCCTGCGGTATTCCAGGACTTTATTGAAGATACAGAGTCCAATTTTAATTATATTAACTCAATCCTAAAGGATAAATCCCTTACCGAGAAGCAAGTGATTACGAAATTTTTTCAGAATGTCCATGCTATCAAGTCTAATGCGCTTATTCTTGGTTTGGAAAGTTTTGGCAAAAAACTTCATATTCTGGAAGAAGACATCAAAGCTGCATTGGCTGCTAAAACAATAAACGAGGACAGTGTTCTTAGTCTGGCAATAAAGCTGGAAACAATAATGCAGGAAAAAGATGCTTATGTAAAAACCATAAAGAAAATTGAGTCTTATAAGGCTAGTCACAAGCTCGATTCTGTTTTTCTTTACTCCTTGACAAAAGCTGTTGAAAACATTTCTGCTGAGACTCAAAAGAAGGTTGAACTCAAAACAGTGGAGATGAATTTAAAAATTCTTGAATCAAACTTGCGAAAACCAATTAAGGATATTCTGTTCCAGTGTCTAAGAAATTCTATTTATCATGGCATTGAATTACCGGAAGAAAGAATCAAAAAGAACAAAAAGCCAGCAGGTCTTTTAACAGTTAGTATAAAAAATGTGGATAATAATGCAGAGGTAATTTTTTCTGATGACGGGCAAGGGCTTGATTATGAAAAAATCAAGAACAAGTATCTTATGTTAAATCCTGACGCCAAAGATACAAGCAACAAGGTTCTTTTGGCAGCAATTTTTTCGCCTGAATTTTCCACTGCCGGAGAAACAACGTCTGTTGCAGGCAGAGGGGTTGGACTTAGTCTGGTAAAAGATATTGTTAAGAAAAACAAAGGAACTATTAATGTTAATTCTTCTGAATCCGGAGTTACTTTTAAATTTATTCTTCCATTGGCCGGGTAAAAGGGATTACACTTCGTGCAGCAGGGCAAGCTTCCCTGCTGCACTTTGCCGAGTGTAAGGCAATGGGAATCAAAAAAACAGTCTTTTAAACTCTTTTTCGAAATTCGGCGTAAATATATTTTTTCCCAGTTTTTCTTTAATTTCTTTGATTGTAAAAAAACGACCGTCTGTTACTTCGTTTTTATCTATACGAAATGGTCCGTCGTAAATTGTTTTATATACAAAAGAAAGTTCTGTTTCTGTTTCGCTTTTATTAAGTTGTTTAAAAATAAATTCTGCGTTTTTTAGATCTATTCCAAGCTCTTCTTTTGATTCTCTAACAAGAGATGTGTAAATATCTTCGCCAGCCGATACATGACCGCCTACGGCTGTATCCCACATACCGGGATATACATCTTTGGTATCGGATCTTTTTTGTAAAAATATCTCTCCTTTTGAATTAAATATTAACAAGTGGACAACCATCTGAATCATCGATGGGTCTTTATGGCAAACACTGCGAAGAGCGTTCCCTTGAGGAACTCCGTCTGAATCACATAGCTGAATTATTTCTTCATTCATAATATTTCTTACATTAGCCTAAAACTTCTTTTTACTCCATAGAGTTAACTTTTTTTGCGATATTGTTTAAAATTATAAACATGCGGCAGTTTTTTAAATATAAATTAAAATATAGAGTTAATACTAAAATTTTTATATCTTTTATATTTATAATCCTTGTTACAAGTGTTACTTCTCTGTTAATTAGTTATTGGCTTTTTAAGGATTCTATTGAAAAGGCAAGTATAGTAAGGCTGGAAGACAGTATTTTAGCTTATTATAATGAGATCCAGCTTATCAAAGAAACATGCCTTACAGCAGTAAGCGCTTTGGCAAAAGACAGCTCTATTGCGGCTTTGGTGTCGCAGGGAAATAGAACTTATCTTGGTCAAATATTAAGCAATTATTACCGAATGGGGCTTTTTGATATTGTTGAAATTTTAGATAAAGATGGCAGCGTTTTTATAAGGGCGCATGATCCGGAAGAAAAAGGCGATTTTAAAATTGACCAGCATATTATTCAAAGAGGGCTTGCAGGAGAGACTGTTGTCAGCTTTGAAGGCGGCAGATCTGGTATTGCAATAAGAGCAGTGGCGCCATTGGAAAAAGATGGTAATATAGTAGGTCTGTTAATGCTGGGAAGACTTTTTTCGGAAAAGTTTGCAGAAAATATGAAAAGACTTACAGGTCTTAACAATGGAATATACTGGGGGAATATGAAAATAATTTCTACTTTTGACGATATTCTTCAAACTATTGATGATAATAAAATGGCAAAGCTGCTGAAAAATGGATATGTCATGTTTCATAAAAAAATTAACAACGACAGATACCATTTTATGATAAAAGCTCTTTATACAGATGATCAGCATTACTGGGGAGCAATATTGCTTTTTCTTAGAGAAGAAAGCAATGCCAGATATCTATCTTATATAAAAATGGTTCTTTTTTTTATGCTAACTATAGGTTTTTTTCTTTCGCTTAGGGTTTATCTTTTTCTTGCCGCAGATATTAATAATTCACTAAGCAAGATTATTGACGGAATTGATAAGCTTGACATAAACAGCGGGTTACAGACACAAATAATAGATATAAAAGCAAATGATGAATTTAAAATAATTGCAGAGAGCATAAATGCTCTTTCAAGAAAAATATATAAATATAACCAGGAAATTATTCTGATGCAGACCAATATGATAGAGTCTGCAAAGTTAGCTGTTGCAGGGCAGCTTTCTGCGGGGCTTGCTCATGAGATTAAAAATCCTTTGAGTTCAATAAAAATGATGTCGCAGATAATAAAAAGCAGGCATTTAAAAGACGAGAATGGGTTAGATGAGATTAATACAGTGCTTGAGCAGGTTGACAGAATTGACAAGCTGGTAAAAGATCTTCTTGAATTTTCAAAACCCAGACCTATGAGTTTTTCAAGTTGTGATATTAATGAGCTGGTTCTTGATATTGTAACTACTGTAAGCAAGATTGGGCATAAAAATATAACTATTGAATGCGAGCTTGCGGATAACTTGCCTTTTCTCTCTGTTGACAGTGAAAAAATAAAAATCTGTTTTATAAATTTTGCTGTAAATGCTATCCAGGCAATGCCGGAAGGGGGAAAGCTTATAATAACTACACTATTGCAAAGTGATAAAATAAATATAGAATTTAAGAATAATGGACCTGCGATAGCCCAAAGAAATATAGGTAAAATATTTGAGCCATTTTTTACTACAAAAGAACAAGGCTCCGGGTTAGGTCTTGCTATTTCTAAGCTTATAATTGAGAGGCATCATGGAACGATAGATTTCTCAAGCAATGAGCAGGAAACAGTTTTTAAAGTAATTCTTCCAATGGAAAAAAATATTTCCGAATGAAGCGAGAGTCGCGGGCAAGCGCCTGGCGCTTTTTCGCGACATCCGTGTCGCTGCGCCAGATCCACTGCTAGGCAGTGACGTCCATGT
>WQTU01000025.1 GCA_009786125.1 Spirochaetota bacterium
TTGCAGCCGCAATAGGACATCCCTTTTTTTAGACCTACAATAAGCTGGTTAAGAAAAGGTTTTAATTCTCCCTTGTATGGAACCCTGCCTTCAATTCCTTCAGGCACAGGATCATCTCCCTGCTTTATGCAGTATCTGTCGCCCGAACCATCAATTATTGCTCCAATAGAACCCATTCCTCTGTATTCTTTGAATATTCTTCCTTCAAAGATAACTTCTTTACCCGGCGCTTCTTTAAGCCCTGCAAGTAAATTACCAAGCATAACTGTATCTGCTCCGGCACCTATTGCTTTTACAATATCTCCGGAATACTTTATGCCTCCATCTGCAATAGTCGGGATTCCATGCTTTGCTGCCTCTTCTACGCAATCACAAACAGCTGTAAATTGCGGTACACCTATTCCAGCAACAATTCTGGTTGTACATATTGAGCCTGGACCAATGCCTATTTTAATGCAATCAGCGCCTGCATCAATAAGTCTTTTTGTTGCTTCTGCAGTTGCTGCATTTCCGCCAACAACCGGTATATTGTAATTCTTCTTGATATTTTTTATAGCATCAATAACGCTTTTTGCATCTCCTGTTGCAGTATCCATAACAACAAAATCTACTCTTGTATCAAGCAAAAGAGGAATCCTGTGTTCATAATCTATCGGAGATATTGCAGCGCCAACTACAAGTCTTCCAAAAGTGTCAATAGCAGCCTGCGGGTGACTTTTTTTCTTATCCATATCCTTAGATGTAACAAGTCCAATAACATAACCGTCTTCATCTATTACAGGAAGTTTTTCAATTTTATATTTATTAAATTTCTCTCTAGCGCTTTTAACTGTCGGGGCTCCTACTTCTGCAATTGGATTTTTTGTCATTACATCTTGAACAAGAAGATCATTATTATCACAAAACAACAAGTCCCTGGATGTTATAATGCCTGAAAGTTTTTTATTCTTGTCTAAAACAGGAATTCCTGTTGCATGATATTTTTGCACTATATTTTTTATCTCACCTATAGTAGTATCTTCAGTTACCACCTGCGGATCTTGAATAATCCAATTAAGATATCTTTTTACTTTTGCAACTTCTTTTGCTTGCTCTTCAGGAGTATAATTTCTATGAATAACACCTACTCCACCTTCAAGAGCAAGCGCAATTGCAAGAGTAGAGTCTGTAACACTATCCATAGCAGCAGATATAATTGGAATATTAAGATATATATCTTTTGAAAGCCTTGTTTTTACACTTACGTCGCCCGGTAAAACTTCTGTAAATGAAGGCACAAGTAAAATATCATCATAACTAAGCCCCTCTTTTATTATAAGGTTACTCATAAAACAGCCTCCTTCATTATGAGCCGAAGCAGAGAAAAGTTAAAAAACAACTCTAATCTCCCTATCTATAGTTGCAAAAAGAGAAGATTTTGTCAAATGTATTGATTATTGCTTTTAATTATTCTGATTTTCAGGTTAAAATAGAGTGTGGCGGAAAAATACAAAAAATTGCTGCTAAAAGCTATAAATGCCGGAGAAAAAAGAGATTACCTGCTTGCAGTGGATATACTAGAAAAAATAGTTGCGGAAACCGATACATTTCCCGAAGCTTTTCTCTACCTGGGCAGGAGCTTTCACGCACTTGGCGAATATTATAAAGCTGTACAAGCATTGCAGTATTACATTTTTTACAGAGAAAACTCTCCGAAAGGCTATTTTTTTCTTGGCAGAACATATTTAATACTTGGTTTTTATGCAAAAGCACTTAAATGCTTTAAGAAAACCTTACAGCTTGTACCTGAAAATGCAGAAGTATTAAGTCTTACAGGATTAGCATATTTACGATTAAAAAAAGTATCTATTGCGCTTCATTATCTCGAAAAAGCTGTCTACGCAGCCCCGCAAAATAAGTTTATATACAATGCATATTTAAATATTTTGTACCTTAAAGGGGTAAGAGATTTATATGCTGGAAGAGTTGATGAAGCAGGCGAAATATTTGAATTTATTTTAAAAACCGATAAAAATCTTCCATCAGTTTCCATATATCTGGCTCAGGTAAGAAAAGAACAAAACCGCTTTAAGGAAGCTCTCCAGCTTTACGATTATGTTATTAAAAATAACCCAAATGACAATGTGCTTAAAATGCACATGATTCCGCTATTATTGCAGGAAGAAAGAATTGATGAAGCATCTCAATTAATGCTTGATTTGTCTGAAAAAAATATCCCCATTGATAACATACAGCTAAAAAATCTTGATATTCACAGGGTAATGGCAATAGAAGCTTTTAAGAAAAATAAATATAAAGATGCTGTTTTTTTTGCCAAAAAAGCATTAAAAAATAACTATTATGATAATGAAATACACCTTCTGATAGGTGAAGCATTCAGGCATCTGAGCAATTATCAAAAAGCAGAAAACCATTACAGACTTGTTTTAAGCAGAGACAAGCGCAAAGTTGAAGCAATTTACGGAATAATTTTGGTTATGTGGTCTCAAGAGCAATTTGCAGAGCTCTTTAAGGTGTTAAGAAGAGCCAATACTAATTTTCCTTCGGATAATGTAATAACCTACTATTACGCCCTGACTGCTGCAAAGCTTTTGTTAGACCCTAATGATGTCTTAAAGTTATTAGGTGCTGAAATGGCAAATAATCAGTCTGATGCTTATCTTCTTGAAGCAGTTGGAGAGCAATACCTAAGACTTCAAATGCCTGCCTACTCTGAGAATTATTTTCAAAAAGCAATAATAAATAATAAAAAACTTTCAAATGCATATATTGGTCTCATAAAGACATATCATATGCTTGGCGATAAAAATAAAACAGGAAAAGTTTTTAGGGATTATCTGTTAATTTTTCCTGATGATAATAAAATTCGACGTTATTATATCAATCACCTCTATAGAATAGGCAATTATGAAAAAGCAATAAAAGAGATTGAGCAATATTCATCTGAATATGCAGGTGACGAAAATGCAACCAAACTTCTTGCAAAATCCTACTTAAATATTAAAAATTATCAGAAAGCTATGTTAATTTACAAACAAATGCTTCGTGCGTATCCTAACAATTCCAATTACCTGCTTTCACTTGCCTATTGCACAGATAAGCTTTCCGGCGCTGCAAAAGCACTTGAGCTTTTGGAAAAATCAAGAAGTTATATAAAAAATAATGTAGATATTGAGCTTACAATAGGAGTTCTTGCTTCTAAATTAAATAAAAACAAGACAGCTTTAGATGCATTTAAAAACGCATTAGAGCTGGATGAAAAAGAATGGCGAGTTTATTTTAATATTGCAAGAATATATGAATCGCAAGGTTTAAAAGACTTTGCTCTAAAATTCAAAAAGCTGGGCGAAAAGTTTAAAAAAAATACTTGATATTTTCCTATCTATTGTAATAATAATATAATACCAGGAGGAATCATGAGTGCCAAGACCAATAAGAATACAGCCAAAAGCGCCAAGGCTGATAAAACTACAACTAAGAGTGCCAAAGCCGATAAAAGCACAGCCAAGAATGCTAAAGTAACTAAAACTACAGCTAAAAGCACCAAAGCTGATAAAACTACAACTAAGAGTGCCAAAGCCGATAAAAGCACAGCCAAGAGTGCTAAAGTAACTAAAACTACAGCCAAAAGTGCCAAAGCTGATAAAAGTACAACTAAGAGTGCTAAAGCCGATAAAAGCACAGCCAAGAATGCTAAAATAACTAAAACTACAGCTAAAACTACAGCTAAAACTACAACTAAGAGTGCCAAAGTAGATAAAAGCAATTTGCCAAAAGCTATGGACTTGTTTCAAGCATATCAGGAAGGAAAAATGCCTGATGACGGGGGTTATATTGTAACATCTTATTTTAATGAAAACTCCACATATTCTATATACGAAGTTATTGCCTACGATAATGTAAAATCTATTCATTCCGGAGAAACTTCGCTTACTTTTCAGGCAGACGGACACAAGATATATGTTCTTGTAGAACCCATGAATTATGCACACAAATACCTGGAACCTTTTACAAGATCAAAAGAGGAGAGCATACCGCAGCGTTTTAATGAATTAGATATTGTTGTAGCAAAAAATCAGACAAAAGTTATGGTGAGTAAGAACCCTGTTATTTCATATTCTTCGTTTACTGTTCTAAAGCCTACAGGAGTTAATTTTGCAATAATTTTTTATCATCTTGATGATGTATTAAAAAGCCTTGAATTCTTCTTTACTCAAACATTGAATAAAGAGGCAGGAGTTCCTCAATCAGATACTAAAAAGAGCGCTCGTACAGTTATTGAAGGATTAAAGAGATTTAAGCTCTGGCAATAAAAGGTATTACGTGCAAAGCGACCGCAGGACAAGCCCTGCACTCACCGCGCCAAAGGCGCGGGGTACGCCGTACGCGGGACCTTTTGTTTACCTCCTCGCTCGACCATGTGCAAGCTCTGCAACATGGACGTTGCGTCTGGCGCAGCGACACGGATGTCGCGATAAAGCGCCAGGCAGCTTG
>WQTU01000026.1 GCA_009786125.1 Spirochaetota bacterium
ATCGTTACTATATATCAATTACTAATTTATTTAAAGCTATTAATACTCCATCTTTCTGAAATTTCATAATACTTCTGTGAGTTGTGCAACAGGCACAAACGATAATTGCTTCGTGGCTGTTCTAAAAGTAAGCAGCCCCCTCTAAGATTCTCTAGCTTTTAATGGCAGGCTATTATAGAATTTTCCGATGAGTAAAGTCAAAAGCGACAAAATTACCTATAAACCGTACAACCAAAATCAGCCGTACCTAATACCGCCAAGAGTGGACGAACTGATACCAGAAAATCATCTTGTTCGATTAGTCAATGAAACGATAGATGAAATGGAACTCCAGCGGTAAGAACAAAAAAACCGGCAAAAAAATACGTCTTAGTCAACCCTAGGGTACACTGCGGCATGGATGTCGCGTCCGGCGCAGTGACTAGGAGGGAGTGCTTTGCGCGTATTTTGCATTTAATACCTTTTATTGATAGCCTCTTGGCTTAAATCCGCGCTTGCTCGCGACACTCGGCTTCGTAGGCAAGTATGATACCGCTTTTTTGCTGTCCGCGATCTAATTTGCACGCGGAAAATATTTTGAATAGCGCTGTATTCTTTGTGTTTTTATGGTTAAAATATCTCAAGCGTTTAGCCGCAGAAGATTTAGGAGATAGATATGTCGGACAAAAAACTAGATACAATTCGCCACTCAATGTCGCATGTAATGGCAGAGGCTGTACTTCAGATTTTTCCGGATGCAAAAATTGCAATCGGGCCCTCCATTGAAAATGGCTTTTATTATGATTTTGACCTTCCAAGAACTTTAAAAGAAGAAGATATTCCGGAAATAGAAGAGAAAATGAAGCAGATTATAGCTTCAAAAACTGATTTTGTTTGCAAAACAGTCTCGCGCGAAGAGGCGCTTAAGCTTTTCGAAGCACAGACTTATAAACTTGAGCTTATAAAAAACTTGCCGGAGCAAGAGCAAATATCAGTATATACCCAGGGAATTTTCTCGGATTTGTGCAAAGGCCCGCATGTGGGGAATACATCGGAACTTAATGCGCAATCTTTTAAGCTGCTTTCCATTGCGGGCGCATATTGGCGCGGGGACGAGAGCAAGCCAATGCTGCAAAGAATTTATGGGACTGCGTGGACAAATCCCAAGGATTTGAGGCTCTATCTCCAGCATCTCGAAGAGATGGAAAAGCGCGACCACCGGAAGCTCGGCAAGGAGCTTGATCTTTTTTCGCTGCACGAGGAGGCGGGCGCAGGGCTTGTTTACTGGCACCCCAAAGGCGCGCGAATAAGGGTTGCAATCGAGAACTTCTGGCGGGAAGAACATGCCAAAAACGGGTATGAGATGCTGTTTTCGCCGCACGTCGGGAAATCGTGGCTGTGGGAGACTTCGAATCATCTTTATTTCTATAACGAAGGAATGTATCCGCCGATGGTGATGGATAATGCAAATTATTATGCAAAACCAATGAATTGTCCGTTTCATATTATGATTTACAATAACAGAAAGAGGTCTTACCGTGAGCTGCCATGCAGATGGGCAGAGCTTGGAACTGTTTACCGTTACGAGAAATCCGGCGTGCTTCACGGGCTTATGAGGGTGCGGGGTTTTACTCAGGATGATGCGCACATTTTTTGCACGCCGCAGCAGATGGAGGATGAGATTCTGGCGGTTCTGCGGTTTAGCTTGTATATGCTGCGAAGTTTTGGGTTTAGCGAGATTACTGCGTTTCTTTCCACAAAGCCGGAGAAGAGCGTAGGGGAGCCGGAAAAGTGGGAGGCTGCAACAGCTTCTCTTAAAAAAGCGATTGAGGCAGAAAATCTTGAATATGAGATTGACGAGGGCGGCGGCGCTTTTTATGGTCCAAAGATTGATTTGAAGATCAAGGATGCGATGGGCCGCGCATGGCAGCTTTCGACTGTGCAGTTTGATTTTAATGAGCCTGAACTTTTTAAGATGACTTATGTTGACCAGGATGGCAAGGAGAAGCAGCCGTACATGATTCACCGGGCGCTTTTGGGTTCTATCGAGAGATTCTTCGGCGTGCTTATCGAGCACTATGGCGGCGCGTTCCCGGTGTGGTTGTCGCCTGTGCAGGCAATGGTAATTCCGGTTGCGCCTGTGTTTGATGAATACGCACGGAAGGTGGCAGCAGCTCTTGGGGAGAAGGGGATCCGTGTTGAGTCTGATTTAAGTGATCAGAGAATGAATGCGAAAATCAGAAATGCTCAGAATGAAAAAATTCCGTACATGATTGTTTGCGGCGAAAAAGAGGCTGAGAATAATGCTGTTTCCATAAGATTAAGAACCGGGCAGCAGATGAATGGGCTTCCGCTTGCAGAGGCAGCTGCTTTTATAGAAGATAAAATTGCGAAGAAAGAAGTCATTTGATGACGTAAAAAAATCTCTAAACAGAGTGTATTGTAATGAAAAAGGTAAAAATCGCATTATTTCATTATAATTTTCTTCCGGGTGGCGTAACTACTGTTGCAGCAAATGCAGTAAATGCAATTGTTAAATATGCTTTTTTAAATTCTTTTGTAGTAGAAGAAATTGTTTTTGTATCAGGGCGGAAAGAGAGACCGGAAAATGTTGTTCAGGCAGATAGTGTAATCAGGTATGACTTTGATAACGCAATAGATTTTCTGCCGGACAGCAGGTATAACAAAGAAGATGTTGAAGAAAAAATAGCTTTATTGTTAAAAAAATATGATGGTTTTATCTGGTGGGTACACAATTATCACCTGGGTAAAAATCCTGTTTTTACACGGGTAGTAGTAGAATATCTGCAAAAAAATAACCATCAAAATGCTATTTTACAAATACATGATTTTCCCGAGTGCACCAGACCGGATAATTATCGTTCTTTTGCAGGAAAAAAGCAGATTATATATCCTATTGAAAGCAATGTCCGATATGTTGTAATAAATGCGCGTGATGAGCGCTATCTCAAGGAAGCCGGAATACCCGGCAATCTGGTGTGGCTTTTGTACGATCCTGTTGTTGGGCTTAGTAAAAAAGAGATTATTCAGAGTGCGGCGAAGGATATGTTGATGCAGCCCGATGCATATGCAGGCGCGGGTGCGGATCCTCTGGCAAAGAAAATATATAAAGAAAAACTGGCAGAGCAATTTAAAGATTTTTTTCCTGCTCTTGATTCTGAGATTCCTTTTGCTTTATATCCTGTAAGAACAATACGCAGAAAAAACATACTTGAAGCAGCGCTTCTTGCAAAAGTAACAGGGCAGGGTTTTAATCTTATTGTAACTTTGCCGGGGATTTCCAGCCAGGAGAAAAAATACTCTAACACTGTAAGGGAATGTTTCGAAAGGGGGTATATTCCTGGAATATGGGCTTCGGGAAGTAATATATGCGGAAAAGCTGTGCCTTTGGAAAATGTGATAAATGCATCGGACTTTGTAATATCTTCTTCTATAATGGAAGGGTTTGGGTATCACATGATTGACTCCCTAATGTGGAACAAACCTGTAATAACAAAGTATCTTGATATACAGGATGGTTTTGGAGATCTGTTTAAAAATAGCGCATCATTTTTTTATGATTTTGTTGTAGTTCCTGTAAAACAGAAAGAGAGAGAAAAAATAAAGCAGCTATATTTTGACAGCATAAGAAGATATTCTAAGATTATGGAAAGCCATAATATTGAAACTGCACTGGATCAGATGGATTCTATTCTAAACCGCGATTTTGTTGATTTTTCGTATTTGCCGGTATATTTGCAAGTGGAAATCCTTGTGAAAATTTCCAAAGACAAGGCTTACAAAAAAGAAATAAAAGCATTAAACAGCGCTTTAACAGAAAAGATATTAAAAACAATAAAAACTAAGCAAAGTTTTGATCCTCTAAAAGTAGCAGACTATTTTTCGTTTACTTCATTTGCAGCTATGTTTTTTAAGATTATAAATTCTTTTGAGAATAGTTTGCCTGTAAAGAAGCCAGAAGAAGATGGTGAGGATTGGGTATCCCGGAATATGCTAACTCTTTTTTTTAGACCGGAATTTCTTAGATTGCTTTTGTCAGAAAAGTGATTTTTGTTTTACTAGATGCGTAAAACAGACTATATAAATAGAAGAAATTTTTTTGTAACAGTCGGATAATTACAATATAGAATAAAAGTAATGCAAAATAATAAAAAAAACACTATAATTATAGAAAATAGGGCAAGTTAACTATTGATGGCTTTTTGATTAAAAAAGGCAAAGGAACTTTTTAATGAAAATAACCAAAAAACTGATATTCGCTTTATTTTTCGTAATACTGCTGTCTCTTTTGCTTTTGGGCTGCAAGGATTCTTCTGACCTGCCTGCTTTGTCAATGGCGCAGATTTCTTTTCGGGATATTCCAGGAATTACGGCAGAAGAAATTAAGGCTATTGAAGCACTTCAGCAGCAAAACCTTACCCTCATTTACGGGTCGACCCTTAATACCGAAGCATTCATTAGAGAAGACGGCGAAATCGGCGGGTTTATGGTCAAACTCTGCGATTGGCTGACTAATTTGTTCGGTATCAGGTTTCGTGTGGAAATTTATGACTGGAACGATTTGCTTGCAAAA
>WQTU01000027.1 GCA_009786125.1 Spirochaetota bacterium
AGCATCTCATTGGAGCCGCTGCGTACCTGGCGTGTTATTTCGTTTACATTGACCATGCCGTCAAGTACCTGTTTGCTTCCATGTCCCTGCTCTTCCATGGCACAGCGTATATTCTCTTCCTGATCCGCCACAATTTTAATGCTTGAGTCAATGGCTTCGAATTTTTTTAGTACATTTTCTGTTGAGGCGGTGATTTTATCGATAGACCCTTTTATCTTTTTCAAAACAGAGCCTATGGTTTTTGACTGTTCGCCTGAATTTTCCGCCAGCTTGCGAATTTCGTCGGCTACTACAGCAAAACCTTTGCCGGACTCGCCTGCATGGGCAGCTTCTATTGCGGCATTCATTGAAAGAAGATTGGTCTGGCTTGCGATGTTATCTATTACCGCGTTAATCTCCATAAGCCCCTCGGATTCGCGGGCTATTTCCTTTATATCTTCTACAACGCCGGAAAGGCCGCCTCTGCCTTCTTCTGATGTTTCTATAAGGTTATGTACATTGGCTGAGTTTTTCGTAAGCGTATCGGAAACAGATTTGGTATTGGCCACCATTTGTTCAATGGCAGACGAAGACATGGAAATATTGCTGCTTTGGTCTTCTACCTGCCCGTCAAGTTTATTGATATTTTTTACCAGACTGTCCATTGTGGCATGTGTTTGGCTTACGCTGGCGCTTTGATTTTCAACACGGCCTTTAATGTTTTGGATAGTGTCAACAATTTTTTTAACCTCGCCGGCAGTTTGGTCCATGCTGCTGGCAAGATCCCCGCCAATTTCAGATAACGTCGCTGTCTCGTCTTTGATGCTGGAGACAAGAGTTTTTACGTTATGAATGGTTTCATTGAAGTATTTGCCCAGCTCGCCGATTTCATCTTTGGATTTTATACTTACAGAACTGGTTAAATCACCGTTGGCAAGCAGCTTAAGGGAACTCTGTATCGCAACAATTGATGCAGTCAGTTTGCCGTAGACAAAAAAACTTATAAGTGCGGCGGCAATTATCAGGGCCACCGCCAGAGCGATAGCATCCCTTGCCATGGTCCACACCGGACCCATAATCTGCGATTCCGCCTTGGCAAGCATTACTGTCCAGGTCATATCCGAGTTGCCGATGGAAAGTGGAACAAGGGCAATTTCCGTTCTTGAATTCAGTGAAGCCGAATGACCCTGCAGGTTGTATCTATCCCCCTGGTTTATCACCTGTAATGCGTCATTGAATCTGCCGGCAAACATATGATCCACCTGACCAAGCATTCTGCCGGCATTGTCGGGCAAATAGCTTGCTATTATAAAACCGTTATTCGCATAAATGGATATGGCGGCAATACCCGGGTGCTGGGCGACTAAATTGGTTACTCTTGGCTGCACTATATCAAGATTCAATTGACCGGACACCATACCGACCACCGCATTAGTCCACGGGTGTATAATCGGAACTGATATTCTAAGCAGCATCTTGTCGGTACCCTGTACTGCAATAATCACAGGGTTTTCTACCAGATCCTGTTTTGCGTTGGGACCGTCGATGTGAGCCATAATCTGGTTTACATAGGTGGATGCACGCTGGTTTATCCTGCCTTCAGCCATTTCCCTTACAAAAGCAATGGCGTACTGCCCGGTTGCGGTGGAGCCGGGCATCCAGGTCATTTGGGCGTCCATTCCGTCAATTATATCCGGTCTCCAAACTGTGCTAATCTCAAAAAAATCAGGTTCATTTTCGATAAACTTCCATAACATGGCATTATAGAAACTACGCCTCATCTCCGTCATAAGGCTTTCATATCCGGACATTAAATCCGCCATAATACGCATTGCCCTTATATGGCTATTTATCTGCCCGCTCCAGTATTCAGCCTGTTCTTCAGCCAAAACTTGCATAACCTGAAGACTCAAACCTCTGCTTATATCTGAAGCGCGGTTAAGCTGTATTAAAGTGCTTGCAAGTACCACAATTATAGCAGTGGCAATGCCCATGAGACTGAGTTTAAATTTGATTTTCATTATTTAGCGTTTCTCTCTTTTCTGTAAGAACAGGCTAAAGCTACATGTACGCTCATATACTTAATCTATACCATTTGTGGAAATTCTTCAACCATATTTTTTCTCGTTTTCTTGCAGAAAACTGCGGCATTGCAGTTAATTACGTTTTTAGATCGCGATAGAAATTTTCATGAGAGCCTAAAGCAAGAACCTCAAAGATTTTTTTAGTTTCATTATGTCTGTATGCAAGCAGAGTTAATTGGTTTTTCATTTTGAATTTAAAAACCCTGATTCCATGTAAATCACCTTTTTTCAAATCTCCTGCATGTGGATTTTCAATAATTGTTTTTACAGCTTTATCCAAATCTTTTTTTTCATTTACGTGGAGTTTTTTTACAGTTTTTTCAAATGACGAATAGAGTACAACTTGCATTCTCTATCCAAATTTATACGGGATTGGCTTTTCGGTTTTTGATTCTTCCAGCGAAATTAGAATATCTTTTATAAAACTATATGAAAGATCCGGATTTTCTTCTGCAATTTTGCCGATTTTTATCCAGTGTTCAATTTGCTTGGGAATGGAGCGGGAATAGACAGCTGCATATTTATTTGCTTCTGCAATAATTTTGCCGGAAAGTTTAACTGCTTTATTGTTTGTCATAAAAGGTTCCTTTTGGTATTCATTGGTATTATTATGGCATAAAAGGTATTCTTTGTCAATATGTAAAATATTTCTCAAGATTTTAATATTCAAATATTTTTTAATTCAGCTTGAACTCTTTTTTACTCTATATTAGAGTTTCATTGGAATGAATCAGGATAAAAATCGAATTGATATATACACAGACGGCGGATGTTTGGGAAACCCGGGACCTGGCGGCTGGGGTTATGTAATAATTTTTGGCGAGAAAGTATATAAAAACTCAGGCCACGATAAAGCGACTACAAACAATAAAATGGAGCTTACTGCAGTAATAAAAGCTCTTGAAGCTTATAAAAAACTCTTGGCGGACAAAGAATTTGACAGTCCAAGGGCAAGGGTAATAACAGATTCAACTTATGTTAAAAACGGCATAACAGCCTGGATAAAGACATGGCTCAAAAATGGCTGGAAAACCGCAGACAAAAAAGATGTTAAAAATAAAGAGCTGTGGATAGCGCTTAAAAGCCTTTCGGACCAGATAAATCCTGAATGGGAATGGGTAAAAGGTCATTCTGGCAATAAATGGAACGAAGAGTGCGATGCGCTTGTAAAAAAAGCTACAAAAGGCTAATAGGCTTTCGCGGAAATTAATTTTGTAAATAATTATACATAATAAACAAGTTGCCACCAATTTTCATTGCCGGCATTTCCGGTAAACGCATTGTCATTTTCGCCGGGAAACAACCTTATAAATTTCCCGCCGGGATCTGTTTCATCCCCTGTAACAAGATAAGAGAAGTCTGCGGCGGTGGCTGGTCCGAGAAAGGCGCCATTCGAGTCATAAAAATTTCGCAAAATTGCAAACAAGTTATTTGCCACATTAAAATCAAAAACATCGTAGGGGTTGAATAATGGTCGGCGGTGAACCCCTTCGGCGTTATAGGCATTCCACCATGGGGTGGGATGTGTAAAGGCATCTGCACGTGTTTGGCGGGCGCCAACGACAAAACTTGGCACCGTTATTGCAAGGGTGATTACAAAGACACCAAGCATGCTTAACAAGCGCCTTGGTGTGAAACCGCCTTTTCTTTTGTTTGACATAGTACTAGTTTATCACAATTTAAAAAATCTAGTCAAACGTTTTGCATGCATAAAAAAACGACCTTGACGGTCGGATTTTAGGTGGTAATATTGTTGGGGTGGCATCAACGCTCGCGTTGCTCTATCTCGGTTGCTGTTTTCATAAATAATCCGTTTTGGCTTGTTGCGTTTCTTACTTCTATTATTGTTTTTGCTGTTGGCGATATATTTTCTACTGTAACTTCCACTGGCGTAAGTACATTGGTACCAGGCGCTGTGGCATTAGTAAAGTTGTTGGTAGGATTAAAGTGCAAATCTTTTCGAACGGTCACTGCTCGGTTTGGTAATTCGCTCGCAATTTTTTCCCGTACCAAGTCTGCGTGGCGACGGCTTTTGTATACTACTCGGGCTTGACCACCAAGACCTTGTTGATTTGCAGATATAGCTATCGCAGTGTTGTTACCTTGCATGAATGCATTCGTCGTAGTCGAAAGGTGTTGTTCAATTTGTTCGTTAGTTTTTGTTCGTTCCCATTCAGATGCAGGTCGTGCCGGTACACGATATTCAATTTTTGTAAGCGGGTCGGCACATCCTGCCACACCAAGCATTAGTACAACAAGCACAAGTATACATAAAATAAATTTTTTCATAAAAAACCTCTTTTTCATGATGCGCCATCCCTCTTTCTTTCCGGGCTAGCTAATCACGTTTGATTAACCCGCCGCAGGGCAGGGATATATATAAAAAAAGTATTGCGTCCTACCTTTTTTACTTGAAAATAATGAAAATAAATATAATTTAAGATAAAGTGCTTGACAAAGCGAAGTTAGGCTACATAATGTCTTGTCTTGTCTTGTCTTGTCTTGTCTTGTCTTGTCTTGTCTTGTCTTGTCTTGTCTTGTCTTGTCTTGT
>WQTU01000028.1 GCA_009786125.1 Spirochaetota bacterium
CTCTCTCCTCTCTCCTCTCTCCTCTCTCCTCTCTCCTCTCTCCTCTCTCAAGATTCCAGACCTCAACCCTGCTGGTATTCAAAACGCAGCAAGCTTCTTGTGCGATGAGGTCAGCAGTGCCTTTCATGTAACCGGAGGAAAGAACAGGAGACTGAATAATTTTTGCCAAAACCTTGTTAAGTTTATTCGCGTACGTATATGTTATGATAGCTTGCTTTCTCCTGATACTTATATTGTGTAAAATTATCAAAATGACAAATAATATCACCAGAACAATGAAAATAACGGCAATTGCCCAGGAATGATCAAACACGTGGCTCGTGCAGTTTTTTGCGATAGTATCAGTATCTATTACCTTGCTCCAAAGAAACAAAACAGCCCCAAACAAGCTTGCGATAACGCACAGCAGAAAAAATAATAACATTACCAATTTTGTTTTCTTTTTCATACACTTTCCGCCTTTCAAACATATTTCAGATTATAAAAGGTATTAACCTTTTATTTCCTCACTCGCTTAGTCATATCCACAAGGGGTACTTTGTGTGCAAGCTCCGCTTGCCCGCGGCCATCGCTTCATTCGGAAATAAAATTGTAGTTTCGCTATTTAAACATCACTAGCGTTTACTTTTAAACAACAGCCATTAGCTCATAGCTGCATACAGCACCGGAACTTTTTACCTCTGCGAATTCGCTTTCACAAGCAGCAAAAACTTCGCAAAGCAATGGGTCAAAATGAGTGCCGGATCCCTCCAGAATAATTCTCACAGCTTCCTCATGGCTAAATGCTTTTTTGTACGGGCGTTCATTAGTAAGCGCATCGTAGACATCAACGAGCGCCATCAGCCTGCCTTGAAGCGGTATATCTTCTCCCTTGAGCCCGAGAGGATAGCCTGTGCCATCCCATTTTTCATGATGACTGCCTGCCAATATTTTGGCATGTTCCAAAAACGCTGTTTCAGATGTGCTTCCTTTTATTCGTTCGATAATCTCACTGCCAAAAGCAGCGTGTTTTTTCATTTCTTCAAATTCATCATTCGTCAGCTTGCCTGGTTTCATCAATATACTGTCCTTAACAGATATTTTGCCAACATCATGAAGCTGCGAGGACATAACGAACAATTCGACATCCCATTTTGATAATTCTTCGCAATAAATATTGTTTTTTATTAAGTTATTTACCAACAGCCTTAGATACGTTTGCGTTCGCTCGATATGCCCGCCAGTTACGTTATCCCTGGATTCTACAAGTTCCGTGACTGTTTTCAAAATCGCATTTTTCAACTCAAACACAGCCTGGGTTTTTTCGAAAAGCATTCCTTCAAGGCTGCCGGTATAACGTTTCACTTCCTGCTTCTGTGCCTCAAGCAGCAAATGCATTTCAACACGTTTCAAAAGGAGTTCCTGCGAAAAAGGCTTAGAAACATAATCAACCGCGCCTAAGTTCAAACCCTTAATTTCGCTTTCTGGATCAATCAACGCTGTCAGAAATATAACGGGTATATGTGCAGTGTTTTCAGAATTTTTTAAAATTTTTATGACCTCATATCCGTTCATTTCAGGCATTTCAATATCCAGCAAAATCAGATCCGGAATCGTTTTTTCGAGCAACTCGAACAACTTTTTTCCCGATGTGATTGTTAGAACAATATATTTATCTACAAGCGCACCTCGTGCAATAGCCAGGTTTGTGCGGTCGTCATCAATCATAAATATCTTTTTGCGCTTATTTTCCATATTTAAACCTCCTGCTTTTTGCCTTTACATGTATCATCAGCTTCTATTATCATCTTTATCAAAGTGAGCGAAATACCTTAAATTGAAAAAAACGAATCGCAAAATACACCCTGTTGCCGAAGCTAATTGCTATACAAAACAGAGCCCTGGAAACAGCGCAAAGCACTATATTGCAAACAAGAGAAACAAATTTGCACGACTGTTGTTTTTTTATACTGATTTATACAATTGCATTTAACGTTTTGGATACAGGCGGTTTTACGGGGAATCACCAACAGCAATAAAGGGTACGCAAAGCGACCGCAGGGCAGAGCTGCGGGGTATGCGTACGCGACCATTTGTTTCCTCATTCGCTCGGTTACGAGCGTGCAAGCACGTCGCGGCACTCGCTCCATTCGGAAATAAAAGCGAAGAAAATTATAAATAAGGGTTACGCAGTAAGTTTAAGGGAAAGTGGTTGTCCGGATGATAAGGAACAAAAGTATATCCAAGCTCTAAAAAATATTCGATAACAACAGGCAAAGCTTCGACAGTAATATCAAGTTCATGAAACAAGATAACCACTATTCTTGGGTTGTTTTCGCGCCGCATATCTTTTTTTACTTTTTCCAAAATCGCATCAACAGATGTCAGCCGCCAGTCTCTGGTATCTATATTCCAGTCCCAGCATTTTAAATCAGATTCCGCCATTTTACTGATGTGCGAAGCCGTAAATGTACCCGCAGTTCCGAATGGCGGGCGGTAGAGATTCGTCCTGAATCCGCCTGTTAAATCATAAATCAATTTTTGCACTTCGCGCATTTCGTTATAAAAATTTTGATAAGCATTTGCAGCGCGATAGAGATGCCAAAAGTCGTGCGTCATGGAATGCAATCCAATATAATGCCCTTCTGCAAGCATCCTTCGAAGCAGCATGGCAGAATTTTCATACTCCAATATTTCGTTACCTATAAAAAAGAAAGTGCCTCTTATTCCATAATCTGCCAGAACATTTAAGATTCGATAAGTATTTGGCGATGGACCATCATCAAAAGTAAGATAAGCATAGCGGCCTCCTGGCTCCTTCTTCGGAGCTATAGCAGTAAAAGCAAATGGTTTCTCCGGCCTTGGTTCCAAACTTGAACAGGCAGCAAAAAAAATGCAGAGAAAAACAAAAATTATACCAATTTTATCTATTTTCATGAAAATTATATAATCTATATTTATCATAAATCTGTATAAAGAACAATGTGATATGCATTCAATATTGAAAAAATAAAATTATAATAATGTATTGCTGATTTATTCTCGATTGAATAAATCAGTGGTTTCTTAGTATAATCCAATATGCTGGATTCAAAAAACAGATACCTTAAAGTTTCGGAGCTTACTACCCTTATAAAAGAGACTTTGGAATCGCAGTTTTATTCAATTCTTGTTGAAGGAGAGATTTCGAACTTCAAAGCCGCAAGCTCCGGGCATTTTTATTTTAGCTTAAAAGACGGAAATGCTGTAATCTCGGCAGTTTTTTTCAAAAATGCTGCAAAAAATATCTCCTTTATCCCATCTGACGGTCAGCTTGTAAAAGTTACAGGCGACATATCTGTTTACCCGCAGAGGGGAAACTACCAGATAATTTGCCACACAATAGAAAAGTCAGGGGAAGGAGAAATCCTTGCAGAGCTTGAGCAAAGAAAAAAACAACTTGCCAGCGAAGGGCTTTTTGATGAGAATTTCAAGAAAAAACTGCCCCTAATGCCAAGAAAAATCGCAGTAGTAACCTCCCCCACCGGAGCAGCTTTAAAAGATATTTTAAATGTTCTAAAAAGAAGAAATAATAAGATTAATATTATTATACTCCCTACTTTGGTACAGGGAAATGAAGCTGCTCCAATGATTGCTGCACAAATAAGGCGCGCAAATATGCTTGAACTTGCAGATGTTATTATTGTAGGTAGAGGCGGGGGTTCACTCGAAGACCTTTTGCCATTTTCTTCCGAAGAGGTCGTAAGAGCAATTTATGATTCCGAAATACCTGTTATATCCGCAGTTGGGCATGAAGTTGATGTGTCGTTATCTGACTTTGCAGCAGATTTAAGGGCGCCCACGCCCTCGGCTGCCGCAGAAATAGTCTCTATGGAATCATCCCTCATCGAAGAAGAAATTGCAGAGCTCGCAAACACTTTGGAAGAGTCCATAAACCGCAAGCTCGAAGCGCTTTCTGTAAGACTAAACAATGTATCCCCGCAGGAGCTTGAAAAAACCCTAAGAAAAAATTTAAACCAGTTCTCGCAATGGCTTGACGATGTAAGATACGATATTCAAAAAAACATAGTCAACAGACTTAAGTTACTTAAATTAAACATAAAACTTTTTACAAATAGCATAAATGCAGCCTCCCCGCTTGAAATATTAAAAAAAGGCTACGCCGTTGTTTCCAATAACGATAACGGCAAACAAATAAAATCCGCATTTGAAACAAAAGAAGGAAAAGAGATTTCCATAAGATTTTTAAATGATACTCTAAAAGCCAAAGTTGTTTCAAAGCCGCAAGCGTTCGGGGAAGGGAAAAAAGAGAAAGAGGAGAATGAATAGATGAAAAGTTTTGAAGAAAAGCTAAAGAGGCTCGAAACAATAAGCGAAGAAATGAAAAACGAAGGGCTCTCTATCGATAAATCTATGCAAATGTTTGAAGAAGGAATGAAAATCGCAAAAGCTCTTCAAAAAGAATTTGATAAAATGGAAAGAAAAGTAGAAATACTTATAAACCAGCCCGATACGCCAGAAGAAAAACCAGTTTTTGAACTTTTTCCCGAATTGGAAAAGTAATTGTCAAAGAGTTGCTCGCCATTATGCTGCTTTTTTAAAGCAGATTCGGGACTCTGCCCGAATTGGAAAAATAGTTTAGCAGTATAAAAATACAGAGTTATTATGGCGGCTTCACGCATAAAAAACGCCGAAGACCACCCTCGCGGCGCCTTCGGCGCTTGCAGAACTCATGGGGCTGCTGGGCGCACCAGCCGGAAGCCACTGTCATTCCAG
>WQTU01000029.1 GCA_009786125.1 Spirochaetota bacterium
ACGGAAAAAAAGAGGATACATACGTCAGCAACACCAATAACACTACTGCTTTTCTCTGATACATCAACATATCTAAAACTCTCCATTTATTCCAAAAATATCACTTCAACTGGATTCTGCGGAAAAATATCCTGCGGTGAAATTACTACTATATACCCGCTCCTCCCGCCTTCATGCACAGGCTCGTTTTCATCCTTAAACCTCAATGCTTCATGTCCATTGATTACAAGCGTATACTCTTTCTCATCATTGTCATACGTTATCCCAAGAACATTAGGCCGGCCAAATCCTTGCAGAAGAAAATTGGAATGTGTCCAGCGCTTCATGTGATGATAATTACCGCCGACAACTTTACCAATGGCGTAATTACCGGTTGTGTTTATCATAATTGTAAGCATTGTCTGACCATACCCGTCCCGCATCTTTTGACATATCACAATCCCGTATCCGGCTATTCTGTCGCCGGATATCTTGCTTAAAGTAACTTCACGGCTTGAAAATATATCTTCTCCATCGCCGCTTTCTACTGCCCACAAGGTAAACCCGTATTCAGTCCAATACATATTATCATTTACCAAAAAACTCGTAATTCTTCTGCCGTATTCATCAAGCCCGGCAGCTTCAAACAAATCGCTTACAAGAGCTATATCCCCGCCTTCGCCGGGAAGTCCATCGTCATCCGATGTTTCATACGGGGTCAAAAAACAGGACGACAAAAACAGCGAAAATAAAACAAAAACATACTTCATCTTAAGCATTTTTTATAACCTCGACATTGTTATTATATAAACAGCATATTGAACAACCGCGCCGCCTGCCTGAGCAGCTGAAGTTATAAACATATCCTCATTCGGGATTATCTTGAAATAAATCCTGCGCTCTTCTTTATTGGGATTCGTTAAATTTATGCCGGCATTATGTATTATCTGCGCAGCAGGACCGCCGCCTTTTACTACTATTTTCATATGTGTGGTTCCATCAACATTGATTACTTGATAATCTTCAACAACTATAGTAGCTACCGTATATGCAGGAACTACAACATAATACCAGTCCACATCCGACACTGTCTGACCGCAATGGCTTCTAAAATAATAAATATTCGAGATCCTCATCGGACCTATCCAGGTCGCTGTTTCTTCAGTATCATTCGGTTCATGTTCATCCATGCGTACCACAGAACCTATTCCCAAAACAGATGGCGATACCCAGCCGATTCTACTTCCGCGCTGTTTAGATAAACGATAAAGATAACGGGTTTGATCAACAACATCTCTATCAATATAGCTCAGACCCCTGCCGCGATAAATCTCGCTGAACACCAAACCAAAAGCATTATCCTCGGCTCTTTCCAATATATACGTATCTGCTCCGCTATCTTCCGACCAGCTTATAAGTATTCTATTCTCAGCTGCAAATGATCTTACAACAGGAGCATCAACAAAAGGAGCTTCTGTTTTTCTGCCTAATATATCATAAGTCGATGTATCACACCCAAACAAAAAAAGTAATAACACAACAACCAAAACTGCTTTTACTTCCATTTATTAACTGCCTCCCTGCTATAAACACAATAAAGAAAACTTATCCTTGGCGAAAAACTTATCATGGGAGGGTTTAAAAAACTAACTGTTACAAGATTATCAAATGATACTCTAATCTTATCATTAAGCCGCCACTGATAACCAACAGAGCCAAGCATTCCCATGTGCGAAAATAAATAACGCTTCTTATTGGCATACATTTCTTCTACATTCGCTATATTAAACTCGTATAAAAGCCCAAAGCCGAAAAAAAGTCCGTCTTCTTTCGAAAGACTTTCTATATGCACCCTCACAGGCAGGCTTAAGATTATAATATGCAGACCTTGCAGCTCTGCATCATGCTTTCCTATCCCATAACGATACTCAACATTAAAACCCCAGGCCAAATAGGTCTTGTTCTTAAAATCAGAAAAAGCCCTGTCATTCGTTATTAAATCAAGACCAGCAGAAAATGCAAATGTGCCGGTAGCTGTGTTTATCCAGCCGGAGGATATATAACTCCAATATCCCAAAGACACAGGAACAGACAGGCTGAATCTGCCTGGCTCATCATCCAGCACCCCAAGGGCAAAAACATTGTCAAGATAAGTAACTATTTTATAACTCAGATCTCTTATCAGCCTTTCATAATTATTGATATCATCAGCAGAATAAAAGATTCTTATAATCTCTCGTCTTTCAAAGTCAAGAAGACGTAATTCAGCCCTGTAAGTATATTCACGCCTCTCTACAAAACCATACAAAAGATACTCAGCTCTTTCCAATCTGCTCAAAGTTATGGCATCTATAACAGATACAGGCGCATTTATTTCTCTGTTTCTTATATATCTAAAAAACACTTTTTTCCCGGTTAGATAACGCTCAGATTCACGGGCTATATCTCTCGGTATTTCAATACTCGAACTAACTCTGTCTGTCCTGCTGTCTATAAAGCTAATAGGAGCTATATAAATTTCAAGACCAAATGCAGGGAGCAATGCAAATATAAAAATAAATACTAATAAGGTTTTTCTAATCATTAACTTCTCCCAATGTTTCGATAACTCCGCCCTCTAAATCTATAAAAGAAAGCACTTCCTGCATCTCTTTTCTTACATACCCTTCATTCTTAAGCCTGAGAAAACCGGCTCTTACTTCAGGATATTCTTCACGGTCAAATCTGTTTCTTAAAAACAGCGTATAATACATATAAAATCTCGCTTCATGGTTTTCAGGCTGCTCAGAGACTATAGATACATACTGCAAATGAGCTTGATTTACTTTTCCTTCTGCCAGCAGCAATGACGCATCAGCCATTTTATCTGCAAGATATTTATCGCTGTAAAGGGATTCCAATCTTCTCTTACTATGCTCTTCCAAAATACTTTGATAAATTTCATTAAGACTGCTTATATTGCTATTTGTAACAGATATTCTGCCGGAAAGACGAAGTTCGGCTGCCAGATGCATTCTTGTTAAAGTTTCAAGGCTGGCGTTTAAACCTGATAAGCTGCCATTAACTAAATACATTTCATTCTCAAGTTCCTCTTTTAAACTCGATTCCAATAAATCCAGTCTCTCTTCATACATTGCAGAAAGCCGCTTCTGGTTCTGCAGCGCAGCAATAGAAACACAAAGTAAAAATATAACCAATAACATTATAGAAGCAAGAATTACCGGCGTTAATGAGTTATGCGTTTTACACCCGCAGCTTGTTTTTTCCATCAAGAGGCTCCCAATAACGCTTTACGAATTCGTTCTTCAAGCAAACCTACAGGCCTGCTGTTATAACCTCTTTCCCTTAACTCAAGCAGCACTCTTTCTGCTTCAGCATATTTTCTCTGCAAAAAAAGAGTTATGCTTTTAAGATACAGTATATCTATTCGAAAAGGTTCAAGCGCATTCGCTCTCACAAGATACTTCTCTGCTGATTCATAACTAAAATTATCAAGCTCAATTTCTGCCAAAGACAAAAGCTGATTCGCTGTTATCATCCTAAAATATAAAACATTCATCGGATTATATTCAAAGACTTGCGTTAATGTTTCATAGCCGCGCCTGGAAAGCTCTATGGTATACTCTCCCTTCTTTTTGAAATCAAGGATAAACCTTCCATGCATGTCTGATCTTACAATAGGCTTTCCGTTAACCTTTACCAGGACGCCGCTTACTGCTGCATTGTCATAATCATAGATCATCGCATACATTATACCGCCATCTGTTACTACCCGGCCTTTAAGTCCGCTGCAGGAAATAAATAACAATGATAAAAGAGTGATAAACAGAAAAAAGGCAAAACATCTAAAAAACATCAAACACCAACCTCATAACCGATATTTAAATCAAAAAAATAAAAGGTATTACGTGTAAAGCACGCGCAAAGCAACCTTTTGTTTTCCTCCTCGCTCGACCATGTCTTCGCTTGTCCGCGGTTCTCGCTTCGTCGGTAATTAAGCAATTCCAATGCTTATATTTAACAGAAACTGCCAAATTCTGTATTCCAATTCAATTTTTTAGAAAATTTTTTATTTTTTTAACCCACTACTTTTTTCACCAAAAAAAATCTTTATCCCCATACCGCCGCATCTGTATTGAGTGCAGCAGGCTCTCGTGATCTACATCAACAGATGAATTGCCCTTCATATCTGCGCAGGTTCTTGCCAGCTTCATAATCGAATGCACAGCGCGGGCGGAAAACGAAAACTTGTGCACAGCTTTGGATAAAATATCTTTGCTCTTTTCCGGCAGTTTTATAAAGAGATTGCACTCAGACGGCGGGATTCTGCTGTTTCTTTTATACGCAAAATCCTTGAATCTTTGTTTTTGAATTTCCACTGCATTTTGAACCATCTTGTAATATTCTTCTCCGGAGTCGCTGCTTTCTTCTGTTAATATCTCACTCTCAACAGGCATAACCGGTATGCGAATGTCGATTCTGTCTATAAGCGCGCCCCCTACTCTTTTCCAGTATCTGTAAACATCAATGTCCGTGCAGCGGCACACAGAATCATCTTTTCCGCGGTTTCCGCATGGGCACGAATTCGCAGCCATGACAATCTGGAAATCCGCAGGAAACCAGCTGTTTCTGCCAGCCCGCGCAAGATATACCTTGCCGTTTTCAACAGGTTCTCTAAGACACTGCAAAATGCTTCTGCGGAACTCCGGAGTTTCGTCAAGAAACAGCACTCCTTTATGCGCAAGCGAAATTTCTCCGGGCTTGATGATTCTTCCGCCGCCAATAAGCCCCTCCATT
>WQTU01000030.1 GCA_009786125.1 Spirochaetota bacterium
GGTATTTCCCGCCAAGCGAGCACTGGCGAGCGCGAAGTCCAGCCCACAAGGCTGGGAAGGTTCCCCTCCGGTATTTCCCGCCAAGCGAGCACTGGCGAGCGAAGGTTCCCCTCCGGTATTTCTCGAGTGCGATTTTAAGAAGCAGAACGGATTTTTCCGTAGTCTGGAGCTTTCAAAAAAGCTTGATTTTTACAGGCAGGACTATTGCGGCTGCGAGTTTAGCCGAACGAAGTCCCGGTTGTAGGGCGGGGATTCGAACCCAGAAGGTTTAAAAATAGATTTTCCTGGCGAATGCCAGGATATACCTTTGTTCCACAAGTTTATTCGAGGTTATTTAAAAAATGCAGCTATTATAACTTTGACCAAAGTGCATCATATTGCGGAAAAGTCTTGACTATTTTGCAATATGATGCATAATAGTCGTATGAGAAGACGACGAAAAACTCAAATTTTAAAAGACCTTAACTCGAAAATTGTTTTTCTTACAGGTCCGCGGCAGGTTGGGAAAACCTGGCTTGCTCATGATATAGCCAAAGAATTTTCTCGTCCTGTCTATCTGAATTATGACAACCGGGAAGACCGCAAAATTATTGAAAAGGAAGCATGGCTTGGCTCTACGGATTTGCTAATTTTTGATGAAATCCATAAAATGCCGGAGTGGAAAACTTACATAAAGGGGGTTTTTGATACCAAACCAAAAAATCTGAAAATACTTGTAACAGGCAGTGCACGGCTTGAGTATTTCCGGCAGATGGGAGAGTCTCTCTCGGGGCGTTTTTTTACTCATCGGCTTTTTCCATTTTCGCCGGGAGAGCTGGCTGTTATTGGCGCTGCGCCAGATATTGATCGGCTAATGCTTAGGGGCGGATTTCCGGAGCCTTTTCTGGCAGGTTTGCCTGCTGAAAATTCCGCTAACCAGATCTTTGGAGAAGAAAGCGAAAACTTTGCCCGGCGCTGGAGAAAACAGTATGTTGACGGGTTAATCAGGGACGATGTTCTTGATTTTGAAAGGTTCAGCGATTTTAAATCCTTAAAGCTGTGCCTGGAATTGCTGCGAAGCCGGGTTGGCTCTCCGGTTTCATATACATCAATCGCCGGAGATATTGGTGTTGCGCCTAACACTGTAAAAAAATATATTCAGGTTTTTGAAGAACTATATGTTATATTTCGCATAACTCCTTTTGTTGGAAATATTGTTCGCTCGCTCCTTAAAGAACCCAAGATTTATTTTTTCGACACAGCGCTTGTTGAAGGCGATGAAGGGATAAAATTTGAAAACCTTGTTGCTCTGTCTCTGGCAAAGGAAGCTGCTGCCGAAGAAGATCTTAGAGGAATTTCTGCCAGCCTCCACTATGTGCGAACAAAAGATGGCAAAGAAGTTGATTTTTGCTATGTTCGAGACAACAAAGCGCAGTACTTATTGGAAGTAAAACTTTCAGACTCAAACATCAGCAAAAATCTTTGTTATTTTTGCGAAAAGTATAATATTCCGGGTATACAGCTTGTGAAAAACCTGAAGCGGGAACGACAGGAGGAAGTTGAAGTGCGATCTGCAGAAACCTGGCTTGCAGAACTTGAATAGGCAAAGTTCTGCGGAATTGCAGAGTTAGTAATTGAATCCCGTTTTTCAACAAGATGACGCAGACTACAAAGGAGACTTCATTGTTTTAAGTTCCTGAATTATGTAAAGAGGAATTGTGTCTTCTTCCACTTCTATTTGAAGTATGGTTCTGTCGAGATTTTTATAATAATCGATTAATGGCATGGTCTGTTTTTTGAAGATTTCAAGTTTTCTGTAGATTTCTTCGATAGAATCATCTGTTCTGCCTGCTCGGTCTCCTCCAACATCAGACTGAATTCTGTTCATAAGAATACTTGGGGAAGCCTCGAAATATATTATTGTTTTTACATCTATAATTTTTTGAATTGCTTCTGCCTGCCCGACATGCCTTGGAAGCCCGTTAAGTATTACAATCTCATACCAGGGATTGAGTTTTTTTTCCGAAATAAAATTGTTTAAGATTTTTTCTGCAATGGCAAAATCCTTGTCTTCGAGAAGAGAATTTGTTTTAAGAGAGTTGTCTATTATTGAAAGCTCTTCTGCGGAAAGAAAATCGTATTTTTCTTCTCTTGCTCGCGAAGCGATTTTTCTGAGCTTTTCTCCAAAATCAAAATGATGCCACTTCTTGTCCCAAAGTTTCTGTGTTTCCAGTTGAATTCCAAATGGAGTCTTGCCCGACCCTGTTGCTCCCATAATTAAAAGCGCTCTGTAAGATAATCCATCCATAAAAAACTCCGACTTATTTATTATTTTTTGTCCAACTGATATGTATCCAAACGTCTGTCTTCAAACAAAGAACAAAGAGGCGTTATCGATTTATTTTTAGCAAGCTCCGGATTTATTTCTACTGCGAAAAATCCTTCTTCAAACTCTCCTGCCTGCACCATTATTCTGCCGTCCGGGTCTGATATCTGACTCAACCCCGAATAGGTGAATTTTTTCCCGCCCCGCTCCTCGGTGCCTGTTCTGTTTGCCAATACCCAATATACTCTATTCTCAATGCTTCTTGTTCTTGTGGTTATTTGCGCTTTTCCGGGAATTACCAGATTCGAAGGATGGCATATAATTTGCGCACCCTGCAGCGCCAAAGTTCTGGCAGCTTCGGGAAAAAAATGATCAAAGCATATAAGCATTCCAATTTTTACACCTTTTACCGTAACAACCGGGAACCCAAGGTCTCCTGGCTCAAAATAGAGCTTTTCTTCGTGAAAAAGATGATTTTTCCTGTAAATAGTTATGTCGCCCTGAGGAGTTACAAGAAATGAGCTGTTATAGGTTTTGTCTCCTGCAAGTTCTGCGAATCCTGTAACAATTGCCATATCTTTTTTTATTGCTATTTCTTTAAGCGTGTCGGAAATATTACCCGGGATTGGCTGCGAAAGGTTTAAAACTTCGTTTTTTTCTATAAAAAGATAGCCAGAAAAAGCAAGTTCCGGCAAAACCACGAGATCTGCATCGCATTTTAGCAATAAATTTGCAACTTTTTCGAGATTTTTTTTATTTTCTCCAAAAATAGGTGAAAATTGATAGAAACCTATCTTCATTTGTTCTCCCATATAAGTTATAAAGAATATAAATGGATATCAATAAAAAATCAATTATAATGATATCTTTTTTGTAAGGAGGGATTCTTATGAAGAAAAAACTTCTTGTATTGGGAATAGCGATGCTGCTTGCGGCAGCGCCGGTTTTTGCGTGGGATATAAATATTGATTTATCGGGACTTCCTGCGCCATTAGCTCCTTTTAAAAGCGACCTTGAAGCTGCTTTAGAAGCTGAGACTATAGGAGATCTTTCGATGCCCAGGTTTATGACCGGGATGTCAAATGCAAGTTCTTTTGCAGCAGACGGAGCAACACAAAGAAATTTTATAGGCTACAGATTCTTTGCATTGGGCGCTGGTACAATGGCAGGCGCTCAATTACCTTCGTCTAATATGGAAAGCGCTATAGATAGACTCGTAGAAGAAGGAGATATTTTTGCGGGCACTGGTATTCAGGCACTATCTGTAAGTCTGGGAGTAAATCTTGGTTTTCTTGTGGATAGGCTTTATGTTTCCGGAAAATTTGGTACATTCTCAATGGATTTTGATGATTTTAATATTAGCACATCTTCTTTTGGGCTTTTTGCGCATTACCAATTAATAAAGCCAAGATCAAGGTTGTTAGCTGCATGGAGAGGCGTACAGGCTGGAACAGGTTTTATTTATTATAAGAGCGATGTTACTTTTAACTTCGAAGCTCCGCCTGTAGAGTCAATAATTGAGGCGGGTGAACAATATGTAACACTTTTTTTTGAACCTGATTTAGCTGCAAAATTTACCACATACGGTGTAAAAGTTCCTATAGATATTATGACAGGCGTAAGGCTTGCAATTTTTAATTTTTCTCTTGGTCTTGGCGCGGATATAAATGTTACGAATAATTCAAGTTTAAACCTGTCTGCGAGTAGTCTTATATATTATGAAGCGAGTGGTTCCTATAGTGGTTCTGGTACTGCAGGCAGTGTATCAATCAGCGGCGGACCAAGCGGAAGTGCAGATCGTTTTAAGTTTAAAGCAATGGCAGGCGTTGGTCTTTCTCTTGGAATTATTAGACTCGATGTTCCAATAACATACTATTTCGGCAAAGGTATTGGCGGAAATGTTGGAATAACAGGCGGAATTGTTTTCTAATTTTTACTTGCTAAAAACCCGCCCGCTGGTTACTAACCTCGAAGGTTTAAGAACAAATTTACCTTTGTTCCAAAAATTTCTTCGAGGTTCCTTATGGCACGAAGTGTCAGAAAATACCCCCCCCCTCTTTCTTCGTAAAATCTGTTTGATTTTAAGGCAATGTCTGTGTAAAATATCATCAGTACATCAGTATAAAAGGAAAGTAGAATGCTCCAGAATATGATTTCTTCTGAAATATTAGCCAAGAGAATTTCCCCAAGGGAAGAAGATGAGCGCGGGGCTTATTTTCGGGACATTACTGCGATAATACATTCGTATCCGTACAGGAGATTGAAGCACAAGACGCAGGTTTTTTTCTCGCCGAAAAATGATCATGTGTGTACCCGGATTGAGCACGTTATGCACGTTGCGACAATTTCTGTAACGATTTGCAAGGCGCTGGGACTTGAGGCAGATCTTGCGTGGGCTATTAGCTTGGGGCATGATTTGGGGCACACGCCGTTCGGGCATACCGGCGAAAATATTGTGGCGGCGTTTAACAAGCAGAATGGCGGGTTCCGGCACGAGGAGTATTCGCTGCGTGTTGTTGATTCTCTTATAAATTACGGCAAGGGGCTTAATCTTACGTTTGGGGCGCGGGACGGGATTATAAATCATTGCGGAG
>WQTU01000031.1 GCA_009786125.1 Spirochaetota bacterium
TCTGTTCTGTTCTGTTCTGTTCTGTTCTGTTCTGTTCTGTTCTGTTCTGTTCTGTTCTGTTCTGTTCACTAGCATATTTGCTTATATCATATTTATTAAAATTTGTCAATGCTGATTGACATGTTTTTGTAATATTTTTCACGCCAAACGCATGAATACCCTAATAACAAAGGGTGAAGAATAGCTTCGGTAACATTTCTAAATGAGGCATCTCGGTTGCCTTGGGGAAAAGCCTGCAATTTAGCTACACTGCCGATAAAACTATGGAAGCCCGCTTTGCCTCAATGAGCATTTACCTTCGGCGGTGAAATTACAAACAGGGCTGCAATAGGTTTTGCTGGCGCACGAATCTTTGTCCAGGATAAATCTTTTTAACAGAACGTCCATCCGGCGCATATCAATCGGCTTTGATATAAATTCGTCAAAGCCGCTTTTAAGAAACATTTCGGAACGCCCCGTAATGGCATCGGCTGTCAACACAATCATAGGCAGCGAATACCCGTAGCCGCGTATATTTTTGGTTGTCTCAATTCCGTCCATTTCCGGCATCATATAATCCATAAACACTATGTCATATACTTTGCCCGATTTAATTTTTTCGATTGCCGCAAATCCGCTCTTGGCGGTTTCAATGGACAATTTGTACGGAGCAAGGAGCGCATTTGCCACAAACAAATTCATTTCATCATCATCCACTATCAACACGCTGCCGTACGGCATCGGTGTGCGCAAAGTGTACACCTTTGTTAAAGTCGCCGGATTGATTTCGCGGAACCGTTCCAGCCTTTCCGCCGCTTCTTTGCCCATCGGTTCGGCGCCGGTATCGCCCTGCGGCAGGCATATTGAAATGGTTGTACCTTTATAAACTTCGCTTTCTACAGAGATTTCACCGTCCATGAGCGCTACTAATTTGTTTGTAATGTGCATGCCCAGCCCCGTTCCCTGCGTTTTGCGGTTGGCTTCCAGGTTAAAACGGGCATATTCATCAAAGATGCGATCAACATCTTCCGTTGACATGCCTATACCTGTGTCGCTGACAATCAGCAAAAGATGTTTTTTTTGTTTGTCGTTGTCCTTCTTGTAGGTACCTGCACGTCCTGCAGCACGTTTCTCGATAAACACAGAAAACTTTATTGTGCCTTCGTTGGTGTACTTAAATGCGTTGGAAAGCACATTGTTCAGAATCTGTTTAAGCCGCAATTCATCGCCGTAGAGGGTGCTGGGAAGGTGTTCGTCTACGCTAAGGATAAACTCAATGGGCTTATTGCTGAATTTTGCTGTATTCATGGTAACGACATTGTAGATCATGCTTGCAAGTTCGTATTTTTCGCAGGTTAATTCAATCTTATCGGCCTCGATTTTTGAAACATCCAGAACATCATTTATTATGGTAAGCAAAGTGCTGCCGGCGGAATATATTATGTTCAGCGCTCCCTTGTATTCGGTATCCAGGTTCTCTTTAATAAGCTGGCTTTCGGCAATTCCAAGAATGGCGTTCATCGGCGAGCGTATCTCGTGGCTTACCATCGCGAGGAAATTTGTTTTCGCCTTGCTCGCTTCTTTTGCGCTTTCAACCGCGGCTTCTAATTTTTTTTGGCGATCTTCCAGTTGGTTTATCATTACATTGACCGAAGCCGAAAGCTCACCCATGAATTCCACCCGCTGTTTGTAATCGCCCTTTGCTACCTGCTGAGCCTGCCAGGTCAGGTGCTTCAGCGAAGCGTGCAGCGATTTTAATGGGGCAGCTATTTCATTTTCGCTTGTGGGTGTTTTAACGCTTAAATTGCCTTTTGCCAAAGCTTCAGCCAGTAATCTGGTTTCAGTAACGCATTCAGCAAAAAAATGAAGTCCGCTGCCGAAGTCCTTAAATTCGTCCGGCAGCTTTTCAATATCCAATACAGCGTTTTCAGGATCATACAGCACATCCCTCAAATAATTAAAAAGGGTATCTGCTATAGATTTCATAAAATTACTATCCTTCTAGACAGGGTTTGCACCGAAACGGCACACCCTGTTGCCGTTTGCCCAGCAGTCAATCTCACTGACGTCATATTTTTTCCCTGTATACGACTCAAGAATACCGCTGATAAACCCTTCGTCATAAATACATACGTTTTCATTCGTAATAGGCAATCCGCTGCAATCCAAATCTTCTGCAACTGTAAGCACCATGTTGCCGGTTTCCGAATCGAAAGCCTCCATGCGGAGAATGCCGATTTTTAAATCCTTAAGAGTTTTCTGTAGGTCGGCGACAAAAGCATCAAAATCCAGGGTTAAGTCCAATACATTCCTGGCAAATTCAACTCCCGCCAGAAATCCCGCCTTACGGAAATAGTCGTTGGCTTTTTCAAGACCGTTCTCTTTGCTGAGTACGTCGAGCATAGTGAACTGCATGAGGCGGTATACGACTACCGGCATTTCTTCACCCAGATCTCCGCGCCCTTTCTTGATGTCGCCCAGGCTTTCCCAGCTAAACGCCTTATGAGCGTCAGCTTTTTTAAATACGTTTTTCTTTTCCATTCTAAAAATCTCCTTGCTATGGTGAATTAATTAAACTTTCGAGGCAAGTGTCATGCTGTTTTAGCCAGCTTTTTATATTGGCCACAAGGGTATCCATACGTTTCAAAAAAGCATCATTTTCGGCCTGCAGCCTGGCCAAATCCCCTGCTTTTGCTATTGATTCCATTTCTATAGCTGTTTTTCTGGCTTCTTCCGCGCCAATGCTTGCGCAGGTACCTTTTAAAGTGTGTATTGCAAAAATGTAAGCAGGTAATGTTTCAGCCGATACATTTCGCAGTTTGTCTATAATTGCGGGCGTATAAGAAACATAGGCATTCAAAACACTTAAATAAACGCTTACATCACCGCCGTAAAGCGCAAGGCCATTTTGCTCGTCTACACCAGATATTGTAATTGTCATAAATCTCCTCCTGCTTTTACTATTTTCCCAACTCTCTGCAATAGTTCGCTGTTTGCCGGTTTCTGGATAAAATCAACAGCGCCCAGTTTTAAAGCGCGCTCCTTGTCCTGCGGATTGGTAGAAGAAGTAAAAAAGGCTATCGGAACCATGTGTAAATCACTTAAGGTCTTTACCCGCTCATAAGTAGCCCAGCCGTCCATATCCGGCATTATTAAGTCCAGTAAAATCAAATCCGGAACAAGCCCTTCAGAAAAAAGAACCAGAGCGTCAAAGCCGGAATTGGCAATTACAATTTCATAGTTGGTTCCCAGTATTGCCTTGGTTGCTGTACAATGTACCGCATCATCATCAACAACCAGGATTATTTTTTTGCCATCAGCATTGGCAAATTTGCTTGTTTGGCTGACCGAAATTCGCATCGCGGCATTTTCGACCTGTTGGGTAATTTTATTTACCTCGTCTATAGCCTCTAAAACTTCCTTGCTTCCCTGGCTCTGCTCTTCCATTGCCCGCAGAATATTGTATTCATTTTCTGCGACTGTTTTTATGCCGCTGTCTATTGTCTGGAACTTATTCAGGACATCGCTTGTTGATTTAATTATTTTGTCGATGGAACCTTTTATTTTTTTCAATACTGCACTGATAGTTTTTGACTGCTTGCTGGAATTTTCAGCCAGCTTGCGTATTTCGTCCGCAACTACGGCAAAACCTTTGCCAAACTCGCCCGCATGAGCCGCTTCTATTGCGGCATTCATGGAAAGCAGATTGGTTTGGCTGGCGATATTAGCCATTACTGAATTGATTTCAAGGAGGGATTCTGACTCACGGGTAATTTCCTTAATGTCGTCGGCGACTCCGTTAAGGCCTGCCCGCCCAATATCCGAGGCCTTTTCCAGTTCTTCAACGCTATGCGCGTTTTTAGTCAGCGTAGATGTAACAGAATTGATGTTGGCAACCATCTCCTCGATGGAAGCGGAAGACTTGGAAACGGCAGAGGCCTGGTTATGTACATAGTCACGTAACTGTTCCGCCAGCACTTGCAGCTTTTTTGCAAGAAGGCTTCCCTGTTCCAGCTTTTTCTGTTCACGCAGGTCACGGGTATAACAGACAACATGCTCTTTATCATTGTATACCACACGCCGTGCAGTTTCCTCGACCGGAACCGGCGTTCCATCTTTAAGCTGGTACATGAATTCATAAATGGAGGAACCTTTTTCAAGAACCTGGTTGATATAGTCGATTGACTGTTGCATCGACTCTTTGCCGTTCGGCTGGAATTTCGGCAGAAACTTTTCAAAATTATTCATGTATTCGGATTTGGTGGTATTGAATATGGTTTCCACGGCCTTATTGACCTCTTCGCAGTTGCTGTCCGTGTCGAAGATGGCGCAGACTATGGGCGCGGCGTCAAGTATGACTTGATTCTTTTCAAGAGCCAGGCGCTCCAGCTCTCTTTGCTTGTATGTTTCGGTCATGTCTTGAATGTAAGTGACCAGATGAGCCACCCCGTTAATCATTATACGCTGGCAGAATTCCATAACCGGAAGCGGCGTTCCGTCTGCACGATGATACATAAACTCATAACGAGCGCTGCCTGTTTCATAAGCTTCTTTTCCTGCATCCTTCAAAAATTCCAGCGAGTCTTTGCCGCCCGGCTGGAATTTAGGCAAATGTTTGAGGCTGCCGCTAAAATGTTCTTCCTTGGTGGTATTGAACAAAACTTCAGCCGCCTTATTGATCTCAAGACAGTTGTAATCCTTATCGAAAATTTCGACTCCCACCGGTACGCTGTCTATAAAATCGCGCAGCATTGTATTGATGTTGCCGGCTTCTGTTTTTTTATCAAACCGGGAAACAATTAACCCGGCCAGCGTAAGTATGACAACCAATGTAATTACAATACCAGTCAGTATGACGAGCCTGCTTTCAAAGTTATAAACGATGATGTATGAAAGGATGGCGCCGGGAATCGACAGCGCCGCAAGAATTAAAGTCTCTTTGTATCTGATTTTCATTTTTTT
>WQTU01000032.1 GCA_009786125.1 Spirochaetota bacterium
GAAGCGTAACAGCCGCAAGCCTTGTTTATGTTATCATATCACTTTTTGTTAAAGCTCTTTCGCTGCCTTAAATACAATATTATATAAATCTGGAATCTGTTCTGCATCAACAGCAGAAAAAGCAATTCTCAGATATTTATTTGAAATAGAAATTGTTCCTACTTCATAATTATCCAAAAGATGCTTTCTCAGTTTTTCAGCATCTTTTCCCAAAAGCTCAAAAGCCATAAAATAACCAGAGTTAAAAGGAAGCGTGCGGAGCGGCACATCCTGCGGCATTTTTGCTACAACTTCTTTTACCTTTAAGTATCTATCCTGCATTTTCCTGAATGCAAGATTCTTTTCATTATGATATTCTCCATTTGATAATTCTTTAACCAAAAGACTTTGGGAAACAGTATTGCAGTTTGAAACTGTCGCCCGAATCGCGCCTGCTGTTTTTTGCTCAAGCGCTTTATATTGCGCCTCTGTTATGCCTTTTCCGCCATAAGTCAGAAAGCCAATCCTGAATCCCCATGCAAGCTCCTCTTTGGTAACACCATCAATTTTTATTGCAAAAATACTTTCATGAAGATCGCACAATTTCGCGAAAACAGATTCCTTAAAAGTCTCTTCTTCAAAAAAAAGCCCGAAGTATGCATCGTCGCAAACTACCATCAGTTTATAATCTTCATCTGCAAGCTTTTTAAACATCAAAGTAAGCTGCTCAATCTCATTTAAAGAAGAAGAATAGCCCGTAGGATTATTCGGGAAATTTAAAACAACAGATACTTTCTTGGAATTGGATGATCTTATAACATCTTCAAGAGCTTTTAGATTAAATCTCTGATTATCAAAAAAAGGGAAAGTTTTAATATGAGCTTCCCGCATGTTTTCAACAATATATCTGTAATTTCCCCAATACATATCAGGAAGAATTACATTATCGCCTTTATCAACAAACATATCAGCAACGAGCGAAATACCGTGCGTAAGACCTGCTGTTACAACAGGAAGGGAAATTGGCGTATTTTTTCTAATCGAAGGATTCTTCCGGAGCAGTTCCTTTTTCCAGAGCTCCCTTAGAGCAGAATTTCCATTGGAAGAGGCATAGCTGAATATTTCCGAAGGCTTAAGATTGTTAAAATATTTCATTACCGAAGGCAGAAACATAGGTTCACTGCCATCTGTAGCCATTCCTATGGTTGCATCATATTTTTTTGCTTTTTCTTTTGCCTCGGCAGATTGAGAAACAATTCCTTTGGGAAAATATAGGCGTTTTCCAAGCGGAGATAAAAAATTGCATACTACACAATTTTCAAGAATTTTATTTACTTCCTGGGCAGCAAGTTCCATTATTCCTCCTGGACAAGACCATATTATGGCAATTTATATTTGCTTGGGCAACACGGCAGACTTCAGATACAGTATATATTTATCCCCTAACCTATTCAAGATTTTTTTGCTCTTAATGGCTTTATAGTCAAATTTATAAAAATATGGTTTATTTTAATTAAAAAATCAGTTAATATTTATATAGTTACAGGAAATATATTACAAAAAAGGATGGAATTTTATGAGAAAGTATAAATTCAGCAAAGAGCTGATAGGTAATTTAGCTCTTGGAAGACAAAATCTAGAAACTGTAGTAGACCTTGAAATGTACCGCCTGATGCAGTTTACATTAAGAGACGCAATGGAGCAGAAAATTGGAGCAGAAGAAGTTGATAAAATATTTTATGAAGCAGGAAAAGTTGCAGGCAATTATTTTTTTGAAGCATATATTAATCCTGTATCTTCCGTAGAAGAGTTTGTAAGCAAAACACAACAAGTTCTTAAAGAAAAAAAAATCGGTATATTAAGAATCGAAGAAGCTGCGCTTGATGTTGGAAAAGTTATACTTACTGTTGATGAAGATCTTGACTGCTCAGGACTTCCGGAAATGGATTACGAAACCTGTATTTACGACGAGGGTTTTATTGCCGCGCTTTTTGAGAACTTTACTGGAAAAAATTGGCAGGCAAAAGAAATTGACTGCTGGTGTACAGGCGCAAGAACATGCAGGTTTTTGGTAACACAACAATAAGCAAGGCAAACGCATGAAAACTTGTAATTCATTACAGGATAAAAAATTAGTAAATGCTACACGAAATTTTACACATTTAGTAATTCTTTATGTTATAACAAAATAGCGTTTTTCATGCGTTTCCTTACAACAGTAGGGAACTATATTGTCAGGTAAGTGCGGCATGGAAGAGATTACTACAAATAATACTTTGCAACAAAACGAAAATGAGCTGAATAAGCTTATAAAATATATTTTTTCTTTGCTGACAAGTGTAAAGGTGCCGGAAAATTTTGCCGCTAATTCTAATTTATTCGATGACCCTGATTTTAAAAAATTATATGATGCCATAATTGCTTTAAGAGAATTAACCTCTGCTTTGGCAAAAGGGGAATTGCAGAGATATGTAATAGGAAAAGGGTATATTATTTCCAATCTCAAAGCCCTTCAGTCGGATTTGCAGCATCTTACCTGGCAATCGAAAATGGTTGCTTCAGGAGATTTTTCCCAGAGAGTAGATTTTCTGGGGGATTTTTCCAAAGCTTTTAATGAAATGACTATCAAGCTCCAGAACTCCAAAAAAGAGCTTGTTGAACTGGCAACAACAGATGCGCTTACTTCTGTGCCTAACAGGCTGGCTCTTTCGCAGTTTATATCCAAAGCATTTAAAATATCAGCAGAACAAGATACTCCGCTAAGTATTGTAATTTTTGACATAGATTTTTTTAAAAAAGTAAATGATACATACGGGCATGACAGCGGAGATAAGGTATTGGTTAAAGTAAGTGAATTGTTAAATTCCCAATTTCGCTCCAATGACATATTTTCGAGATATGGCGGCGAAGAATTTATGGCTGTGCTGAATGCTTCAAACAAGGAAAATGCTTTAAAAATTGCAGAAAGAGCGATCAAGCTTGTTGAAAAAACAGAAATAACTCTGAATACAGATACGCGCATTTGGGTTACGGTAAGCGCAGGAATAAGCAGCAGGCTGCCTGAGGATAAAACATACGAGGATATTATAAAGAGAAGCGATATAGCTTTGTATGAAGCGAAAACAGGCGGACGAAACAGGGTTTGCACAGCTTAAATGATAATCCTGGATAGAAAGAGCCTTAGAAAACTAAAGGGTATGCTTCGCGCAACCCTTCATTAACTGTCGTCGCTTCGGTCATGTGCAAACTGCGCTTGCTCGCGACACTCGGGTCCCTAGGTTAATAACTAAAAGATTTTTAATGTTTCTCTATTAAAAATCTTTTGTTAATGATATAATCTATTTTATATGACAAATACAAAAAATGAAAAATCTTCTTTTAAAAACAGAAAAAAATATTTTATTGCCATTATAACAATTTTTATTTTTCTTTCCATATTGCTGCCATTATGCTTTTCGGGGTGTGCCTCAACTGCAACTCCTGATACTAAAATTACTCCCCATGATTTTGATCTCCAGGATATAAAATCCGCTAATTCAGAAGTTGATCCGGAAAAAATGATGAGTGCAATTATGGCTTACTACAACGGGAATATAGAACTATCTATTAAACTATTTGAAGATATACTTAAAACCGCGCCCGGAAACAGAAAAGCGCTTTTAAGTCTTGTAAGGCTTCTTAAAGAAAGAGGCGAATATAAAAGAGCCACAGCTGTTTTATCAAGATATGATGCCCGGTGTATTGGTTCGCCAGAGATAAATAATATCTCTGGCACTATGTGGGAAGAAAAATCGCTTCCATTATTTCTTGCCGGCAATTACGAAGAGTTTTTAAATGAAATTAATACATTCAGCAAGCTTTTCTCAAATCAGACAAGAAGTGAGATAAGGGCAGAAAACCATTTTTTCGCAGGATGGGCATACAAAAATCTAGGTATGCAGGACAAAGCTATTGAGCATTTTTCAGCTGCTATAAGGGCGAATGACTTTTTTCCTGTGGCTCACCTTAAACTTGGGCAAATTCATTACAGGAGAGGCGATTTTAGGGCAGCTGAAAGAGAGTTAACCGAAGCGCTGCGCCAGGATTTTAATCTTACGCAGGGAAGACCGTATCTTGCAAGAGCAATTCTAAACCAGGGAAGGCTTGAAGAAGGCTATGCTGCTTTAAAAAGAGCATTGGCAATAAGACCGTGGGATACAGAAACAAAAAAAAATATTCTGGAATTTGAAGAACAACATCCTGCTATTGTAGCGCGAAGAGCAGAGCAGGCACAGGAAAGAAGGCGAATTGCAATAGCTCCTGTGCCCAGAACATTTACAGCAAATCCTGATGCCATGCCTCAAGTCAGAATCGGACTTGGAAACGGGCTTCAGGAATTTTTTCTTAAAACAGGCTATAATTTCTCCATAACAGATGACTCCAATAACATAATTTTTCGCGGCGGAAGAGATTATATTTTAAAAATTAAATTTAATAATGGCAGCATTGATATTTATGATGAAAACGAAAAACTGCTTTTAAGAGTAAATACAGCATTTCATCTTATACCTGAATCTTCGCGGACAACAACAATTCTTTTCGATGTCTCGCATAGCGTAGGACACCAGACAGCAGGACAGGAAGACAGGGCTTACAGGGGAAGATTCAGGTTTATTCCGGTTCAGGGGCAAGGCATAACTATTGTAAATACGTTAGCTCTTGAAGAATATCTTTATTCCGTTGTTCCTTCGGAAATGCCTCCGTCCTGGCCGCCGGAAGCGCTTGCAGCCCAGGCAATTGCGGCACGATCATATACGCTTGCAAATATGGGCAGATTCAGCCACAGAGGGTATGATCTTTCCGGCTCAATACTGTCAGCTTTTTACCGGGGATACACGGGCGAAGATATAAGAACTACAAGGGCTGTTGAGGAAACAAGAGGGATTTTTTTAAAACACAACGGCAGGTATGTTAATGCTTTTTATTCTGCCAACACCGGCGGAAGAACAGAGTATACAAGAAGCG
>WQTU01000033.1 GCA_009786125.1 Spirochaetota bacterium
GGAAAAACGCAGTGTGGGAATGGGAACAAAAACCAAAAAGCAAACCACATAGTAAGCGCTGTAGACGAGGACGGTTTTTGTGTAGGAGAAAAACTGGTAGCTGAAAAATCGAATGAAATCACCGCTATACCGGAATTGCTGAATATGCTGAACGTCAAAGGTCAAGTAATAACGATAGACGCAATGGGAACGCAGCAGGAAATAGCCAAAGTAATCCAAAAAAAGCGAGTAGATTACGTTTTAACGTTGAAAAAGAACCACGGCAACATGTATGAGGATAGAGTACTTTTAAACTGTTTCAACGATTTTCAAGGTTGTAGATCATTCATGCGTTTGACGTGGGAAAGAACCAAAAAGTGCTTGACTTTTATCATAGACGCCCTATTCGTAAGTAAAAAATTCTTGCTAAAAAAGCGTTTTTTTGAATCAAAATGCAAATTGCTGCGGTTATATATGTTATAATGTACAGAGGAGAGTGTTATGGCAAGTAGTCATCAATCCACGCAGCCGCAACGGGGGTACACTTTCGAAGATGTCTGGGCTGCGCTTATGGAAAACAGAAAACAGCAGGAAGAAACTGACAGACAAATAAAGGAGCTTAGCAAGCAAATGGGCGGGTTACATAATAGTTTTGGAGAACTGGCAGAGCATCTGGTTGCTCCAGGTATTATTGAACGCTTTAACAAACTCGGGTATCACTTTGATTCTGTTTCTCCTAAAGGGGATAGAATTCATGGCGGTCGCATAATTCTTGATGAACACGGGAAAGTCAAAACCGAAATTGATATAATTCTGGAAAACAATGACTTTATTATTGCTGTTGAAGTAAAGTCCGAGCCAAAGGAAAAAGATATAGAACGCCACATCAAAAGACTAGAGATATTGCGCGAGCACCGTAACAAACATCGGGATACGCGAAAGATTCTGGGGGCAATCGCAGGAGCAATATTTCCCCACGAAGTAAAGGAATTAGCGCTTGAGGCGGGCTTTTATGTGCTGGAGCAATCGGGCAATATCATGAAAATGGATATACCTGATGATTTTGTCCCCGCCGAGTGGTAGCATGGCGTGGTTTTTTGAGAAAAAAAAAGAAATTACCAGAGACGAAATTAAATCTCTTGTTATAAAAAGCGCAGAAGAATGTTTGCAAAGAATCTGCCCGGCTCCAAAAAAAATACTTCTGCTTCCTCCTGATATTACAAGGGCATACAGCGGCTGCGGCTGGATTACCGAGATTTTATACAATTACTTTGCCGGCTCTGCCTGGGGCTGCGAGGTCTATGTTCTGCCTACGCTTGGACAGCACGTTCCTCATACCGAAGAACAGAACAAAAAAGTTTTCGGGAGCATTCCGGAAAGTAAAATATTAAAACACGATGCAGTTAACGGTGTAAAAAAAATCGGTGATGTGCCTGCTGATTATGTAAAAAAAGTAACTTCCGGCGCTGCAAACTGGGATATTTCAATCGAAATAAACGAGATTCTGCTAAGCCGGGAATGGGATATAATTCTGAATATTGGGCATGTGGTTCCTCACGAAGTGCTTGGTTTTGCAAGCCACAACAAAAACTTTTTGATAGGGCTTGGCGGAACTGCGACTATCAGTTCTACTCATATTGCATCAGCCTGTTGCGGCATAGAAAATATTTTGGGCTCAATTGTTTCGCCGATACGGGAGTGTCTTAACAAGGCAGAAAATGATTTTCTTGGCAGCCTGCCGCTTGTTTATATTCAGCTTGTTATGATGTTAAACGAAAGGAGCGAGCTTGTGCATACTGGTTTTTACTGCGGCAATGATTTTGAGACTTATCTGCTTGCTGCAAAGCATTCGATGCAGGAAAATATTATTACAGTTCCGCCTCTAAAAAAAATAATCGCTTTTATGGATTGTGATAAATTCGAAAGCACCTGGGTTGCAAACAAGGCAATCTACCGCACCAGAAAAGCTTTGGTCGATAACGGGGAATTGATTATAATTGCGCCGGGGCTAAAGCGGTTTGGGGAGAATTCTGAGGCAGATGAAATTATCAGAAGATATGGATATGCAGGGACAGATGAAATTATTAAGCTCTGGCGCGCAGAGAAAAAGCTGCAGGAGATGGCGCACGTTACAGCTCATCTTATACATGGCTCTTCTAACCAAAGGTTTAAGGTTTATTATGCGCCAGGGTTTTTAACGAGAGAAGAAATTGAGGGTGTAAATTATCGCTACCTTGATCTGGTTGAAATTTTACGAAAATATCCTGTAGGAAAAATGAAGTATGGTTTTAACACAATGGAAGATGGGGAAGAAATATATTTTATCAATTCGCCTGCATCTGGAATGTGGACAACGAAGTAAAGGCATTACACTGCAAAGTTAGCTCCACGGTATAATGCCTTTTAAAATCAGAAAATCATTTTTTTGCTTGTTTTTTTTCTACTTTTGCCTGCTTTTTCTCTTTTGGAGATTTTGCAGGCTTTTTCTTTTCTTCTTTTTTTGCATCTTGCGATTTCGCCATAGCTATCCCCTCTCCTAAGTTTTCATTAATTCTAATATATAGTATTTATTTTTTTTTGCAACATATTTTTTTAATAAGTGAAAAAAATCAATCAAGAATATTTTCGCTTTGCGCTTCTTCGCCTCTGACTCCGGCTTCGGTGCAGCTTGCCAAGTCACTGCGTCTGTGTTGCGTCGTTGGGTGCGGCAGCTGTGCCGCTGTTTCTGAGTCTTAGCGCATTCAGAACAACAGAAAGAGAAGATAAAGACATTGCACCTGCTGCAAACATGGGATTCAAAAGCGGTCCTCCGACAAAAGTTAAAATACCCGCTGCAACAGGTATCAAAAGTGTGTTGTACCCAAATGCCCAGAAAAGATTCTGCTTTATATTCCTGATTGTTGCTTTTGACAACAATATTGCAGATACAACATCTGATATATTGCTGCGAACAAGAATAATATCTGCACTCTCAATTGCAACATCGGTTCCGCTTCCTACTGCAATGCCTGCATCCGAAGCTGCAAGCGCAGGAGCGTCATTTATTCCGTCGCCGACCATCGCAACAGTAAAGCCTTCTTCCCTGAGTTTCCTAACTTCAGCTGCCTTAGCCTCAGGAAGCACTTCTGCTCTTACTTCGTCGATTTGGGCTTCTTTGGCAATAGCATCTGCAACTTTTCGATTGTCGCCTGTGATCATATAGGTTTTTATACCCATGCTTTTTAGGGTTTTTACAGCACCGCGGCTTTCTAATTTTAAGTTATCCCTTAGCGCTACAAGCCCCGCAAGTTTCCAGGCGCCACTGGTTTTTACCGCCATGTAGATAACAGTTTTTCCTTTTTCGAAAAATTCTTCGGCTTTGCTAAAAATTGTTTCGCCGGAGCCGTGATTATATACTGATTTTTCCAAAACTCCTTTTTCTAATAAAAACTTTTTTGTTCCTGCCAATACAGCAATATTTTTCATTACCGGCTGGGAGCTTTCGCTCGTTTGAGAGGAAGTTCCGCCCAAAACATACCGATGATCGGTATTTTCGGATAAATTGCCGCTATTTCCCGGCCATTGGTCAGCAAAAACGCCTCCCGCCTCACTTTGCGCCAGGTTTTGAACATCAATAAGTTTTGGGTTAAAATCGGCAAGCTCTGCGTATACGCCTCCGCCGGGCGTAGCTTCAAAATTAACAGGTTTGCCAAGCGTTAAATTCTGCTCCATAGCTTTTTTTACAATAGCTTTTGCAAAAGGATGCTCCGATGAAGTCTCAACAGAAGCAATAATTGAAAGCAATTCATCATCAGTATAAATCGGAGAAAAAATGTCTGTGACCGTTGGTTTGCCTTCTGTAAGTGTTCCTGTTTTATCAAAAAGAACTGCGTTTACTTTTGCAGCTTTCTGCAAAGCCTCGCCGCTTTTCACCAGTATGCCGAGTTCACTGCCCCGGCCAACACCTGCAATTACAGCAATGGGCGCTGCCAGACCAAGCGCGCACGGGCACGCAATGAGAAGCACAGACGTAAGCACATTAACAGAAAATACTATTCCTTTGCCTGCTATCATCCAGGCTGCGGCAGAGCCCAAAGCAATTAGCAATACAGCAGGAACAAACCATGCAGCTATGTTATCCGCAAGGCGCGCTATGGAGGGCTTGCTGTTTTGCGCCTCCTCGACAATTTTTATTATTCGCGCAAGAGTTGTTTCTTTTCCAATAAACGTAGCTTTAAAAAGAAAAGAACCTGTTTTGTTTATACTACCGCCTGTTACAATATCCCCTGCCCTTTTCTCCGCAGGAATACTTTCGCCGGTAAGCATTGATTCATCAACAACGCTGTGCCCTTCTGTTACAATACCATCAACAGGAATTCTATCTCCAGGGCGGATTCTTATAATATCACCTTTTTCGAGTTCTTCGGTCGCAACCTCTTTTTCGATTCCATCTAAGAAAACTGTTGCTGTTTCGGGCGCAAGATTCATTAGGGCTTTTATTGATTTTCCTGCTCTGCTTTTTGCTTTTGCTTCAAGCAGCTTGCCAAGAAGAACTAACGTTATAATCATACCTGCTGTTTCAAAATAGAGATAATGCACTGCATGAATATCGCCTGCTGCAATTCGCATAAGATTCGCTGTGCTGTGAATCATAGCTGCAGAAGTCCCGACAGCAATAAGGCTGTCCATATTGGGACGCATTTTTACAAGAGCAGGAAAACCCAAAAGATAAAATCTTCTTCCTGCATATAGTGCTGGCAGCACCAGGATAAAACTTGTTAAAGCAAAAACAAAAGGGTTTTCTGCGGGCTGCAAAAAAGAAGGAAAAGGAAGGCTGATTGGCATCATGGGAGCCATTGCAATATAAGATAACGGAATAACTGCAACGGAAGAAAAAATAAGATCTCTTGTCATTGCCCTAAGTTCCTGTTTTTCTCTTTTTTCTTTTTCGTTTTTTTCTTCTGTTTCAACAGGAGTAAAACCCAGTTCTGTAATTGCTTTTTTTATATCAAAAAGTTTTAGCTTGCTAGGCTCCCATTCAACGCGGATTTTTCCTGTTGCAAAGTTTACGCGCGCCTCAACAATGCCTCCTCTTTTTTTTAAAACTTTCTCTATATTTGCAGCACAGCTTGCGCAGTGCATACCCTTGATCCCCAGAACTTCTGTTTTAGTTTTGTCATGCGAAGTTTTTAAAACATATTTATTCTTCATTGTAACTCCTGTGTCCATACTCACTACCTATAGGACACAGCAACCTTAGGAATGGATATACCCATAGTATCAGAAAATTCTGCTGGTGTCATCCCCTTTAGGGAATCGTGCGGGCGGTAATGGTGGTATTTATCCAGCCATTTATTTACAACTTC
>WQTU01000034.1 GCA_009786125.1 Spirochaetota bacterium
GCTTTTTCATAAAATGTTGAAGGTTTCATTTCTACTGATTTTTAAGAAAAGGTATCATTTCTACTGAACGCAAGAGGTATCATAATCGCTGATTTTCAACAATAATCGCACGTCATACTGATGCAAAACCATGCCTCAGTACGATAAAATCTAAGCAATTGAACATTTTGTCTTAAAAATGATAAAATTGAAAAAGCATAAAACTGAATTAACGACACCGCCACAATTCTTTCTGTATAAAAACTCTGCAGGACGAGTGCAGATTAACGCACTGCTTCGCGATGAAACACTCTGGCTTACGCAAAAAGCAATGACCGAGCTTTTCGAGGTTGAAAGAAGCGTCATCACAAAACATATTAGAAACATATATAAGGAAAGTGAGTTGCTGGAAAAATCAGTATGTGCAAATTTTGCACATACTGCCGCCGACGGAAAAACCTACAATACTGCTTTCTACAATCTTGATATGATTATCGCCGTAGGCTACCGCGTAAACTCCAAACAAGCGAACGCCGGCTATACCAGCAGCTAAAAGACATTTACGCCCTTTCTGCAGACTACAAGCATGATTACAGAGAAACGCTTGAATTTTTTGCTCGCGTACAAAATAAGGTACATTACGCCATAACACGACATACTGCTCCTGAAATAATCCATGCACGTGTCGATTCCCAAAAAAGTAATATGGGCTTGACTTCGCGGGAAGGAAGCCCTGATCGCCGCATTACCCGTGCCGATGTTACTATTGCAAAAAACTATTTGCAGCAAGGCGAACTTGACGATTTGCGTTATATTGTTATTGCATTCCTTGATTATGCAGAACACGAAGCAAAATCAGGGCGGCTAATATTTATGAAAGATTTGGAAAACGAACTTAATCGAATAATTGAATTCAACCGCAAGGCGATTTTAACAGGAAAGGGAACAATCTCGCGCGAAAAGGCAGAAGAAAAAGCCCTTGCCGAGTACACTAAATATCGCAACCGCATGCGCCCTCTGGAACAGCAAGAATGGCAGCAGGAATATCTGATGGACATCAAAGAACTTGAAAAAATAGAAACCGAGCTTGCCAAAGAAAGCAAGAAAAAATGAAATGCAGGAAAGAAGCATCTCGGAATCGTACATCATACTGATGTGTACTATTAGATTTTTCGGGAATGCTTCGGTTATTGAATATTGAAAAGGCAATAACCGTTTCTGGGGAGGGGGTTAAATCCTTCCCCTTAACTTTTTATTGCACTTGATCTTTGAATTGGGGATAATTACAAAAGATAAAATATTCAAAATAGCATATGACAAAAATTCAATTTATATTTATCTTGGATTAAATATGGCTTGTATAATAAAAAATCATTTTTTTGATACTGAAGAAAAGTATAATGAATTGAAACTATTTATGAAAGGAAAATATTAAAAGCAAATACGTCGCCTAACGTTCAAGGCTGACGATGTTTTGACCGCCCGAATAAAGGCTTGCGTAGCAAGACCAGGGTGGGTGAAGTGAGGCGTGGGAATGGCGCAAAACGGAATGACCAAATAAAGTAGACTAGATTTATGAAAATTCCTCAGAATCCGTTGAAAAAATTACTATAAATACTAAACACATCGCATAACAACTAAGCCTGTAAGCTTCACCCCAAAAAATAAGCAGCATTTACAGCAGTAAAATTCGGAGCTAATTCATGAGTTTGGTCATCATTGGATAAAACAAAAGCATGTAAAAGCGGCTTATCGAGCAAGTCATTTAGTTTTTTTAAACGCTTAAGCTCTGTTAATTTAATTTTTTCTGCCATTTTTATTTCGAAAGCTATATAACCATGCGGTAATTCCAGCAAAAGATCCACCTCATATCCATCTTGCGTGCGAAGATGATAAAAGCTGATATCCATTTGCAAACAACGTACTTGCTTATATATTTCCGCTGTTACCAGGCTTTCGAATTCTGCGCCGGTCGTGCCGCCTTGTTTTTGCAAAACAGCCTGCAATACTCCGTTATCTAAATAATGAATTTTGGGCATTTTGGCTAACCGTTTTCCGGTGTTGCGCGACCAGGCAGGCAGCATCAGTATCTGATAACTTAATTCAAAGTAACGTATATATCTTTGCACAGTTTTGGCTGCCAGTCCCAGTTGTGTTGCAATATCAGAAATATTGAGCGTCTGAGCAGTACGCAAAGTAAGATATTTTTGCAGCCGGACAAAAGGTTCCAAATCACGAAACATAGCCAAATCCCGAACATCCCGCTCCAGATAAGTTTTAACATAGTCGCGCAGCCAAACCCGGCGCTCTTCATCTGTTAATAACGGATTAGTCAATGCAGGATAAGCGCCAAATTGTACATAGTGATTCCATGCAATTTTTTTCTGCGCCATTTGCGGCTCAAGCAGAAAATCAGGCAAAAAATTTAAGCTCTGTTTTGGCTGCTGTAAATATTGCTGAAACAAAGATTCTTTAACTGTATCGCCCCAGTTTTGCGTAAACAGCTCCGGCAAAGTAAGGGGAAATAACTCAATTATGACACACCGCCCAGCCAGGCTTTCTTTGACTTTTTCGAGCAGCAATAACTGGCTTGAGCCAAGCAATATGTACCGCGGCTCTTGCCATTGATCATAGACAGATTTTATACTTTCGATCAATCTTGGTTCTTTCTGAACTTCATCTAAAATCGCAAGGGGGTATAGTTCTTTCCATTGCGCTGCTGTTAACTTAACATATTGCCCTCTGGCTACCGGATCTTCGATAGAAAGATACCTGAAATTCGGAAAATAATTTTTAGCTAAAGTGGTTTTGCCGGTTTGCCTTGCGCCTGTAAAAACTAAAATGCGATTTAGCGGGCTTTTGGCTAGTTTTGCAAGATAGTGACTAATTTTACGCGCTTTCATGTCCTAAATATAGCATCTTTTAGCACGAATGTCAACAATTAGGCGTAAATTTAGGACTTGTAATCCTAATCTAGGCGTATTTTTCGAACTTGTAGTCCTGATTTTACGCCTAATTTAGGACTTTTACACTAAGCAAGCTGAACCGGGGTTGCTTTTACAGGAAGCGCCGGAGCAAAAACCCGTTGTGCAAGCTCAGCATCAATAAACAAAAGAGCTGATCTGTTTTCCGCCATTTCGAATTTCCGGATAAGGTCTTTTGCAGCAGCCTCTTCTTCGACCTGCTCATTTATGTACCAGTTCATAAAAGCAATCGACGCATAATCCCTCGCAGCATGAGCAGCATCCATTATCTTATGAAACGTGGCTGTAACCAACTCCTCATGCTTTAATCCATCCTTTGCCATCTCAACAGGACTCTCCCACGTCACCTTCGGAGCCTTAATTTCCTTCAAAGAGATTTTAACCCCCTGCTCTGTCAAATATTTAAAAATATTCATTGCATGAGTATGTTCCTCCTGATGCTGAACATAAAACCAGTTTGCAAGCCCAGGAAGATTCATATCTTCTGCCTGCGCAGCCATAGAAAGGTACAAGTACCCGGCATGAAACTCATTTGTAATCTGATCATTTAACATTGCCGCTACATCTTTGTTTATCATCTTATCAACCTCCGTTAAAATTACACTTTACTGATAAATCAAATTAAAGTTGTTTTTATCAGTATAACAGAAGATTTTTATTAAAAACAACTTGGAAAATATTTATTATTTTTTTATTCTGATGACATAAAGGGAAACAATATGCAAAAATTTGAACAATTCGGAGTAAAAGTGCCGGAGATTCTTCTGCTCGACAAGACCAGGGCAGACCTTGAAAAATGGGCTGTGATTGCTTGCGATCAGTTTACTTCCAATAAAGATTACTGGGAGGATGTAAAGAAAATTACAGAGGGACATCCGTCCACTTTAAATCTTATTCTGCCGGAATGTTATCTTAAAGAAATTGTGCTTGAAAATACAATTTCTTCTATTAATAAAAATATGGATGATTATTTAAAAAGCGGAATATTTAAAAAGCTTCCCGAGGGGTTTGTTCTTGTGGAAAGGGAAACGCCGCACACAGAGTCGCGGCAGGGGCTTCTGATTGCAGTTGATCTTGAAAAATATGACTATAGCGAAAAGTCGGATTCGCTTATCCGGCCTACGGAAAAAACAGTCGTGGACAGGCTTCCTCCGCGAATTAAAATAAGGGAAAACGCGTCGCTCGATCTTCCTCACATTCTCTTTCTCATTGATGATGATGGGGGCTCAATTGTTGAATATTTTTATTCGAAGCGAGACGGGCTTGGAAAACTCTATGACTTTAAACTGATGAAAAACGGCGGGAAAATCAGGGGCTGGCACATAAATAAAAAAGATGATTTTGAATATCTCGAAAAAGCTTTAGAAAAGCTTGCAAAGAAAAACAGGACTCTCTTTACAGTTGGGGACGGCAACCACTCTCTTGCCGCAGCAAAAGAGGTTTGGAATATTATAAAAAAGAAGCCTGGTATTCCTGCCGACCACCCTGCACGTTATGCGCTTGTCGAAGTTGTTAATATCAACAGCAATGGGCTTAGTTTTCACCCGATACACAGGGTTGTTTTCGATGTTGACAGCGCCAAGATGCTTAGCGCGTTTGAAAAAGAAGCAGGCTGCAAAATAACAAAAATAAACCGCAGCGATGTAAAAACTCCGGAACAGGCGAACAAAATAATTTTTGCTTTTGGAAATAACTATGGAGAGATTACATTAAAGGATGAGGCAAATATTCTGGCTGCGGAAAAACTTCAGGTTTTTCTTGATAAATATCTTGCTGGCAGCAATGCAGAGATTGACTATATTCACGGCGAGGAAGACCTCATGCAGCTCTGCGAAAAAGAGAGCAACATTGGGTTTCTGCTGCCGGCTATTAGCAAAAAAACATTTTTTAGCCGCATAACAGAAAAAGGTGTGTATCCGCGAAAGACTTTTTCGATAGGTGAAGCCATTGAAAAAAGATATTACCTTGAGGCGAGAGAGATTTAACATTGCGTGCGTACCTTGCCGCAATGTTATGCAGTGTCCATCGAGGACACTGCGCAACCACACGCGATTTCGCTGGAAACTTCGTTGCGCTTGCCACGCGCGTGCGAAGTCCAGCCCTCTGGCTTATGGCTGGGAAGTTATGCAGTGTTCATTGAGGACACTGCAAGAAAGAAGGAGCGCCAAATGAAAGAAGTTATAAATACAAAATCTGCACCGCAAGCAGTAGGTCCATATTCTCAGGCAATTAAAACAGGAAACTTTGTTTTTATTTCCGGACAGATTCCTCTTGACCCGGAAACAGGTTTAATAAAGGGAAATAATGTAAAAGAGCAGACAGAGCTTGTACTTAAAAATCTCAAAGCTATTGTTGAAGCATCCGGAAGCTCAGTAGACAAAATTGTAAAAACAACCTGCTTTCTTAAAAACATAAATGATTTCCCGGAATTCAACAAAGTGTATGAGCTTTTTTTCAAGGACAATGCTTTGCAGGAAGTCTCTTTTCCGGCGCGCTCAACCCTCGGCGGTCTGCAAATCCCCAAAGG
>WQTU01000035.1 GCA_009786125.1 Spirochaetota bacterium
GTCTTGTCTTGTCTTGTCTTGTCTTGTCTTGTCTTGTCTTGTCTTGTCTTGTCTTGTCTTGTCTTGTCTTGTCTTGTCTTGTCTTGTTAAAATCATCATAGTTTTGCTTCTGTTTCCCGTGAATTTTACAATATTTCTATAAAATAATATATAGAAAAAGTAAAAATTTCTTGCTAAAAAATCGCTGCTTTATTCAATCGAGAATAAAGCAGCAATACATTATTATCATTTTTTCGCAGTTTTCCAAAGGGAAACGAGGAAAAATTGTGGAATTGCTGCCCCAAAGGGATATTAATTAGAGTCAAATTTAATCAGCAATTCCCTAAAAAAGCAGTTTTTTTGAATCAAAATGCGAATTGCTGCGGTTATATCATCAGTATAAAAAACTATGAAAAAATATAAAAACAGGTTATAATGCAAGAGGAGAATATTATGGCAAATAATCACAAACCCCCGCAGCCGCAGCGAAGGTACACTTTCGAAGATGTCTGGGCGGCGCTTATGGAAGGCAGAAAGCAGCAGGAAGAAACAGCCAAGAGAATGAAAGAGACAGACAGACAAATTAAGGAGCTCAGCAAGCAAATGGGCGGGTTGCATAATAGTTTTGGAGAACTGGCAGAGCATCTGGTTGCTCCGGGCATTGCCGAACGCTTTAACAAACTGGGGTATCATTTTGATGATATTTCCTGCGGACGCCGCCAAATTCTTGATGAAAACAGAAAAGTTAAAGCCGAAATTGATATTCTTCTGGAAAACGGCGATTTTATTATCGCTGTTGAAGTAAAGTCCGAACCAAAGGAAAAAGATATAGAACGCCACATCAAAAGGCTGGGGATATTGCGTGAGCATCGTAACAAACATCGGGATACACGCAAGATTCTAGGAGCAATTGCGGGCGCAATATTTCCCCACGAAGTAAAGGAATTAGCGCTTGAGGCTGGCTTTTATGTTCTCGAACAATCCGGCGACACCATGAAAATGGATATACCCGATGATTTTATTCCCGGCGAATGGTAGCATGGCGTAGTTTTTTAAGAGAAAACAGTATATCATCAGTATAAAAAATATGGCATAGCAAAAAATTTATGCATAATCTCTTTATTTTTTCTATTGTAACAATGTAATCTATTTTGTAGTATTATAAATTAAATTAAAAAATTAACTTAACAAGAAAAGGTGGGTTTATGAAGATAGAACTAGTGCTTGGTATAACCATTTTGGGCAGCGCAATTGCTCTGATATATTCCTTTATCAGAACAAAATGGATTAACAAACAACCGGTTGAAAACGAAAAATTAAAACAAATCAGCGGATTTGTTGCAGATGGCGCAATGGCTTTTCTCGCAAGGGAATACAAAACGCTTTTGACATTTGCAGTTATAGTTGCAGCATTCCTGGCTATTGGAAACCAGGGGTTTGTAAGGCTTCAGTCTGCGGCATTTATAGTTGGAGCAATTTGTTCCGGGCTTGCGGGCTACATTGGCATGAAGGTTGCGACTCGTGCAAATGCGAGAACAACAACAGCAGCGGCAAACAGCGGGATTTCGGCTGCTCTTAAGGTAGCATTTGCAAGCGGTTCGGTAATGGGCATGAGTGTAGTAGGTCTTGCTCTTTTTGGAATGCTTATTGTTCTTGTAACAGGGCTCTTGATAACTGGAAATTCAATAGTGAATTTTTCGGAAACAATTACCCGGGAAGATTTTGCAAACGTAATTCTTCCGATTATTACGGGCTTTGGGCTTGGGGTTTCCTCTATAGCGCTTTTTGCAAGGGTTGGCGGCGGAATTTTTACAAAAGCTGCTGATGTGGGCGCAGACCTTGTAGGAAAAGTGGAAGCTGGTATTCCGGAAGATGATCCGAGAAACCCTGCTGTTATTGCAGATAATGTTGGCGATAATGTTGGCGATGTTGCGGGTATGGGCGCAGACCTTTTTGAATCTTATGTTGGCGCGATTATTGGAGCAATGGTTCTTGGAGCTGTACTGCCGGTTGACTCAATTTCTATGCAGCTTACGCTTATTTTTCTTCCTCTTGTTCTTTGTGTTGTGGGAATCGTATGTTCTCTAATTGGTATATTATGTGTAAGAGCAAAGCCAAACAAGAGTCCGCAGACTGCTCTTAATACAGGTATGTTTGTGGCTGCAATTCTTACAGCAATTGCTACCTTCCCTATCTCTTTCCTGTTTTTCGGCGATGCGACATTCGGCAACGGAATTGGAGCTCTTAACGTAGCTCTTGCATCTGTTGTTGGTCTTGTAACAGGTATAGGAATCGGGCTTATTACGGAATATTTTACAGGTACAAATAAAAGACCTGTTAATTCAATTGTTAAAGCATGTGAAACTGGTCCGGCTACTACGATTATTACAGGCTTGGGCATAGGTATGCTTTCATGCTTCCCTGCGGTTCTTCTTATTACTGTAGCTATTGTTACAAGTTTTGTTATGGCAGGGCTTTATGGCATAGCAATCGCCGGTCTGGGAATGCTTCTTACTCTTGGCGTACAGCTTGCTGTTGATGCTTATGGTCCGGTTGCAGATAATGCTGGCGGTATGGCGGAAATGGCAGGGTTCCCGGAAGAAGTAAGGGTTATTACAGATAAACTTGATGCAGTAGGAAATACAACAGCAGCTATTGGAAAAGGATTTGCAATTGGCTCTGCTGCTCTTACAGCTATTATCCTTTTTTCTGCTTTTAAAGAAACAATGGGAATACCATATATTGATATTACAAATGCCTGGGTTATTGCAGGCGTTATATTCGGAGCAACAATTCCGTTCTTGTTTTCTGCTCTTGCAATAATTGCTGTAGGAAAAGCAGCTTTTTATATGGTTGAAGAAGTTAGAAGGCAGTTTAGGGAAAAACCGGGTATTCTTAAAAATACAGAGCTTCCTGATTATAAAAAATGTGTTGATATAAGCACAGCCGGCGCATTAAAGAAAATGATGCTTCCTGGTGTTATTGCGGTTATTACTCCTGTTATCGTAGGCTTTGCTGCAGGTCCTGAAATGCTTGTGGGCTTGCTTATTGGCGTTACAGCATCTGGTGTTGTTATGGCGATTTTTATGGCAAACAGCGGCGGCGCATGGGACAATGCAAAGAAAATGATCGAAGCAGACAAATCAATTGGCAAAGGCTCCCCTTCTCATAAGGCTGCGGTTGTAGGCGATACAGTAGGCGACCCGTTCAAAGATACATCTGGTCCTTCTTTGAATACCCTTATGAAACTTATGTGTATAGTAGCTCTTGTAATTGCTCCTATGCTTAAAGCTTTCCACGGTATGTAAGATAATATTTGGCAATTATTTCCGAATGAAGCGAGAGTCGCGGGCAAGCGGAGCTTGCACATGACCGAGCGAATGAGGAAACAAAGGGTCGCGTACCCCGCAGCTCTGCTGCGGCACCATGCGCCGAAGGCGCATGGTGCAGGGCTCTGCCCTGCGGTCGCTTTGCGCGTGCTTGCACGTAATACCATTTATTTAAAGGGGCTGTTCAACAGCCCCTTTTTTTTATATTCTATAACTATGAGTATTAAACATCTTTCAGACGAAATTATTCCGGAAATATCAAATATGCTGGAAAAAAGCATAAAAGAAGACTATCACGTAGCAGTCGGAGAGGAACTTGGGCGGTCAGGGAGAGAAGGAGTCTATGACATACTGGATGCTCTGCTCTCTGTGCTTTTTCCTGGCTGTTTTAGCGAAGATAATATAACGCTTAATAACATCAATCAGTATATTAACGAACAGCTTCACTATGTATGCTACAGATTTATCAAGCATCTAAAAGACAGCTTTACTTATATGTGCCCGGAGCAAAATTGCAAGGATTGCCCCTGTGAGCAGCGGGCAGAAAAAGCTCTTTTGCATCTTGTAAAAAGCCTGCCGGAAATCAGAAAAACCCTTATTACAGACATAAAAGCAGCAAAAGACGGGGACCCGGCTGCATCTTCGCTCGATGAAATTGTTTTAAGCTACCCGTATATCGAGGCAATTGCGACTCACAGAATAGCGCATGAACTCTACAAAAATGGTGTGCCAATAATCCCGCGGATTATGTCCGAGAAAGCGCATTCAAAAACAGGAATCGACATACATCCCGGCGCTAAAATCGGCGAAAGCTTTTTTATTGACCACGGCACCGGTGTTGTTATCGGAGAAACAGCCACAATAGGAAAGCGGGTAAAGCTTTATCAGGGAGTAACGCTTGGCGCGTTATCTCCTTTTGACAAGGAAGGCAAGCCCAGAGTCGGAGAAAAAAGACATCCGGATATTGAAGATAATGTAATTATATATGCGAATGCTACAATTCTTGGGGGAAAAACTGTTATTGGCAAAGGCTCTGTAATAGGCGGAAACACATGGGTAACAAGCTCTGTGCCTCCGGGAAGTGTTATATATACTAATTAACCGCGGCTTTTGCCAAATGATTTCTCGCTAATTATATCCAAGCTCCTTAAGGAACCGCTGATTTATTCAATCGAGAATAAATCAGCATTACCTTATTATCCTTTTTTCTCGTTTTCTTTGCAGAAAACTAGAAAAAATATGGAAGCACTGATTAGAGTCAAATTTAATCAGTGCTTCCTTAAATATTGGATTTAATCAGCGATTCCTTGGATTTAACGCCAGACTCTACCGGCGGCAAGCCCCCAGCGTTGGTTGACATAAGCAGAAAATGCTTCGGCTTCGGCAGTAAAGACCCTGGCAAGATCTGGCCAGAAACGGTTTCCTTCTCTGGTGCGCTCTTCCCTTTCTGGGAAATATACGCTGTGGCGGGGAGATCGTCTGAGTATAGTGTTCGGAAGATGCTGCCCAAAGTACCAGGCAGCATTGGCAACAGGGTATTGAAGTATATGCCCCATGAATTCGTTTATTACAAGGAATTCATAATTTGTATCGTATTCCTGAACTTCCAGCCAGGCAATAAAAAACCTTCTTGCAAATTCGGGAAATGCTTCCCACCTCTGGCGGCTGAATATCCTGAAATCCTCATCGATAAAATAAAGACCATGAAATACTTCGTGGTTCATAAACCTGGTGCGAAGGTTAAAATGACTCCTTTCTCGTGAAATTGAAAGAACCGCCCCTCTGCCGGGCAGTATTCTTTGAGAAGCAGAATCCCATCTTAAAACGCCTGCCCTATACAGGATATATTCCAGTTCCCATTCTTCATCCAATAGAGGAAAATTCGTGTCCCTTGCGGTCTGGAAAAATACCGCTAAATCCTCCGCCCTGTAATTGTGGGCATTCCAGCCGTGAAGATCGGCAATTTCTGCGCAGTGCGCCAGGCGCCCCCGGAATCCGGCTTTTTCCGCAAAAAAAGCAAGCCGTTTAAACAATCTCGCCTGCATATCAAAACTAACAGTGTCAAAAATAACTATTTCCGGAAACCTGTCCCAGGAAAAAACCTCAAAACGGCTGTCCCGCCAGGTATTCTGCGGCCAGTTAAGTATGCACTGCGGATCTGCCGGAATTGGTGTAAGCGAAAAAGCTTTTTCATTAAAAAATAAAACAAAAGCAAAAACAAGCAAAAAAACATTTCTCATAACTATATGATCTCTCCTGCAATGAACTGAGCAAATAAAAAAATTCTTTCCCCGGGGAAGCACTGATTAAATTTGACTCTAATCAGTGCTTCCACATTTTTTCTCGTTTTCTTGCAGAAAACTACGAAAAAAGGATAATAAGGTAAAGCTGATTT
>WQTU01000036.1 GCA_009786125.1 Spirochaetota bacterium
GCCGACGGCTTTTGCCAGCGAGTTCATAGACAGACCCATTGGCTCCATAAACTCCTCTTTCAGAATTGTTCCAATATGGTCGAGTTCAATATATTTAGACATAGCAATACCTCTTTATTTGATAATATTATATATTATGTAATGCGTAAAGTCAAGCATTTTTTATAAAACTTTTAATGATAATCCACAATCTCGACATTTTCAGATCCGTTATCGTTCCATTCAAAGCAAATCCGCCATTTGTCGTTTATACGAATACTGTATTGCCCAACTCTGTCGCCTGACAACTTTTCCAAATGATTAGATGGCGGAATACGCAAATCTTCGACATTTTCAGCAGCATCCAAAAAGTCTAATCTGCGCCTTGCTCTTTTCTGTATATCCGAAGGTATTTTTTTTGAAACTATGCCGTTAAAAATCTTTTGCGTTTCTTTACATTTGAACGATTTTATCATTTTTCTGCCTTATGGTTGGTAATGCGTCTCTGATGAGAGCTGACCGCAGGCGCCTCTGATCTTTTGCGCTTTTTTGTGCCTTATGCTGTATGAAATCTGGTTTGCATCAAGAAGTTTTACAAAAAAATCGATTTCTTTTTGCGATGGCGTCTGAAAACTGCTGCCAGGCACGCGATTCCACGGAATTATATTTACGATTACAGAAAGCCCCTGTATAAAATCCCTAAGAGATTTTACATCATCTTTATCTGTGTTAAAGCCTTTGATAAGCACATATTCAAGCGTTATTCGCTTGCCTCTCTTGCGCTGATAATAGAGCAGCGATTCCTTGAGGCCGGCAAGGTCAAACTTTTTTGCAATCGGCATCACTTGTTCGCGCTTCTTCTGGTTCCCGCAGTTTAGCGAAACAGCAAGCCGCATTGGCGGCCCGTTGTCTGCGATATACGCTACTTTGTCGGCGAGCCCGCAGGTCGAAAGAGTCATTCTTCTGTAACCGATTCCTTTTCCCTCTTTGTGGTTTAATACCTCTGCTGCCTTGAACAAAGTTTCGATATTATCAAGCGGTTCGCCCATTCCCATAAAGACAATATTCGATATTTCGCCAAACTCTTTTTCAAGAAATAGAAACTGATCGACAATTTCGGATGCAGTTAGATCTCTCGCCAGGCCGCTTTCTCCTGTTTTGCAAAACAAACAGCCCATAGCGCAGCCAGCCTGCGTAGATATGCAGGCTGTTTTTCTTTCTTTAAGGTCGCTAAGCAGTACACATTCTATAATGTTTTTATCGTGTAATAAAATCGAAAGCTTGCCATTTTCCGGTTTTCTTCCTGCGCCTGCGTTAGTATCGTCTCTGAAAACCTTTGCGACCATGCTGCTGGTAACGCAAAAATTATCGCAGAGAGATTTAATTAAACTTGCAGGAAGGGTTGTCATTAAACTAAAATCCGCTGCACCGCTCTGAATTGCTTTAAAAATCTGATTTGCCCTATATGGTTTGTCGGGTTTTACTGCTGCAAGAATTTCTTCCGGCAACATGCCGGACAGCGAAGCGCATCCGGAAGCTTTATATGTAGATTCATTTTTGTTTTCCAAATTTGTTCCGGACAGCGGAGTGTACTCGGAAGCTTTATATGCAGGTTTATTTTTGCTTTCCGAATTTATTTCGGGCAACGAAGCTTTCATATTTACTGCCCGGAAGATTGACTGGGCGGGGATTGGGTGTCTGCTGCAAGCCAGGTTAAAACTACGCCGCTCATTTTTTTTATTAGATTATCTTTTTTGTCAGGCGCAGGAGCCAGGCAATACATTTTCAAAGCCTCGATATAATCATTATTTTTGCAATAATGGTCACCGACTCTTGTAAGCCCGTCAGAATATCCGGTTGTTATGAATATTCGCCGCGCTGCATCAATATTGCCATTATTAAAAAACTCGTTCCCTTTTCTGTTTAAAGCAACGCGGTCGGTTGGACTCAAGGTTTTTGTACCGGAGTCTGTAATTTTTACAAAACTTTTTCCATTCCCGGCAGGCGGCGTTTTTACGTTTTTCAAATTGGTATTTTTTAAAAAATTGTCAGAAGCCGGTTTTTTATTCATACTGATGCGACCGCCTGTCATGGTTAGCTTTCGATTAAACCTTTTGTTGAAAGCACGCTGCCCGCTTTCGCGTCTTTTAAAGGCATATACGCCTGCTTTATTGCTTTTCCCAAAGCTTTAAAAAGCGATTCTGCCATGTGGTGGCTGTTCTCTCCGCGCCTGCACTCTGCATGGATTGTGATGCCGGCTTTCCCGCAAAGCGCAGTAAAAAATTCTTTTACAAGAGACATATCAAAGCTGCCTGAAAAGGTCTGGGGATAATCTGCTTTGTAAAAACAGAAAGATCTGCCGCTGGCATCAATTGTAATTTCGGAAAGAGCATCGTCCATTGGTATTACTGAGTGACCGAATCGTGCAACAGGACCATATTGCTGCACTGTTTGTCTGAGGGCATCCCCCAGAACAATCCCAACATCTTCCACAAGATGATGCGGGTCTACATCTATGTCGCCAGTTCCTTCTATTTTTAAGTAAAAATTACCATGAAAAGCCATTGCTGTCAGAAGATGATTAAAAAAAGGGAGTTCTGTTTTTATGTTTGCTTCTTTGCTTCCGGCAATGTCCAGCTCAAGTGTTAAATCTGTTTCTTTTGTTTTTCTTGTAACAAGAATTTTTTTACTCATTCCCTTTTTCCTTTTTGCAAGCGGTTTTAATACCCTGCAGCTTCTTTGTTACTTGCTGCGCGGCATCATCATTATAAAATTTTACCCTGGAATAGTCTACGAAATCGACGATTAGAGTCAAATTTAATCATCGATTCCCTTATAGTTTGCAGGAGTTGTGCGGAAAAAATACGCATATAACCATACGTTTAAAGTGAATCAATCAGGATTTTACACCGATATAAATATCTCTTTTAAGCATTCCAGTATAAATATCGTTTTAAACATACCGATATAAATATCTCTTTTAAACATACCGATATTTAACTGATGACAAGAAAAATCTCTCTTTTTACAGCGCTATTAGTATGTTTTTTCGCTTTTTATCCTATTTTGACGCATGGGCAGGAAAATGATGATACTACAGGTGATATCACGAGGAGCGGCACCCTTCCGACCGGGTTTATGAACATAAATTTGGGCATGAGTATGGCTGAAGTAAGGCAGGAGCTTGCGGAGAATCCCTATTTTGATTACAGGGGCGAGCCTGATGTTTCGATGCTTTTGACAAGAAATCAGCATCTTATTGAGACTGCGGGGCGCTCTTTTATTAGAAAGGCTTATTTTCAGTTTTATGAGGACAGGCTTTTTATAATAACTTTGGTTTTGAATCCAGAGCGAATTGATTTTTTTACAATGTACACGAATTTTGAAGAAAGATTTGACAGACCCATCAGAATAGACCCATCCGGAGCTTTTTGGGAAAACAACGAAGTAAGTCTTAGTATTGAAAGACCGGTAACAATCAAATACATGGACAGAAGGGTTCTTGACAGGCTAGCTGCGGAACGAAGGGAAGTGGAAGACCGAAGCAGAAGAATAAAAGAGGAATTTTTAAATCTTTTTTAATGCGCCGCAGTTGTGTTGCGGGGGAGAGGAGAATGGCGCTTTTGAATCATTTTAAAAAATTATTTTTTCTGCTCTGCTTAACTGCGGTTTTTATTGGCTGCAACTCTGCTGCGGAAAATAGAGTAGATATTGTTGTAATCAATGGGCATGTGCTTAATGTCGAAATTGCGGAAACAGAAAGGGCAAGAAGAACAGGGCTAATGCATCGAAAAACTCTTGACTGGGACAGCGGGATGCTTTTTGTTTTTGAAACCGACAGACGGCTTTCTTTCTGGATGAAAAATACCTACATTCCTCTTTCCATAGCATTTATAAGTTCGGACGGCATTATAAGGGAGATCCAGGATATGACGCCTCATTCTCTTGAGCCTGTGGTCTCAAGGAATTTTGTGAGATTTGCGCTTGAGGTGAACCAGGGCTACTTTGAGGCAAGTGGTATACGAGTGGGGGACAGGGTTACTCTGCCGGAAGAATTTAGGCGAAGCCGTATCCCAGGGATTTAAGAAACCGCTGATTCATTCAATCGAGAATATCCCGACGGGGCTGCAATATATTAGAATTCTGCGGTAAACAGCCATATTTTTGAAAAAAAACCTTGCATATTTTCTATTTGTGTCATAAACTCTTAACCATAATATTTTATTTGTCGACGGAGCGAGAGTCGCGGACAAGCTATGCTTGCACATGACCGAGCGAGGAGACAAACAAAAGGGGCGCGTACGCGTACCTTTTATATATAAAGTTTAAATTACAAAAAAGCTTTTCAACAAGAGGTAAGTTGTGTTAAACTTAAAAGCGGTCTTCCGTCTTCCGTCTTCCGTCTTCCGTCTTCCGTCTTCCGTCTTCCGCGTCAACTTTTAAACAGACATCCCAATACACAAACAAGGATCCCTGCGCGGCAGGTTTTAGCCGGCGCAAGTATCTCATCTATGGATATACAGTCGCTTTGCCGGTTTTATATAATCCTGCCAAAGAAATGCCAGGGCGTCGTTTGCGGCGCAGTATCAAAACTAAAGGAATAAATTATGATTAAGACTCGGAAAATGCACAGCCTGCTGTTGTGTGCTGTACTTGCGTTTGCAGGCTTTTTTTCTGCCTGCGACAATAATACTGGTGCAACTCCGCCATGCACACACAGCTTTGGTCACTGGCAGCGTGTAATGGACTACACCGTCGACCCCCCGGTTGGTACTAATGAAACAATAAGAACTTGTCGCTATTGCGGTTATGTAGACCGCTTTACTGGCGGCGCTATTGTACGACCAAGCCTTATAAATAATCTGCCTGGGACAATGCGGGCAAAAGAAATGGTGCGCATACCCGCCGGCAGTAAAATGCTTGGCGACTTGAATGATTTTGGAAACGCACCTGCGCGGCAAGTAACTTTAACCCGCAGCTTTTACATGAGCAGGCATCAGGTAACGCGGGCGCAGTGGTATGCGGTAATGGGAGACAATCCCACGCAATGGGCAGGAGTCAATGACGACCGGGCAGCAACACATATAAACTGGTTTTATGCGCTTGTCTTTGCCAACAGGCTTAGCAAACAAAGGGGCTTAACGCCTGCGTACGAGATAGAAGCAGAAGTCGGAGGAGCATGGACAACAGACACAACTCTTTGGGGAGCTGTGCCAATAAGTGCTGCTGGAACAGATGTTGCTCGCTGGAACAGAGTACGCATTGCACTTACAACCCCTGCTCCAACAGGCTACAGATTACCAACCGAGGCGCAGTGGGAATATGCAGCTCGTGCAGGAACAACAACAGACTTTAATGACGGCATAACAAACTGGGTAGATGCAGCAACAAGCAATCCTGCAGCTTGGTTATTGGGCTGGTTTAGTACTAATTCTGGCGCTGTACAACCTGTAGGGACAGCGCTTTCTGGGTCTAACACATGGGGTTTGTATGATATGCATGGAAATGTATGGGAGTGGGTCTGGGATCGCTGGCAGAGTTCGGCTTTTCTTCCTGTTGAGGCGACTGATCCCACTGGTCCAGCGAGTGGCACTAACCGCGTGCATCGCGGCGGCAGTTGGGATTTCTCCGCGGTGGCTTCGCTTTCTGGGCATCGGCCCAGCTGGAGGACTCTGTGGGGCACCTGGAATGACAGTGGCTTCCGGCTGGTGCGCCCAGCAGCCCCATGAGTTCTGCAAGCGCCGAAGGC
>WQTU01000037.1 GCA_009786125.1 Spirochaetota bacterium
GATTGTTGGCAGGACCCTTATGATTAATGTTATAAAAAATACCACACAAAATGTCCCAAATGCAATTTTTAACATAGATTTTAATAAAAAGTTACCATTCAACCATTTTTTTAACTTGCCAACAGTAGTTGCTGGTTCTCCGCAGGTTGTGCAAAAATCATTGTTTTGTTTTAGCGTATTTCCGCATTTCCTACATTGATTCATAACATATCTCTTTGCAAATTTTCATATTTTTCATTTTTTTACGCATTAAAATTTTTCCCCGCATTTACCACAAACTGTGATTTTAAATAAAAATAATTGTTTTTCATCAGCATCTTCTCGCGAGGCTCCACATTTTTTGCAAAAAATATTTACTCCACAGTTTGAACAAAACTTTGAAGTCGGTTCGAGCTTTGTGCCGCATTTATGACAGAAGTTTGGTGCTATTTGTTTTGGTGGATTTGGCGGAGATGTTATAGTAACAGTTACAGAGCAACTTCTGCTTGGGTCGAATGTGGAAGACGCTGTTATGGTTAAAGTTTGGGAGTTTTCGTTGGCAGCAACTGACAAAACGCCACTTGAGTCGATATATGTCTGACTACTAGTATTACCGCTTACCTTCCAATCGACAGATTTAGGCGGATTGTTTTCTCCATTAACTTTAGCATAGAATTCCAGAGTTTTATCTCTATCAATAGTTGAAAAATAGTTTGTTATTGCTACACTTGTAACCCTAGAAAGTGGAACAGGCTGCGATATTGGAAAGACAAGTTTTGTCGGCTTTGCAATGTGATTCTTTTCATGTATTTTCGGCTCTTCGCCGAAGAACACTGCTGCCAGCAACTCAAGTGTTTTTTCGCATAGAGCAAGATCTAGCCCTTCTTTTTCGTGCAATCGCTGTGCAAGGCTCTGTTTGCAGCGAGCGCGTTCTGCTTCTGCTACGTTTTTCAAGACCTGTGCAAACCCATGTTCTAGGCATTTTATAAGCGCTGTTTTTTGCGGCTTTGGCACACCTTGAGCCAGATCCGAAAGAAAGGCTGATACACGCCTGGGTTCTGATAGAACTGTATCACCGGTTTTTGCAAGTATTTCTTTGATAATGTTCAGTAAGTTGTTGTTCATTGTGTTTTATAACTTTCTCAATTATGAACGAAAGAATATTATTTTGCCATACAGTTTGGATTAAAAAATATTCAGCGGTCAATACTCAAACCAATACAGAGCGTCTTCGTGCTTAAAAATGAAGCAAGTTTTGATTAAAATCAGTCTTTATGTAGAGCTAACCAGTGGTATTTTCGCAATCTTTTTTGCGAGAAGTTATATATTTATCTTCAATGTAATAAATAATTTGCGATAAAGAAAGGACATCCAGCATGTTCACATTTATCGTGTTTAATCGAAAATGATTTAATAAAATAATGAACCATTTTTTTTCTTCTTTTTTTAAACATATTGGTTCTTTTAATTCATTCCATGCTGTAAGAATAAGATTCATTAACTCAAATGAAAAATACTCATTGGGACAGCTCTGGATTTCTGTTCTAGGCTCATTACTCGACCCTTCAAGGTAAAAAGGCGACACTTCCAAAAATGATTTTATATATAAGGCAATTATTTTATGATTATCTATTCTATTTTCATCTGCATTTTTGCCATAAGCCTTTTTTTTAAAAGCTTGCAGATTGCTATAATAGGCTTCTTTTACTAGATTCAATCCTTGTAGTTTAAGAACCAATGTATTTGTTTTATCCTTTGGTTGTTTGTTAACAAAGTCAAGAAACAAGTTGGCCAAACGTTCAATGTCTTTCCACCAAATTTTTGCACTACACTTATATACATCGGTCATTGTTTTAATTATCCAATGTTTTTGTAAACTGCTTGCTCACCATATCTACATAAGGCTCCAAAGTAACCTCTGATGCGCGTTTTGAAGCAGTATTCGTAAAAAGCAACCTTTCCGGACGGTGACCCCGTGCAGCATATGCGGCTTTCAATACAATAACCAGCAAAAATAACGCGATAATGCTTGCAGATAGTAATAAAATAACATTAGCCATGTTCTCCTACCTCATCTATTTTTATTTCTTTATTTTTTTCTCGTATAAAAATCATATATACTGAGCAAGCAATGAGTGTAAAAGCAGCAAATATTATGCTTACATAACAAAGAAAGTTTGGTTCAAATAACAGTTGTACATCGTTAATTAATATAAGAGCAAACGTGATAGCAAGTATAACAATTACAATGACAGATACTGTTGATGAAACAGAACTTATCATATGATTATGACGAAAATATCCATATCTTTCATTAAAAATGCTAATATTCAGAACTAAACCAAATATTATTATGTCGGTAGCCTGAATAGCCTCGAAAGACCCCTTGTCTGCAAGAGCTAAAAACATGAATCCTCTTATAAGCATAGGTATTGATGCCACAAACGTAGTGGTGAAAAACCACTTTAAAACCTTACTCAATTTACAATCCCATCCTTAAATACCCAAGTGCTATAGCAATAGCTCAAGGTAATTTACCAAGTATGTGCAGTAAATTCAATCTACCTGGTCGATTTTATCAAGTATTTTAAAAATATCCGCACTTTTGCAGAATATATGTTCTAAAGAGCCTATTTTATTATAATTTCTACTATAATTATGTATGTATAGTAATCGTGTGACTCTTAAACGATATGTTTTCGCGACCGCCTTCGGCGGCAAGATTAAAAGATTTTAGATTACAGATTGAGCCACAAAGCGGGGCGAACACCGCCACCGCCAGGGTTGTTATGGTCGCCATCGACGCTGAGAACGCCGTCACCGTCGACATAGGCGGCATAGCTACTATCGTAGCCTGGCGACCGAAGCCACCACCACGAAGCTTTTCCGGCTCCATCTTTGGCTATTCGTTATGAGTGTGATAAAGAATTTTAATTTATTACTCATTTGCGGTACACGTAAAGAAAACACAAGATGACTCTTCGCGAAGGAATGGGATTTCAGTATTTATCACCTCAAGAGCAGCAAGCATATAAGATAATGCTAAATGCGTTTTCTGCAATGGCACCCTCAATTGATTGTTCAAAAATACATCCCAGTGTCGATTTAATAAAAGTATTACACGCTGTTCTTGGCGATAATCCTGCTGTTATATACTTTGACAAAACAAAGTTTGAAACCGAGTTGTCGTTTTTTGGGAAACGAATTATTTTAGTGGGAGTTCATCCAAAGTCTCAAGCAGAAAAGATGAATTTAGCGTTGGAAGAAACCGCAAATAAGATTGCTTCGTCTGTAAAAACAAGGTCAAGCGATGAATATTCTTTGTTGATTAACTTGTATGAATCTTTTCAAAAAAATATTAAGTATGACGACAAAGAACTTCAAGCTAATTCAAGAGGGTTGAGTAATAATCCAGTGTCTCACAATGCGTATGGCGCATTGATAAACAGGCTGGCTGTTTGTGATGGCTTTTCTTCGGCATTTGCTTTGGCGGCTAAGAAACTTGGTTTTGAATGTATGCTTGTAATTGGGCGCTCAACATATACAACATCATTTGCAGAGCACGCCTGGAATATCATAAAAGTACGAAATAAATATTATCATCTGGATGTTACATGGGATGCAAGAAGGTATAATGAATTTGCCGAGTTATCGTATGCTTATTTCGCGTTAACCGATGAGGAAATATCAAGTGATCATACTTGGAATAAAGCCGCAACGCCTGTTTGCTCATACAATGATTTTTCTTACTACTCAAAAAATGGGCTATATGCTAATAATACCGAACAATTAAACAAAATTATAAAGGCTATAGCCGGAAAACAGGCTAATGTTTTTAAAATTAAGCTATCTCGCTGTATTAAGCTGCCGAATAATGCAGGTGATTATTTAGCTCAAATGGTGCTTAACGAAGTTGCGAAGCCGGGAGGGCGAAAACGAGCAAGCTATGGCTGGAACGAGCATACAAGGTGTTTTTTTGCCAAGATTGTATAGCCTTAACTTTAATCGCGTTCTAACTTTGACTCATCAATGGTTTTTAAAAGAAATTTCCACCCACAGCTTGAATTCGGGATTGGAAGAACTGGAAGGAAGGAAAATGATATGAAAGATGTAATTAAATATAAAGATTATATGGGCAGTGTGCATTTCAATGCAGAAGATGAAATCTTTTATGGAAAGATAGAAGGAATAGACGACTTGGTAACATTTGAGGGAAAAAGTGTAGAAGAATTAAAAAAGGCCTTTTGGGAAGCTGTAGAAGATTATTTAGAGACTTGTAAAAAATACAACAAAGAAGCAGAAAAATCCTATAAGGGTAGTTTTAATGTAAGAATAAATCCTGATTTGCACAGAAAAGTAAAGCGGGCAGCGACAAAAAAAGGCTTATCATTAAATCAGTTTATCCAGAAAGCAGTTGAAAATGAAGTAAACCAAATAGAAGTTGGGGTGTAAACAAAGTTTTTACAATATAGGCTATAAAAGTTGTTGATTTTTGCAAGTTTTTACAGTATGTTGTAAAAATGATACAAAGACCGGAATATCTTAACAAATTGCTCGGATTTAAAGACAAACAGCTTATAAAAATAGTAACAGGCGTACGGCGCTGCGGTAAATCTACTTTATTTGAGCTATATCAGCTAGAGCTGCTAAAAAATGGGGTTTTACCGGAGCAAATTCATAGCATAAATCTGGAAGATCCTGCATACGAGGAGCTTTTAGAGTGGCGTAAACTTTACCAATACATAAACAGCCGCCTGCTTGCAGATAAAAAAAATTACATATTTATTGATGAAATACAAAATGTTGTAGATTTTGAAAAAGCAGCGGACGGGCTTTTCATCAAAAAAAATGTCGATTTATATCTTACAGGCTCCAACTCAAAAATGCAATCCGGAGAGTGGGCAACGCTGCTTTCGGGTCGCTATATCGAGATACATATGCTGCCGCTCTCTTTTAAGGAGTATCATTCTGCTGCTTTTACCGGAAACATCGAAGATACATTTCGCAATTATCTGGAAAACAGTTCCTTTCCATATTCTTTGCAGCTTGATAACAACAAAAAGCAAATAAGAGACTATCTGGGCGGAATATATAATACAATAGTTCTTAAAGATGTGGTCGAAAACAAAAAGATCCGTGATATTAGCCGGCTTGAAAGCGTTATAAAATTCATGGCTGATAATGTCAGCAATTTGACTTCAATAAAAAAAATCAGCGACACTATGACATCTGATGGTATAAAAATGTTGCCGCTAACGATAGAGAGCTATTTAGATGCATTCCGCGGCAGTTATATTCTTTACAAAGCAAGCAGATATGATATAAAAGGAAAGAAGTATTTGCAAACTCTGGATAAATACTATCTTGTTGATATTGGCTTGCGTTATTATTTGCTGGGAGATAAAAAGGCAGACCGGGGTCATATACTTGAGAACATTGTATATCTTGAGCTTATACGGCGCGGTTACAAAGTTTATATAGGAAAAATAGATAATAAAGAAATAGATTTTATAACCGAAGGAATTGATGGTATTGAGTATTATCAGGTTAGCGATAGTGTGGCAGACGAGTCAACTCTTGAGAGAGAGCTTGCGCCTTTTAATGCTGTGAGAGATCATAATCCAAAGTTCCTTTTGACAAAAGATTTTCATGCACGAACTTCGCATAACGGAGTAAGGCAGTTGAATGTTTTTGATTGGCTGCTGGCATAGGTCGGCGTTAAATTTCTGCGATTGCTTCCACTTCCACAAGTGCGCCTTTGGGGATTTGCAGACCGCCGAGGGTTGAGCGCGCCGGAAAAGAGACTTCCTGCAAAGCATTGTCCT
>WQTU01000038.1 GCA_009786125.1 Spirochaetota bacterium
AATTTTTTTTGCCATTGAAAAGCTTCTTTTTTTTCAAGCTGCTGCAAAAGCATCCATGCTGCATTGTGGCGGGTCTTTATATATTCTTTTCCGGGATTGCCGCAGAAAAAAACAAGTTTTGCATCAAGAGTTTCAAAACCCGCGTTCTTTTCTGATTTCTTCATAAGCTTCGTTTATTTCCTTGAATTTCTGCGTTGCGAATTTTGTAAACTCTTCGGGAAGCCCTTTGGAAGCAATGGTATCCGGGTGGAAATCTTTGACAAGTTTTTTATATGCAGATTTTATTGTATCAATGTCATCTGTTTTTTTGCAGCCCAAAGTTGTATAATTTTTTTCATTGCCGCTGCCCGTGCCTGCATAGCCTGTATTGCTGCCTCTGCTTCTGTCTCTTAGCTTAAAAATAGTTGCTGCAGAATCAAGAAGCTTTTCTTCTTCTTTGGTTAGCTTGTTGTCTGCATCAGCTACTCGGCAAAGTATGTCGTACATTGTGTGCAGCATTTGCGGGTGCCTGTGAAATTGGGCATAAAACTGCTGTGCGAATTTTTCAAAAGGTTCGCGGGATGCAGCCGCTGTATTTACAATTCTCATTGCAAACTCTTTTTCTGCAATGTTTAAGCGAAGGTCTCTGTCTATAAAATCTTCTATAACACGGATCTCTGCGTTCGATATTCCTTTGCCCGCGGCCAGCATTTTTCCAAGCATGGAGAATGTTGCCACAAAAAAGACCATTTGCGCCTGATCATTTGCTGTAAAATTTTGTGCATGATGCTCTCTGCCTCTGCCTATACGCACATGAATTTTTGATCTTTTATCGAAACTGTGTCCTATAACAGTGCCAAGAAGAGCTCCGAGAGGACCTCCAAGAAAAAATCCTACTGTGCCGCCTGTAAGTTTGCCAAACCAACCCATCTTAAACTCTTTGTCAGGAAATATAAGTAGTTATATATCTTGCCATATCATTCAATGGCAAAATCTTGTTTATGTAACCCAATTCGATTGCTACACGCGGCATTCCAAATACTATAGAAGATTTTTCGTCCTGAGCTATTGTATAACCGCCTGCATTAAGGATATTGCCAATTTCCGCAGAACCGTCGCGCCCCATTCCTGTCATTATAACACCCATAGTCTTGCTGCCATAGATTTCAACTGCTGAATTAAAAAGAACGCCAGCAGCAGGTCTGTGCCCATTTACCAGCGGATCGCTGTTTATTGTAACTACATTGCCAAGCCGCTTTCTTTCTATCTTCATGTGCTTGTTGCCCGGTGCAACCAATACTCTTCCCGGAGCAATAATATCATTGTCTTCCGCTTCTTTTACATCAAGAGCGCATGTTTTTTTAAGGCTTTTTGTGAACTCTGCTGTAAATCCTTCGGGCATATGCTGAACTATCAGTATTGGAACTTTAAAATCCGCTTTAAATTCCGAAAGAAAAACCCGCAGTGCATTAGGACCTCCGGTAGAAATTCCTAATACAATCACTTCTATTTTTACACTTGCTGGATGGGTAACAGGAACCTCTCTTATACCTCCGGAAACATGTTTTGCAAACGGAGCAGAGACCGGAGCCTGAGTTGCAGCCGACGGAGTTGCTTTAGCCTCTTCTTTTGGATATTTTTCTTTTCTTCCTGTATATACTCTTATTAGCGAAGTAAGATGAGTTGTAACATCTGTTATATTATGAGAAATTGATCCTCCGGGTTTTGTTATAAAGTCCGAAGCACCAAGAGAAAGAGCTTCAAAAGTAACTGCTGCGCCTTTTTCTGCTATAGACGAGAGTATAATTACAGGAACCTTTATTCCCCGTTTCCCGCGCTCTCTTAAAAATTCAATTCCATTCATTTCCGGCATTTCGATATCAAGTATCATTATGTCCGGTTTTAGAGCCTCAATTTTCTGAAGGGCAAAAATACCATTCATGGCTGTTCCAACAACAGTCATATCTTCCTGAGATTCAATCATTTTGCTTATAAGCGACCTCATAAGGGCAGAATCATCTACCACAAGCACTTTTATTTTATTATCCACGGTTTTTTCCTCTGTATGAAATATCAATTAAGCATTTTTGTATAAAAAGTAGCCCACTCTGATTTTTGAAACTGAAATTGAGTTTTCATGCCAAAAAGAGATTCTGAATGTCCTATTATCAGATAAGCGTGGTTACTTAATGCATTCCAAAATTTATTTATTACATTTTCCTGAGCAGCTTCATCAAAGTAAATTATTACATTTCTGCAAAAGATGACATCAAGGTCTTTAATGCCGCTGTCAAATTTGAGATTATGGTAGTCGAATTTGATCATTTTTTTCAATCTTTCTATAACTTGATACCCATCTTTTGTTTTTTCAAAATATTTTGCGAGATAATTGTCAGGCACTCCCACTATGCGAGTTTCTTGATAAAAACCTGCTTTTGCTGCCATAAGTGATTTAAGGCTTAAATCTGAAGCAACAATAGATGGCGTAAACTCTTTGGGCAAGACTTCTGCAAGTATCATGGCAAGTGTGTAAGGCTCTTCTCCGGTTGAGCAGCCTGCGCTCCATATTTTTATGGCAGAACTGCCTTTTTTCTTTTTATAAGCGATGAGTTCCGGAATAATATGTTTCTCAAAACAATCCATTTGCGCTTGATTTCTGAAAAACCTTGTGAGGTTTGTAGTAACAGAATCAAGCATGATTTTCATCTCTTCTTCATTGCTTGTTATAAGCTTGTAATAAGCATCAACGGTTTCAAGGTTTGCTATTTTAAGCCTTTCTTTGAGCCTGCTTTCTAAAATGGGTCTATTAATTTCGGAAAAAGTAATTCCGCTTTTTTCATAGATGAGGGTTTTCATTTTTGCGAAATCGGCATCGGTAATTGAAAATGACATAGGCTATATTTTCTCCATATATAAGTATAATTTTTTAAAAATTACTGTCAATTTGTTTTTTTTGACATTTACTTGTAGAAAAAAGGTCTGCTGCTGCTTATTATATATAAACAAGTATAAGTATAAGTATAATAGAAGAATAGGGGAAAAGCTATAAGTTTTTTCTTCCGGGAAGTTTTATGCCATTGTTTACCCTAAAAAATGTGAATTTTAACAACATAATTAAGTTCCCTGATATCGAAATCCCGGAAAATATCTCAACATTTATCTGCGGAGAAAGCGGCTGCGGGAAAAGTACGCTGCTAAAATTGTTAAATGGTGTTATTTCATCAACAGACGGAGAAATAAACTATTTGGGGAAGAATATCGAAGATTTTGAACCCATCAGTCTGCGCAGAGATGTTCTTCTTGTTGGTCAGACAACCTACTTGTTTGATAAAACTATAAAAGACAATTTTGACGAATATTATGCTTATCGAGGGCAAAGCCCAATCAGCGAAAAGGCGATGGAGAGCTTTCTGGATATTTGCTCTGTTAATCTTCCGCTTGGCAGTTTGTGTAATACATTGTCCGGCGGCGAGCAGCAAAGGGTTTTTATTGCAATTAATCTTTCGTTTCAGCCGCGTGTATTGATGATGGATGAACCAACAAGCGCGCTTGATGATAAAAATGCTGCTGCGCTTATGAAAAATATTAAGTCGTTTTGCAAGGATAACGGGATTACGCTGATTGTTGTTTCGCACGACAAGGCTATCGCAGATAAATATGCTGATAACATAATCTCTTTGCAGGGGCGTGCGGAGGGTGGGGGCGAAGTCCTCGCAGGAGGCGCAAAATATGAATGATATAATATCGCTTAATATTGGACAATTTGCGCTAATATACCTGCTTCTTTTAATTGTGCTTTTTGTCATGAAAAAATGCAAAATAAATCAGACTAAGCTGCTTGTGGTCGCGAGCATAAGAATGACTGTGCAGCTTGTTTTGGCTGGCTTGGTATTAACCTATATTTTGCAGAATCCGCACCCAGTTTTTACGATTTTATACATTATGCTGATGACAGGGTTCGCCATTTACATGGTGCTCCAAAGAAACAAAACCATAAACAAAAGGTTTAAAATAATAGTCGGCGTCTCTCTTGCGTCTTCTGGAATAGCTATAGTGTGCTTTTTTATTATGGTTGTGGTTGGCGTAAGTATTTTTAATCCGCAGTACACTATTCCAATAAGCGGCATGATAATTGGCAACGCCCTAACCGGAGTAAGCCTTGGCTTAAAAACATTTAACGAAAACATTAAAGCGCATAAAATGAGAATAAATACGCTTGTAAACATGGGCGTTGCCCCGCAAAAAATACTTACGCCATTCGCGAACCAGGCAATCGAAACTGCTCTTTTACCAACGCTGAATTCAATGCTTGGTATGGGCATAATATCGTTACCAGGCATGATGACAGGCCAGATATTATCGGGCACAATGCCCATGACAGCGATTCTTTACCAGATAGCGGTTATTATTGCTATTTGTGCAGTAACGTGTTTGGCTGTTTTTTGCTCCTTGTTTTTTGGCAGCCGGACGCTTTATAATGCGCGGAACCAGATGAGTGTTTAGGTAGAAAACCGACCAATGGTTTTTTTAATGCAGTGATCTTAACGTTTGTTAGGCGACATTGGGTTTGGCAGTATGTTATATTTGGATAATATAAGGTTAGTGAAAATAAAGCTATTTTTGTACTATATTTTTTGTTTTACTCCATTGTTATTTGGAGGTTTAATATATATATGTTTCAGAGATGAAAGAATATTGTTTTTTTACTGGTTGCGAAAAATGAATATAAATTATTCAGTATTAAGACAAATTAATATTGGTAATGGGGTAATTCAATCATATATTGTTTATTCGCTGCCTCATGGTTTGTGGATACTCTCTGGAATATTAACATTGGGAATAATTTGGAAAAATTATCAAAACAAATTTTTCGTTTATGCTTCGATTTTGACGATTATGGCAATTCTCTATGAAATTGGTCAAAAATTTGGTATCATAAGGGGTACATTTGATATTGCCGATCTTATTACTATCAAGGTATTTTCGATGATTGGTTTTCTTGTTAATTCACTTAGGAAGAGAAATGAGAAATATTAAACATCATATATTATCAATATTGTTAATTATATTTATGCTAATATTCGGACTAGCTACATCGTTTCCTGTATTTACAGAGGTAGAGATAAAAAATAATTCATCATTGGATTTAAGAATAATTATTGCATATTTTGATAGAAGGCTTCCTGATACCGAAGCCAATGTAGAAAAAGAATTTGAGGTGAAAGTCGAAGAAAGTATTAGTATTAGGGGTTCCACAAGTCATAATTGGTTCCAACCATACAATTTTATCCAAAAAATAATAGTTTTCAATGAAAAGGCTAATATATTTAGGGAATTTAATTATTCGGACTTCATGGGTGAAGATTTTTTTAATCTTCACCCTCATCAAAGGCGTGGACGCTCTGGTTTTTTTGGGACTGACGATGGAAATACGAGATTTTTTGTGTGGGAAATAACAGATGAACTATTGGAATAAACCCAACGTCGCTTAACACCCGGTATACGCATCGGGCTATGCCCTTTGTGGTGTTTTGTCCCCGCCACATTCCAGCCCACCGCAAACCTGCGGTGGGCTGGAATGTCGTATACCTTTGCACGTTAAGTGCTGTTTTTTGCTTTTTAAATCCCGTCAAAAGCAAGTAATTGAACTTTTCTTACCTTGTCATTATTGTCAAATGTAATATTTGCACTTCTAAAGGTAGAAAACGATTCGTAAATGTAAACACACCTTGTTTCAGTAAAATAAGTCGGTTCACCAAATCTTTTTGTTATCTCATTTCTGCTTGTACCTATTTTTATATTCCAGTCATAAAATTCGCTGTTATTCTCATACTCTATCATAAATAAAAATGATGTTGACCAACCATAATTTTTCAAAAAAAATAAACGCATATTTTCAACCATTATCTTATGCGTAGTAAACCCTTGTGTGTTTT
>WQTU01000039.1 GCA_009786125.1 Spirochaetota bacterium
TTTCTTTAGATGGCTTTTTTCGTGCCATGACCATGTTTTCTCCTCCGGTAAGTATACCGTTTTATGGTCATTTACACAATTTTTAAGATAGGCTCTTTTTTGCATCTGTATTTTTCTTTGGAGCATAACCAAGAATTTCATAATTCCAGCCTTTTGATGCCATTGCATTAGCAATATATTCACTGACTACACCATCATGAGCTGAACAATACCAGTCCATATAATTACCATAACACAGCATCGAAGCTATTAGCGCCCCGGCAGAACGAAATGAGTGTCCGCAATCAGTTTTATCAAGGTCAGATTCATGATACCAACTAACATTGGCAAGAGCAGACCAAAGCTCTTTGCCAAAATCTTCATCTTCCCTTAGCTGTTTTGTAAAAAGTTCCCGAAAATCATCATCAAACTTTTGATCATAATTCACTCTTAATCTCCTTAAACCTCAACAAGTTCATTTAATTGTTTTTTCAACTCAGGCAGACTTGTCTTTATTGTTCCCCCATATCAATGTATTCAATAATTTTTTTAAAAATAACTCTATCTTTTTCTTTCATACAAAATAAACCCTTCTTCTGTAACAGAGTAGATAGGTGAATTTTTTCGGATTTCAGATATTTCAATCAAATCTATTCGCTTATTTAAACATTCGGTAATATCTTCTAAAACGCCATAAAAGTTGATATTAAGCAATTTTCCATTGCTGTCAATTACAATGTCAATATCGCTTGAAGGAGTTTGTACTCCTTTTGCATACGAACCAAACAAGATTGCTTTTTCTATTGGAGCATTTTTAAAAATAGGTTCTAATTTTTCTTTAATTTTATTTGCAGTATAAACTTGCGACATTAAAATACCTGCCTTTAAATACTATGCCCACATTTTTTAATATAGCTACTTTCTTAGCTTCTTGTGCAATTGTAACACAAATAAAAAATAATATCAAAATAATATTTTCCTGGTATAGAAAAATATATTAAAAAACAAATATACTCTGATGGGGGCTGACTATCTCAATTCCTTCTGCTTCTTTTTTTGATAAATAAGATATGCAGCAAGCCCAACTCCGGCAACAAGCAGCTCTGTTGCCGGAAATGCACACCAGACCCATGTAATGCCGCCTATCGCTGATAGCAACAAACCCATCGGAATAATAATCAAAAATCCGCGAAGAATTGAAATTACGTGCGCGGGCCGCGGGTATTCAATCGAAGTAAAATATGCAGACATAATAATGTTAAATCCCGCAAAGATGCATGCAATAAAATATATTTTTATCCCGCTTGTCGCAATGTTTTGCAATAGTGCATTTTGCTCACTGTTGAAAATAGCTACAATCTGTGTTGCTCCGAAAAATACGCAGGAGTAAACAACAATAGATATGGTTGCCATCAGTATTAATGCATAACGTAAAATCGCTTTAACATTTGCTGTATTGCCGCTCCCGTAATTGCTGCTTATAATCGGCTGTATGCCGTGCGCTATGCCAGTGTATATTGCAATTAACACTATTGAAATATTTGCAATAATCCCATACGCAGCAACGCCAATATTTCCCTGCAAACGCCATATAATTATGTTAAAAACAATCATAACAATACTTACAGAGAGCTCTGCGACCAGCGACGGCAAGCCGATTGAAAAAATACTCCGGATTGATCGTCTGGTATCTCCTGCGTTCTGTGCTAATTGCGGCACCCGTGCTGCGAGCGCAGAGCGCGACCTGCTTCGCAATGCCGCAGAACGGACGCTGGCGAGTACGAAGTCCAGCCAGTAAGGCTGGGAAGGTTTCAGGCCAGCAAATGCACATCTTGTTAGCCGAAAGTTGTTTTTCTTTTTGATGAAAAAAGTGCAAAGAATAATCAGGCTGATAACCGCAGAAATGCCGGTTGCCAAAGCAGCGCCGAACATTCCCATTCTTAGCATAATTATAAAAACATAATCCAGCGCAATATTTGAAAAGCTGCCGCTCACCATTGCAATCATGGATAACTGCGGAGCGCCGTCATTTCTTATAAAACACATCAATAGATACTGCACCAAAAATATTGGCGCAAACAGCAAAATTATCCGCAAGTAGGTTTGTGTCATTGGAAAAACTTCTTCGTTTGTTCCAAATATTCTGGTAATTGCGTCTGAGAAAAAAAGCCCTGCTGTAAAGAAAGCAACGATAAAACCAGTCATAATAAAAACAGTGTGTGTAAAAACACGGTTTGCTTCGATCATGTTGTTTTGGCTTTTTAGAATAGCGTATTTTGTTGCTCCGCCAATGCCAAGCATCAGACTGCTTCCGATAATAAAACCAAAAACCGGAATCGCAAAGTTAAGGGCTGCCAGGCCATTTGCGCCAAGCCCCACGGAAACAAAAAAAGTATCTGCAAGAATATAGCAGGATATACTTAACATTCCGATAATATTCAGAGATGTATACTTTGCAAATTCCTTAAAACATGACATGGTTCGTTTCGCAGCCTATTCCCGCTCTTTAATTACTACTTTTATTTTTTCGCCAAATCCCTTGTTGATTTTTTTCCGTATATCCTGACGAACTCCAATTATATAACAGACAGAACCATCTTTATTTTTTACGCCCATATTTACGATGCTGCCGGAGTAAGGTTCGCCATCGAATTCAGCATATACCTTTACCCTGCCTCTGCCAAATTCTTGCCTTATATCATAAGGAAATTCAACATAAGCACCATCAATATCCGGAGCTTTTTTTATCTCTGCCTCAAATTCATATACTTTATTGTTCACATTTTCTTCAATCATATTTTTACTGCAAAACATACCGGATGGTATGTTTTGGGGCTACTACAGGCGGACAATATTTTTTCATAAAGAGGCACAGGATTTTTTCTTTCCCTGCAATCCAGCCCTGTTACTTTTTCTAGCTACTTCCTTTTTGATATAATCAAATTCTTCCGCACTAATCGAAAAGGCATTGCAAATTATCTTGTCTATTTTTTCCTGAAACGCTTCGCTAGCGCGGAATATGTTTTTGCTTTTCGCAAAAAATGTTTTGTTGTACAAATCAAGAATAAGCCAGTGCGTCTTATCAGGCAGAAGAGGCAGCGGAAGATTTTGCAGATGCGATTTTAATACCTTCTGCGAATTATATTTCTTTCTGAAAATAAACGTATAAATATCGCTGTTGAACAGCGCAGCAATAGTTTCCATCTGGTAATCTTTGGAAATAAAAAAATTTGCGCTGTTTAGCAACAAACTGTTCCCAGTATCAAGAACGCAAACAAGCCTATTGCTTATAAAGCGATAGGCAATTTTTTTCTGCCGGTAATATTCAACAGGCGCCGCTTGCTGATACAATTTCGGCTGAAACACAAGATAATATTCTGGTTCCAGAAAGTAATATTTCTCAATATCTTTGCCGCGAAATATGGGCTCTGCGTTTTCCGCTTTTTCTTTGAGCAAATGCAGTTTGTTATTGCCAGTAACTAAACCAAGTGCAAAAATTGTATTTGTATTTAATGTGATGTGCTCTTTCTTGTGTATTTTATCTAAAATATGCATATCGCGCGGTTTAATGGTTGCGCTAACAATGTAATCCGGAGGCGCAATATTTTGCAGAGGCAATTGATAAACAGCGCAATCTTTGTCCTGGATAAAAACATTTCTTTCTCCGTCATTTTCCTCCAGGCGAGCGTCAGCGAGCGAATGTTCCCCTCTGGCATCTCCGGCATTTTGTACGATTTGCAGAGCTCCTTCAGCACTTTTTTTCAGATTAAGCAAAATGCTTTCCGAAAGCACTCCGCTAAAAACTTTGCCAAGCAGCTTAATGAAAATCTTGTGCCCGGAATTAAAAATAAATTTTCTTATCTTACTGTGCGCCGCAACATTTAAAAACGAATAGGGCAGAAAAAAATAGAGCGCACCGTTCTCTTTTAACATTTTTACAGCATTATACAAAGATATGCTGAATATTTCCGCTGTTCCTAGCTCCGGGTACAAATTGCAAAACTTTTTCTTTTGCTGCGCAGAAAATTTACTGCCCCACGGCGGGTTTGTAACAATATAGTCAAACTGCTTGCAGCCTGCAGTATTTCCTGCAGCCGGCGTTCGTTTTGCGCGTGCTTTGCAGGTTTCGCGGACATCAGCAAACAAAGGCTCTCCTTTGGATAAGTCGGGCAACGTTATGTCCTGCCTCGATATATTCAGCGATATATCTTTGTCGCCAAAAAACAAAACAAGATTCACAAAACAAATTTTTAAAGCAATTTCATCTATGTCCCGCGCATATATTTTCGCAGGGTCGTGCATTTTTGTTAAAATATTGAGCAAAATGCTGCCGCTGCCGCAGCATGGATCAAGCACAGTTTTATCCAGCGGAATCTTTATTTCATTTAGTAAAACCGCCGGCGTATAGTATGACCCGCGCTTTGATTTTTCTGAAATGTTTTGTACAGATTGATAAAACGCGCCAAGGATATCATCATCAAAAAGAGGCACTTCATAGCCATTAAAGAAATTTTTAATCGCAGCCCAATTTGGATATTTTACAGCCCACTGCGAAAGCAAGGCATCAAGCTTTGAGTTTGCGTTAGGCTGCCAGTTTGCAGCAATTAACTTGCAGGAACGTAAAATCGCAAACACAAGCGCCAACACACCTTCTTCTGCAGAGAGGTTTGAGTTTTCAAAGTCAGCTACAATATTTGCCAGCAGTTTTTTTCTTTTTTTGCCTGTCAAGCCTGCAAAACACAAAGTTTTCTTGCTGAGTAACGTTCGATTGGCTCTCGAATTAAGGCGTTCCCGGCTTTTGCCAAGCGTATCTATTATATGCTCAAAAACAACTTGCGTATAACAATTGTTGACATCAGGCTCCGGAATTACTTTGGTTTTTATCCAGTTATTAACCGTGGCGCACGAAACCCCAAGCTTCTCGCTTATTGCCTCTTTTTGCACTAAGTTATCCATAAAATAATTATATGCCTCGATTCATAGTTTTTCAACTATAGACATTATCGCCGAAGCAGATAATTTGTACTATTCGGAGCGAACCAGCCGAAAGCCAACAAAATTGTATGTGACCCACGGACCAACGCTGCCCCGAATCGCCGAACGAAGATTCGTCACGTTACTGCCCCAGGCTCCGCCGCGAAATACCCGGTAATCGCCGGAGTCAGGACCCCTGGGGTTTTGTTTCGCACCTGCATTATATTCTCCGAACCAGTCCCAGACCCACTCCCATACATTTCCGTGCATATCGTACAAACCCCATGCATTGGCAGGCTTTAAACCAACTTCACGGGTTCGCCCTCCGCTGTTGCCCATATACCACCCGGTATTGTCGCTTATGACGTTACCTGTATTGTATGCAGTAGCAGTTCCTGCCCGGCAGGCAAATTCCCATTCTGCTTCTGTCGGCAGACGATAACCATTCGCGCTCCAGTCAGCTGCAACATTATCCCATGCCGCATTTCTGATTGTTGGCACAGCTCCGCCCGCATTTGCTATCCAGTCATCTGGATTCGTGCTTCCTTCTATGCTATAAACAGGAGTCAACCCTCTTAGCAAACTCAATCTGTTGCAGAATACAATCACATCATACCAGCTTACCATTTCAACAGGACGCCTTCCCTGAGACTCTCCCGGAGCAGGCTCTTTGCTGCCTCTGCCATGAAACCAGCTTGGATTTGCTCCCATTACTTCTGTCCATTGCTCTTGTGTTACAAGATGTCTGGCAATGTAAAAGCCTTGCAGCGTTACCCGGTGCCGTGGCTGCGCTCTCCAGTCAAGCGCGTCGTTGCTCCCCATGAAAAAGCTGCCGCCCCTGATGTATACAAAGCCTTCCCGCTCTTCCGCCGGGGCTTCGTTTCGTGCACACGATGCAAGTAAAGCTAAAAAAAGAAAAATTGCAAAAATTCTTTTTACTTTCATTATGACTCCTTGTTAGCCGCCTAACACGCGGCGTAGCGTATACCGTTTGTGCTTGTTGCACAATAAATTAGTTTTATGTAAGCGGGCAGCTCTTACAATCTTTTTTGCTGCTGCTGTAACGTCTTACATAATACTCGCCATTCTTCACTTTGGCATTTTTTAATGGAAGTATCGCTCTATTCCCTCGCAGGCATTCATATTGAT
>WQTU01000040.1 GCA_009786125.1 Spirochaetota bacterium
GAATTTGCGAATGGGAAACTCTTATTTGACCTTTACGGCGGGGTTGGCATTTTTGGTTCATTTTTGTCAGAAAAAGCAGATATTGTAGTATCTGTGGAATCTGATAAAAGAGCAATCGCGCTTGCAAAGGAAAATATAAAAAACAATAAAGCGCAATTTTTTGGCGAAACAACCGAAAGATTTATTAAAAAATGGAAAGGCAGGGCCCCGGACACGGTTGTTCTTGATCCTCCGAGAACAGGTATTTCTTCTTCTGTAAAAAAGTTTCTTGCAGAGAAAAAGGTCAAGAATATTATCTATCTTTCATGCGACTATGCAACATTTGGAAGAGACCTTGGGTTTTTTACACAAAAAAACTATTTTATTGAAAAACTCTTTTTTCTCGATTTTTATCCTCAAACGACTCATGCAGAATCACTTGCTGTTCTAAGATATATGGGTTAATATTTATGTATGAGACAAGCCAATATTTCCTTTAGTGCAAAATTCTTGCTAAAAGCATTTATGCTGCTAATTCTGTTTTTTGCTTCTTTTACAGCTCTTTTTGGGACGGAAAGAGGTACTTCTCTTTATGTAAAATCTGTTTTTACCACAGGCGGCAGGATAAGCGGGGCTGCTCTTGCAGACCTGCGCGGCGGTTTTCTTGCTTTTTCGGAAGACAGATATCTTTACAGTTTTTATGGCAATGGGGATTTTCGTTCAAGAAGAAGAATGCCTGCAAGACCTGCTCCGTTCCATGTTCAGGGTCATGATGGAATAATTTATAAATATTTTGAAGACAACACTTTAAGAGCCATAAATATGAGAGGAAGTGTTTTATGGAGCGTAAGAAAAGAAACTCCTCCTGCTTTTAATCCGATTGTAAATTCTGCCGGAAATATTATTACTGTAACAGAGAGTAAAATAACTTCTTACTCATTTATGGGAAGAAAAAGATGGGAACTTGCAGCAGATGCGTTTGCAGGGCAAGGGGTGTTTTTTTCAACTTCTTTGGTGTCTGCTCGTGCGGGCGGCATTGTATATGCAGGGATGTCGGACGGAACTGTTGCGGCAATTAACAATCATGGGCAGATAGTTAGAACAGTACGGGCGGCAGGCGCAGGAATAGCGGCGCTTAACGCAGAAGGTAATGCAGTAATTGCTGCAGATAAAAGCGGACGCTTGTTTATTCTGGACCCGCGCGAATTAAAAATTATCCGCTCTGCAAGATTAAGATCGCCTGCATTGCATATAACTGCTTCCGGGGACAACAGGGTAATTGCTGTGCTTACAGAAGCAGGGGGTGTGGAAATGTTTGACAGCGAGCTGTCGTTGTTTCTTCCAAGAGTAAGAGGCGCAGGTTTTACCGGCAGACCTCTTTATTTTAACAATAATTTTTATTTTGTAAGAAATAATGGGTCTATTGTAAAATTTGATATAAGTTATGGGATAACAGAAGAGCTTTTGATTCCGCGAGGGGCTGTTTACGGCCTGCGTACTGCTGCGGATAACGCAAATATGCCTTTGGCTCTATCAGTATATAATAATATGATATTGGCCGGCGGACTTGACTGGAATCTCTATGTTATCGAAGAAAGAAATTACAGGGCGTCGGGGCGCGGCAGTTCGCAGAGGCAGGCTGGTTCGCAAAGTATTATGTTTGTCCGAAGGGCTCAAAACAGTGTTGATATAATACCGGATACAAGGCTTCTTATTTATATTAATGAGTTATTGCTGCTTGAAGACGTTACTGTCAGAGAGAATGCGATGAATCTTCTGCATAAAGTTGTTCTTGATGGAGTAACGGGGAATGACGAGAAGTTTGTTTTGGCGATTCTCGAAAGACATGCTTTTCCCGAAACAGAAAGAAACGCTGTTATAAGAAGCAAAGCTGTAATAATTGCAGCCGAAATAGGCACGATTGAAACTGTAAGTATGTTAAGAAGTATGCTTTGGGCAGAGAGGTGCCCGTTTGTTACCTCTGTTATAATAGAAGAACTGGGAAAAGCAGGGAGCGACCCGCATGGAGAAACCGTAAGGATGTTCCAGACAGCGCATTCAAGATTTCCTGATAATTTAGCTATTATTGAAAATATAATTGCTGGGATAGAAAATATTAATAGATATCATGGGTATCTGTATAAAAACGAAGGAAAAAATTTTCTTTTTAGAATACTTGAAAGAACCGAGAGACGTGATTTAAGATTAAGAATACTTAATGCTGTAAGAAATTTGGCACAATAGAAGATAGATGATTATATAAATAAAATTATGAGGGTAAAAAATTGAGAAAAAATATTTTGTGTTTCATTTTGTTTTTAATTATCGCTGTATCGAATACTTCGGCACAGGGTGTTGACAGGGAAGAGCTTGAAAGAAATCTCAGAGAGGTTGAATTTATAAATTTTATGGGACCTCACGAAGTAATAGAATCGAGAAGCGCAATTATGAGTATTGGTCACTCTCTTGCATCTGCAATTTCAGCCGGCAGGGTGCAGGCTTCTACCGGGCGGTATAGGGTGTTGCATTTGGTAGATCCTACGGAGCCGGACAAGATGGGCGCTGATATTTTTATTATTGAAGCTGATGCAAGAGTGGATCATATAAGAAATTTAAGACTGATGCTGGCAGGGTATCTGAGCAGAATGTATAATTACAGTGATCAGGATGCTATGATTATTGCTACGTTGGTAACGTACTATAATGCTGTTTACAGGGGAGACCTCGACTATTTTGGCAGAGTTTTCATAAACAAGGTAATGGTAAATTTATCAAGAGAGAATGCCGGGATAGATACGTTTTACAGAAACTGGCCGGGGCGAACAAGGCTTGTTATTCCGCTCAGAAGTGCACCTGACGGGACTGCGGAAAGACCTGATCTTTTTGTTCTTGCGGACAGGGAAGTTATAGATGACCTGAGAAGAGACGATGGTATGGGGCTTGACTTAAGAAAGCAGATTGTTGAATTAAAGGAAGAGGTGCTTGCAGAAGATAGGCAAGCTTTGGCAGAGAGGGAAGAAGTTATCTCCGAAAGAGAGGAGGAAATAACGCAAAGGGAATCTGCTATAGAGCAAAGAGAAAGAGAGCTTGAGGAGAGACAGGCAGCAGGAGAGATAACAGAAAGAGAGGCGCGGGACGAACAGCAGAGAATAGAAGCTGAAAGAGATGTAATTGCAGAGGAGCGCCGGCAGCTTGAGGAAGAGAGGCAGGAAGCAGAAGCCCAAAGAATGGATATTGAAGAAAGAGAAGATATAATTGCAGCAGCAAGGGAATCGATTGTTCAGGATGCAAATGTCGTGAGAGAGAGAGAAGCTGCTGCAGCAGCAGAGCGCGGCGAAGTTTCTGTGGCAGAGCGTTTGGCTACTGCAGCGCAGAGAAGAGCGCCTTTCCTGATGCTTGACCAGCGCGCCAGAGGGCTTTTGGGCAATTTTGTGTTTTTTGACATGACAGAAGAAAAAGTATTAATACCAGATAGAGCTCCTGTAGTAGGCGGGAGGTTTTTTATAGATACGCCGGCAGGATATGCAGTGCCTGCGCAAAATGAAAGAGGAAATTTTGTTCTTACAATATTATCCCGGGAGGATCTTTCTCCTATTTTGAGAAGTAACGAAGAAATACACCCTCAGTCATTTTTGCTTTTTCTGGATAATAAAATATATTGTGCTGTTAGACAAGGCAACGGATTTGTAATTGGAAGATTCTCGCAGGACTTGGTATTGGAAGCAACGTCAGATATTGAAGCTTTTGCAGATACTTTTATTGTGTCAAGCAATAACTATATTCTTTTTCAGGACAGGAGCGGAACTATTGTTGTTGTAGACAGAAATACGCTTAAAGCTGTGCCATAGCCTGCTTAACCGGAAAAAAAAGGCTGCCGATTTTTTTGGCAGCCTTTTTTTAGACGCAGAACCTACCTTGTTGGTCTTTGCCTGTTAAAATACCTAAAGTATTCTATGTCGGTAGAAAGTATTTTATTGAAATGCGGAAATGTTACCCTATAGCTCTCTAAAGATCTCCAGAATTCAAAGAATTCAGGGTCTCTTGCGTGAGCATTGATGAATATCCTGGTTGCTTCAGCATCTGCTTGTCCTTTGATAACTTGCGCTGTGTTATATGCTTCGGAAAGAATAGTCCTTTTGTCTTGTTCAAGCTGACCAAGCCATCTGGCTTTTTGTCCTTCTCCAGCAGATCTGTAAATTTGAGCTTCCTGATTTCTGTCTACGATCATTCTGTTGTATACGCTTTCTTTAAGTTCGTCTGAGTATCTTATCTGCCTTATGATAATATCTATAAGTGTAATTCCAAATTGCGGAGTAATTACGCTCACAGCATCAAACATTTCATTGGCAAGAACATCTCTTCCCCTTTCTATTCTAACCTGTCTTTCGACAGATCTGGTTATAAGCTCTTCAAGCGCCTGTATGACTTCCTCTTCTCCGTCAATAATTTCAAATTGCGGAACTGGGTCTTCATTTATAAGATTGGAATTTCTTACAGCTTCCCTTAGTGTATTGTTGGAAATTACTGTCCTAACAGCTGAAAAAATTATCTCATTAAGCCTGTTATTCGCTTCATGCATAGATACTACTGCAGAATAAAATTGCTTGGGATCGGAAATCCTCCACCTTGCTGTTACATCTACAAGAATAAAAAGCTGCTCGCTTGTAGGAATTCTGTCCTGCGCTCTGCCGTCCCATGAAAGTATTTTACTTGAATACCTTACAACATTATCTATAAATGGAATTTTTAATTTAAGTCCTGCCTGCTGCTGAACATCTACAATTCTTCCAAATCTAACTACTACTGCCTGCTGACCTTCTCTAAGAATCCAGAAAGGACCCATTGCAATAAGGAGCACTATTATTACTAAAACAGTAATAAGTATTATTGCCAGTTTTTTATTAATCATCTTGGACCTCCGCCTAATCCTTTGAAAGGAATAAAATTGCTGAGGTTGTGATCTATAAGATCCGTATCTCTCCTCGCGCTAAGTACTTCTTCCATCATTTCAATATAAAGCCTTGCTCTTGTAACCTGTCTGTTATGGATGTATTCGGTATGTACTGCAATAAACCTTGCAGCATCGCCGTGCGCTCTGTTTACACGTTCCGCAGCATATCCGCGGGCTTCCAGAATCATTCTCTCGGCTTCTCCTCTTGCCCTTGGAATCTCTCTATTATAAGCTTCCCTGCCTTCGTTTATAAGCCTGTTCATATCCTGCTGCGCTCTGTTTACATCTTCGAATGCATCCCAAACAGGTCCTGCAGGAGGCACAATACTTAGAAGCCGCACCTCTGTAACAACTATTCCCAACCCATATTCATTGAATCTTGCGTTTAAAAGGTCCCTGGCACTTAGTTCTATTGCAGGTCTTGCTCTTCCCATAACATCGAAGATAGCTCTATCTCCTATAAGCATACTAATAGCAGATTGTGAAATATCCCAAATTGTGCTTTCCCTGTTTTCTACATTAAACAGCCATGCTCTTGGATCCGATATTCTGTACTGAATGATCCACTCAACATTCATAATGTTCAGATCGCCTGTAAGCATTAGTGATTCCCTTACATTAGCCCATCTCGATCGAACAAGGTTTTCAGGCTTAAAGTCGAAAGACATTGTTTGAATAACCTGAGTAGGAACATTAAAGTTTTGCTCAATTCCAAAAGGAATTCTAACATGAAGACCAGGTTCTGTAATTCTGTTGAATTGTCCGAATCTTACAACAACAGCCCTTTCTGTTTGGTCTACCATGTAAAATGTTGTCACACCTGTGATTACTATAAAGGCTGCAACGATAAAAATTATAACAACTTTTGGTTTAAGTTTTATCTGCGGGGGCTTAAAATTATTAAAGTTAAAATCGCCCATTAATTTACCTCCTAAATTTATTGCACTTAGGATACTTCAAAACAATGATTCTAGTCAAGGTAAAAATGCCCTTCCAGACTGCTTTTTTCACGGCAAACGCATGAAAAAAGTTATCTCATTACAACATAAGGAGTTACAAAATGCTTAGATTTCACATACTATCTGCTAACTCTTTATCCTATAATGAATTATAAGTTTTCTTGCGTTTGCCCTGCTGCTTTTTTTCCGTTTACCGAGATGCCTCATTTTAAAATGTTACCGAAAGTTATGGCTGCCTCATATAGAAAATGTTACCATAGCTACTTTTCCCCTTTGGTAATTTTCCGGTTCA
>WQTU01000041.1 GCA_009786125.1 Spirochaetota bacterium
TTCTGTTATTTCTTCTGTTATTTCTTCTGTTATTTCTTCTGTTATTTCTTCTGTTATTTCTTCTGTTATTTCTTCTGTTATTTCTTCTGTTATTTCTTCTGCGGCGTTATCAGTATCAGACTCACTTGGCATAATCGCAGCCAAGAAATTTTTGAGGCTGGCTACAAAATAGGGAGTCACTTTGTTTATGGTATCAATATCCTTAGCCCTTCCGGCCTGCTCTAAGCTGTACGCTTCCTGTGAAAAAGCCATGCGGCTCATGTTTGCTAAAACGCCCTTTATACTATGTGCACTAAGCGTGTATATTTTTAATGACTCGTCGTTCCAGTCCTGGTTTTCCATAAGAAACTCCATATTGTTGATTACTCCCTGGATATCCCGTACAAAGGATTCGGTCAATTGTTTGGTATAGCCGACCGGTTTATTCTCGTTAGTTAGCACAGCTTCTCTGGCGGCATTTATAACCTCTGCCGGCTGCTTGTCTCGGATATAATGCAGCAGTATAACATCCAGGCGCTGAAAGTTAATGGGTTTTGAAAGAAAAGTGTCAAATCCACTCTTTATAAACAGCTTTTTCATGCCAGTTACTGCGTTGGCGGTCAAAGCCACAATGGGATATGTATACCCCATGCTGCGTATTCTTTTGACTGTTTCTATGCCGTCCATACCGGGCATCATATGATCAATAAAGATAATGTCGTAGACTTCGCCGCTTTCGATTCTGGCTATGGCTTGCTCGCCGCTTTCAAGAGTATGTATTTCAATATTATAAGGCTGGATAATCTGTTTGACTACATACAAGTTGGATTTCATATCATCCACCACTAGTATTTTGCCGTATGGCATTGGTTGGTATTTTATCTTGCTGGCAGCAGGATGACGAGAAAACTTGGTGAAAAACATATGCTCTAAGTTTTTAGATACTTCTTTGCCCAAAGTAGCATTGCTATTAACATCCTGAGGGACCCTCAGCGTAAAAACACTGCCCTTGCCTAATGTGCTGTCTGCTGTAATTGTACCGCACATCATTTGGGCAAGCTGATAAGCAATGAACAGCCCTAGTCCGGAACCTTCAGTTTTGCGGCTGGAATCTTTGTTAAACCTTAAATATAACGTATTAAACAGACTATTTTTTTGCTCCTCTGTCATACCTTGCCCCGTATCCGATACTTCGACACTGAGTATCAGCTTATCTTCCTCCTTAAAAGCAGTGAAACTTGCCGATATCACCCCCGCATCAGTATATTTAAATGCGTTTGTCAAAAGATTTACTATAATTTGCTTGATCCGCAATTCGTCGCCTATTAGGGAGACAGGGAGGTTCTCATCGATCTTCAGGTTAAAAGCGATATTTTTTTCGCGGTACTGCAGAGTGCTCAACTGTACAGAGTCGACTATAAGGCTGGACAAGTCGTAGGCTGCGGGTATGATTTCAAGTTTTCCTGCTTCCACTTTTGAAATGTCTAAAATATCATTTATGATGGAAAGCAGCATATTTGAAGAATTATAAATATGGAAAAACGCTTCCGTAATTTCCTTCTCCTCAAATACTCTGTGCATATAAATTTCCGCAAGACCCATAATCACGCTTAACGGCGTGCGGATTTCGTGGCTCATCTTGGCCAGGAAGCGGGTTTTTGAATGGCTTTCTTCCTCCGCATACGAGCGCATTTTTTCATCTGATATATTTCGTATATACCAAACAAAAGCTAATCTTCCGTGTGTTCGCACAGGCAATATAGTAAATTCACATGGAATTGTCTCCTCATACATGGGTTTAAAATTGTGCTCAAATTGCAGCACGCTGTTCTCCTGCTGTGAGAGTGTAATACTAGAGCAAAATGAGTGGATTATTTCAAGCGCCTTCTTGTCCGAATTGGCTTCGGGGAATAAAGCTTGCAAATAGTATCTCGATAAGGATGCTAGAGCCGTACATTTTTCTTCGCCCATATTAACGCAATTTTCACAGTTGTCGTTATAGCGGCAGAATTCCTGAAGTTTGATTTTGGTATGCGGGCCGAGGCTTTTCGGCGCCTTAAAAAATAACTTTAAAATTGCAGGGTTAGCGTTAAGCAGTTTATAGTTTGCGTCCAGCAAAATACAGCCCGTAGGCAGCGCCCTAATCAAAACACGAGCGTTTTCCTCAGCTCTTTGCGCTTTTAGCATCTCTCTTTTAATCATGCGCAAATCATGGTTATAACATATTATTAATGATTTATTGCGAAATTCACAGCGGACAGATGTTACCTCTACCGGCAGCGGAGTGTCCGAAGTGATATACAGATATTCATATCTGGTAATGCCTTTCTCCATAAGTTGATCCCATTGCATCTTCCTTATTACTTTTGAAGGGGTACCGCATAGCTGAAATTCAGGAGAAAAATCATCGTGATGCTTAATAAACTCATCTTTGCTGGATAGATTGAATATAGATAAAACCTGCTCATTGCAGTCAAATAATCTGCCATCTTCGTCCCAAAGCTCAACAAACAAGGGCATGGAATTTAACAGTATTTTGTTTAATTCCGATGTTTCTTTCTCTCGCTCTATAGCTTTTATCAAATGCGTTATATTTGTCATTAGAAGTATGACCCCAGCGATTTTCTCATCACTGCAATTGGCTGAAAAAGGGATACAATTCATTTCAATAACATAAGACTCACTTAGGTTTTGCAATAGAACTACCTCTTCCAATTGCGGCTTCTTGGTTTTAATAGCTTTCGAAATGGCAGAGCGTCCGGCTGAATCGATGTTTAAAAAATCGTTTAAATTCAGTCCTATACAAGACTCCTTTTCAGTTAGTCTAAGTATGGCTTTATTGGCATATTTTATCTTATAATCCGAGTCAATAATAACTATTGGCTCAGAAAGCAATTCAAAAAGTTTTGTAAATTCAAGTATTGTATCATTTGTTTCGTTCAATATTTCGGCAAAGATTCCCTTCATCGCAACATTGTCAAGTTTATAAGCTATGTCTCCCTTTCCGATAGCCACGCGGGCATCTTTGAAAACATTACGCAAAACTTGCAAAGTGTTAATAATACCTTTAAAAGCATTGGAAATTTCGCCTATTTCATCATTATTACTGGGGCTCGGTTGGGAATTTAGGTCTATATTGCCGTCGGCTGCGCTTTTTATATTTTGGGTAAGTATTTTGAGGGGGGTTAGAATTTTGGAAGCAATGTAAAGCAAAACAAAGGAGACTATCACAAGGATTAATAAACCGCTGATAACTAAATTGCGCTGCAGTTCAGAGTTTTTGGATACTGCGAGCTCATTGGAGAAACCCACGGCAAGCATACCGATGGGTACGCCCTCCCATCCAATTAACGGGAGATAGTAAGCAGAATGCGGTATGCCGTTGATATTCACCTCGGCAGTAAATTCCAGCCCTTGATTGAGTACGTTTTCTATAACCTCTGCCAATGTCTTATGATCCAAGTTACGTTCACCGAACTCATTCCGGACTGTGGTTGCTATGCGATTACTGCCCAAAAAAACTGTAACTTCTGCATTAAAAAAATCGGCAATATTGTCCACAAACTCGCTGGTGCTTATCTTAAAAACCGCAGAAATAGAGCCGATAATTTCGCCGTCGTCCAATATTGGAGCTGCAGAAGAAAGCGCCATCGGAATAGCAGCGGTTGTGGTGTATATGCTGGAGACTTCACCCCGATGAGCTGCAGCGATTGTAGGCGCGGCAAAGCCCAAATCGCCGTATCTGTCCGGTTCATGCGTGCGCAGAATAACATAACCGTTACGGTCGGTAACTACGAAGGCTGATAGGTTATACGCTTCCAATCTGTTTTTGAGAAGTGAAATAAAAATATCCCTGTTTTGATCTCTGTTTACATGATTGTTCCAGTTACGTACGCCGCCAATAACCATGCAGCAGGCGGCTGCTAAACGTGCGGAGTTTTCAGAGTTTTCATATGTTAATTCAAGAAAGGCTCTGAAAGCGCTGGATAGTGTACCAAGCCGCGCTTCCAGAAGGGTGTCGAGAAGGGCGTTTCTGGTTGTTTGCGCGTAGTAGAAAGTAAAAATCAGCACCAGAAACAAAATTCCAACTATCGGAAAAAGCAGTTTACTTTTTATGCTGTTTAGCATAGATCCATAGATCATACCTGAAAACGTCCAAGTTCTGTTTCCAATGTGTTAATTGTTCTTTTGTTATTCTCGCTTATGTCATTGACATGATTTACAGCCGAGTTAATTTCGTTTGCTCCGGAAACCATCTCATCCATACTGTTGTTTATCTCTTGAGTTGCGTTTTCAAGGTTTTTTGTTTCGGTTATTACTTCAGTAGCGCCTTCCAGCATCTCTTTGGAGCCGATTTTTACCTTGCTTGTTATTTCGGTTATCTCCATTATGCCGGAAACTATCTGCCTTGTACCAATCTCTTGCTCTTCCATCGCATGGCGAATATTATTTTCCTGTTCAGACACAATGTTAATTCCGCTTTCAATGTCCTCGAACTTTTTCAGAACATTCTCATTGGATACGCTTATCTTGTCGATAGAGAATTTTATTTTTTTCAACATAGTACCGATAATTTTGGACTGCTCGTTGGAGCTTTCGGCAAGTTTGCGTATCTCGTCTGCAACAACAGCAAAGCCCTTGCCGGCTTCTCCTGCGTGTGCTGCTTCAATCGCCGCATTCATCGAAAGCAGGTTTGTCTGGCTTGCGATATTTTCCATAACTGCGTTTATTTCCATCAAGCCTTCGGACTCCCGCGATATTTCCTGAATATCTGCCAGCACTTCATGAAGCCCCGTCCGCCCCACACTGGAGGCTTCTATGAGTTTTTCTACGTTTTCACTATTTTTGACCAGAGTCTCTGTAACAGATCTGGTGTTGGCAGCCATTTCTTCTATGGAAGACGAGGCTGTAGCGACATTGTTGCTTTGTTCGCTTATAAAACCGTCAAGTTTGTTGATATTCTCCACTAACGACCTCATTGTCTGGGCTGTTTCGGTTACGCTGGCGCTCTGGTTTATAACGCGGGTTTTTACGCTCTGAATATTGGCGGTTATTTGGTTTATCGCAGCGGCCGTCTCATTCATGTTACTGGCAAGATCCTCCCCAATGTTGCTAAGAACATTGGTTTCGGCTTTGACATTATTAAGTAATTTTTGAATGCTTACTCGCGTGCTTTCAAAGGTTCCAAGCAGATCTAATACTTCATCCTTAAAATTATATTTTGGTATTGGAACTTCTCTAAAGTCCCCGGCTGCCAAAATATCGAATTCATTTCTAAGCCATGTCAGAGAGCTAAAAGACCAGCCAAAAAATAAAACACTAGCAATTATTATTGCTAATACAAAAAGACCAACAAGAAGGATGACTTTAAAAATCATTCTGTATATTGGACCTATAATTGTTGATTCAGTTTTTGCAAGTGTTGTGGTCCATGTCATGCCGGAGTTGTTGCCTATAGAAAACGAATTAACGTTTAACTCTATATTGTCGTTTAACAGCGGCGAAAAGAAATTCGCATGGTAATGTTCGCCCCTTTGCACAGCTTGCGTTATCACAGGCAAATGGTCGCCGAATGTCGTACCCAACTGCCTAATATTATGGTTTAAGATGGCGGGGTTAGAACTTGCTATAATATGCCCGTTATTGGCATAAATAGACATTGATGCAATACCCGGATGCTCATATAAAAAGCGCATTAATTCCGGTTGTACACCTGCTAAATTTATTAAGACAGATACCATACCCACTACAGTATCGTTAGTCCGGTTGATTATGGGGACTGCGACTTTTACCAAGACTACATCCGGGCGGCCCGCCAATGCCCGTCGTTCCGGAGGCTGTGCTTTATCGTTTCTTGCCTGCGGACTGTTAATGTGCGCCAGATATTCGTCATAATTGGCCGCAGTCTGGTGGGCTATTATATCATTCGCCCAAAGTGCCCGCATAAAAGCCGAAGCATACATCCCTGTCCCTGTAGAACCTGGACGGCCTATCATTTGAGCGTCCATGCCGTCAATTACGTTTGGCCGCCATACTGTTTGGATTCCGAAAAATACCTGATTTTCTTCGATTGTAACCCGTAATATTTCGTCAAATACATTCCGTCTGTTACCTGCAAGCAAGGATTCAAAATCGCCCATAACATTGGCAATGGTACGCAATACCCGAACATGGCCGTTTACACGGCCTGACCAGTACTCTGTCCAGTAAGAATTTATCATATCAATATAACTAATACTTAAATTTCTGCTCATCCTGGAAGTATTTATTGACATAACTATAGTTGCAAAAGCCACGCTAAAAATTACTGCTACTGAAATAATTAAGCTCA
>WQTU01000042.1 GCA_009786125.1 Spirochaetota bacterium
AGCAGCGCGTACGAAGAAGAAAAAGAAAGGATGGAGCGCAATTTTTTGACGCAAAAAGAGGCCGATATTATTGCCTACAAGCAAAAATACAACGATTATGCGCTTCATTTTAACGATGCCAATATAAAAATGGAATCCATTAAGCATCTTGGGGCTTTGTCTAAAGAGTATCATGAATTGCTGGATAAAATGCTTAAAGATACGTTTGATCATCTGAATAAAATTGAAAAATCAAACGCACCACAGCAAAACATTGTAGAAGGCTGTAAAAAAAACATCGAAGAACAATTTAAATCAACGCTGGAAAAAATGTCGAAAATCTTCAGCGGGATATAAAACCTGTTTCGAGACCGTAAGATTTTTGCGTGCAGACCAAAATATCAATTTTAGAAATTAAGCTTGGCAATGCATGTCATCATTGTTTTGCTTTTACAGTACAAGCTGAAGCAGTTCGGACAGTTGCTCTGCCCCATTTCCGCGCAAAGTACAAAGCGACACGATCATCAGGTTAGAGTATTGAGATACCTTGATACATGTTTTTTAACAATTATTCTATTGCAATGGTGCCGATACCGCCAACCGGAAGTCCGCCTTTTAACTTTGAAATGGGAGGAGATTCCATGCTCTTAAATGCACTTGGTAACACTTACACAAGGCTTTCGTATGAGCAGACACCGGATAACGCAGACGCAATTGGAGACAGTAATGACAGGCAATAATAATGGGATAAGCCAAATCCTAGTTGGTTTTCTTTAACCGGCGGCGGCGCAGCAGCGCTATCTGGAATAACGGATACATCTAATTTTCCTGTTGAGCAGGTAAGCTGGTATGATGTGCTTGTATTTGCTAACAGATTGAGTATATTGAGAAATCTTACGCCTGCTTATGAAATGGAACCTGATGCTGGGGTGGAGTGGAGTGGACAACAAATCCGGATCTCTGGGGACCTGTGCCTGCCAGCAGCAATCCTCGCTGGAATGCTGTTAGAATTGTACCCGGGTCTACAGGTTATCGGTTGCCTACCGAGGCGCAGTGGGAGTTTGCCTGCCGTGCAGGTACAATAACACCTTGGAATACAGGTAATACCATAACTCAATCTCAGGCAAATTTTTACCAAACTGGCGGCGCAAATCTAAACAGGACAACTGCAGTAAATAGTTATGCTCCCAATGCGTGGGGCTTGTATAACATGCATGGTAATGTATGGGAGTGGGTATGGGACTGGTTTGGCGCTTATACTGCTGATGCCAAGACGAATCCTACTGGACCCCCAACAGGCGTTGACCGCGTGCTTCGCGGTGGCTGTTGGTTCAACGTCGCGGAGCATTTGCGTTCAGCACTTCGGACCGACGACACTCCGTCGAGCAGGTGGAACATCAATGGTTTCCGGCTAGTGCGCCCCTAATTCTGCGCCAAAATCCCCTTCGCCGGCGAAGGGATGTATTGCAGTTATGCTGCAAATTACAAGTAAAAACTCATCAGCATAATACATTTTTTTCAAGGAAACATCGCTAAAACCCATCATTTTAAACAAAATAGTGTAGCAAGCAGGTTGATTTACTGATACAATTATGAACACAAATAAATCTCAAAGGAGAAATAAATGATAACAGGAATAGAACATTTGGCGATTTTTTCGAGCGATACTGCAAAGCTAAAAGATTGGTATATAAAAATGTTTGACTTTAAGCAAGTATATGATAATGGCAAGGGAACATATTTTATAAAAGCGCAAAATGGATTTATGATTGAGTTTATTATGAGTGATAAAGGAGAAATCCCAAAGGATCATACTATAAGGGGTTTGCGCCATGTTGCCATTAGTGTGAATCCGGGCGATTTCGAAAGTATGTCGGCAAAAGTAAAAGCTGCTAATGTGGAAGAAATTACCGAGCCTGCGGTATCGGCTTCGGGCGTTGGTACATTCTTTTTTCGCGATCCTGACGGGAATGTACTGCATTTATTGTCCCGCCCAACACCGCTGTAGAAATCAACAATTATGAAAAATGTATCAGTAAAGAATAAATTGATAGTCTACTTTGTTCTTGGGATATTAATATTCCCATTTCTTCTGGTGATGATGCTATTCAAGAATGATGCATTTGTATTTTTGTTATCTGTTTTACCTTTTTGGCTTGTGTTTTTTTGGGGTACTGTAGTAATGAATCTGAATGCTGCTGATATAAGCATAGATAAAAAAACAGAAGCCATTACTGTTACAACTGTGTTAAAAGAAAAAAAAATCCCAATAAAGGATTTTCAAATTAATAATTACAGCAAGTGGTCAAGAAAAGCTTTTGCATTTTATACAAATGCCGGAAGAATAATAATCCATCAAACAGATGATAATTGTGAGATGATAATGAAATTATTTAAAATAACAAAATATAAGCATACCAAGTATTTTGCCGAACTCCAGAACGAGCGTTTTGGCATCGGCATTTTTCGTTATTTGAAGTGGTGATAATTAATAATTTGACTAATAAGAATACAAATATAACTCAAGTTTAGGGAATGATAGTCGTTTTCTTGCCGCCTCATAAGAAATTGCTATATATAAGAAAATATACCTTGTACTTATCAAAAAGATGATTTTATTTTTCCGTTTGGCGGAAATTCAAGCCAGTTCAAAGCAGTTGCTAATGCTTTAAGAAATCAGATTAGTGTTATTCAAGGTCCACCCGGAACCGGAAAGACACAAACTATTCTCAATATCATTGCAAATTTGCTAATTATGGGAAAAACTGTACAGATAGTTTCGAATAACAATTCAGCAACATTAAATGTTCTGGAAAAATTATCCAGCCCATCATGTAGTCTTGGGTTTCTTGTTGCGCCATTAGGGAAAAGGAAAAACAAGGAAGAATTCATAAATAATCAGACAGGCGCCTATCCAGTTTTATCTGACTGGAAATTAAATGCAAGCCAGCAATATGAAATGAAAACAAAAATAAAAAACCATATAAAGGAGCTTTCTGCTACTTTTTTTGCGCAAGAACGTTTAGCGCAAGCGAGAGCAGAACTGGATTCATTAAATCTGGAAATAAAACACTTTGAAAATTATTGCAGCGAAACTAATCAGAATTGCCCGGAAATAAAGCTGCGCCGCCAACTAAGCATCGAAGAAATTATGCAACTATGGCAAGAGTGTTGTGATTTTTCACATAGAGAATGTGCAATTTCATTTTGGTTTAAGATTAAAACCGTTTTTATCTATGGCATTCTTGGCTGGAGTTTTTTCAAAAATAATATATCAACTATTACTACATTCTTTCAAAATCTTTTCTATCACTCCAAGCGGTTAGAATTAAGCAACGAGATTGCCGCTCTGGAAAAACAACTCGCAGTAATGAATGCAAAAGATAAAATGACCGAACTTACCAAATGGTCAATGAATTACCTGCGTTCAAAACTGTTTGAGCGCTATGGCGATAAACCAGAGCGTATAAAGTTTTCAGAGGATGAGTTATGGAAATCAACAGGCAAAGTAGTTCAGGAATATCCTGTAATCTTAAGCACTACTTTTTCTTCGTGTAGCAGTTTAAGAGGCCAAGTATATGATTATCTCATTATGGATGAAGCATCACAGGTCGATGTAGCTACTGGCGCGTTAGCGCTTTCTTGTGCCAAAAATGCAGTTGTTGTTGGAGATTTGAAACAACTTCCCAATGTAATCACGAAAGATAAGAAAAAAAAGTGTGATGAGATATTTCAATTATATAAACTACCGCAAGGTTATTCCTTTTCCGAGAACAGTTTTTTAAAATCAATTTGCAGCATTCTTCCGGATGCTCCCCAAACATTACTGCGGGAACATTATCGTTGTCACCCAAAAATCATAGGATTCTGTAATCAAAAGTTTTATAACAATGAACTAATTATCATGACAGAAGATCACGGCGAACCAGATACGTTGACAGTTTTCAAAACAGTGGCTGGAGATCATAGTCGTTATCTTTCCCCCGGTCGTCGAATAAATCAACGGCAGATAGATGTTATAATTAAGGAAGCACTCCCTATGTTGGGTAATGTAAATCCGGAAGATATTGGGATTATTGCCCCTTATAGAGATCAGGCGACTGCCATTTCACGACAATTAGAGTCAAGCTCAATTGAAGTTGATACTGTACATAAGTTTCAGGGGCGAGAAAAAGATATTATCTTGCTCACGACAGTTGATGATATGGTTACAGATTTTTCTGATGACCCATATCTTTTGAATGTTGCAATATCTCGTGCAAAAAAACGGCTAAGCTTTGTTGTATCGGATAGCGAACAACCCTTAGATAGCAATATTGGCGATTTAATCTCCTATATTGAATACAACAATTTCAAGATCATTAAAAGCAAAATAAACTCTATTTTTGATTTATTATATCGCGAGTTCACAGATGCCAGAATTGCATTTCTAAAAAAGCATTCCCGCATATCTGTGTATAATTCGGAAAACATGATGTACGGTGCAATTACAAATATACTGAAGCGGCATTCAAATCTTTCACTTAATATCATTTGCCGCCAACCGCTTAATATGCTTATCAAGGATACAGAACTCCTGAATGATGAAGAACGAAGATATGCTATGAATCCAGCGACACATATAGATTTTTTACTTTACAATCAGATAAATAGAAAGCCTGTTCTTGCCATAGAGGTTGATGGTTTTCATTACCATAAATCTGGAACAGAGCAATATAGACGCTAAAAGACAATATTCTGAAACTCTATGATATCCCTATACTTCGTTTTCCTACCAATGGGAGTGAGGAGTGTGCAAAAATCGAGCAATTTTTGGCAGAGTATACAAAAAGAAGATAGCATATCATGAGTGTATGAAATAGTTAGTATTTATCTTATGAAAAACATAAGCTTTATGTTGATATTTACATAAAAGGCAGTTATAATTGAAACATGAACTATATTCCAAGAGAAATTGAAAAAGAATTAAAAAAAATCAGCGCACAGTTTCCAGTTACACTGCTTACTGGTCCACGACAAACAGGAAAATCAACAATGTTGATGCACCTTTTCCCCAAGTACCATTATATAACTTTCGATGACAGTTCTCTGCGGCTCTCAGCACGAAAAGACCCAGCAGCCTTTGTCGAAATCCTGCAAACGCCGGTTATTATTGATGAAATACAATATGCTCCGGAAATTCTGCCTTTTATTAAAATTCATGTTGGCAGTAATCGCCAAAATGGAAGGTATATTCTTACAGGATCTCAGGTTTTTAATCTAATGGCAGGAGTTACAGAGTCTCTGGCAGGCAGAACCTGTCTTTTTGAACTGCTTCCTTTTTCATTTAAGGAACTAACGCAGATAGAAAAATCAGACATTAAACCTAAAGATATTGCAGGTTGTTTAAAACAGATAATACGAGGCTTTTATCCAATACCAAATATAGAAAAAACAGATATTAAAGCTTTTTATGGAGCTTATTTATCTCTCTATATTGAAAGAGATGTGCGGCAAATTCAAAATATCAAAGATGCTTCAATCTTTGAAGTTTTTTTGCAGATTTTGGCGAGCAGGGCAGGGAATCTGCTTAATATTGCTGATCTTGCTCAAGGCTGTAGCATTTCGCAGGCAACATGTAAAACATGGCTTTCGATTTTGGAAAACTCAAGAATTATCTATCTCTTGCGGCCCTGGTTCAGAAATAGCACCAAGCGTTTGATAAAAAGCCCCAAAGTTTATTTTACCGATACAGGGCTTCTTGCATATCTCTTAAAATATTCAGATTTTCAAACCTTGCAGGCAGGACCGGCTATGGGGTCGATTTTTGAAAATATGATCATAGTAGAATTTTTAAAAAAGAAAATAAATAACCGCCTCAACTCTGACTTATATTTTTATCGTGATTCTAACGGCGTTGAGGTTGATCTTGTTATTGATGAAGGCTTTTCAATTTCCCTATACGAAATTAAGGCCTCGAAGACACTGCGATCCGACATGACCAAAGCATTTAAATCAATGGATATCTCGGGCTGTTTTGGAAAAAATGCTGATATCAAAAAACAGATTATCTCGTTCCATGAAAACAGGATTCCCCTGGAAGGGAATATAATCGCGTTGCCTTGGTGGGATGTATGATTTGTGCCAGCAGTCTGTTTTTTATTCGCCGACGAAGTGAGTGTCGCGGGCAAGCAAAGCTTGCACATCCACCGAATAAGTGAGGGTCGCGGGCGTGCTTGCACGTACATGACCGAATGATGAGGTGGACAAAGAGGCTTTGCCTCTTATGTTCCGAACGAGGAGGTGAACAAAGGGTCGCGAAGCGTACCCTTTACTTCCCAAAAGCGCGGATTATGCCAAATTCGCCATCGTATCCCGGAGTTATAGAGACGTTGCCGGACCTCATACGCTCAATTGCAGCGGAAAGTATTTCGCCGGAAATGCCTGGACACTCAATTTTTTTGATGTCGCTGAGGCTTAGGTCAAGGAGCAGGGCAAACTCGCTTCCTGCTTTTGAAATCGCAACGCTGTATGCAGCGGCTACTTTTTTAGACGCTACGCCTGTTTCAAGCAGTTCGGATAATAATTCAATTAAAGGTATTAGCGACCTGTAAGGTCTGCGGTTGGTGCCCGAATAGTTTTTGGGACATGGCGCTTCTTCGTCAACTTTTTCAGATGCCAGCTCCATAACGCGCCTCATTACTCCAGGTGTTAAAGGTTTTTTGCACTTGGGGCAAATACCTTTTGAAAGAATTGTTTCTTCGGGGGTTAAATAAATATTGCATTTTCTGTGCCCATCATAATGATATTTTCCTTCCTGCGGAAAAAACTCAACTGTTTCGATTATATCAGCTTTTTTGCCTTTTTGCTGCAATGCTTTTACAAAAGAAGGATAGGATATATCCATTTCAAAAACCGTTACTTCGCGTCCAAGTTTCTCCGGAGAATGGGCATCGGAATTGGAAATTATCGAAAACCTGTCGAGCGTTTTTACTGCCCAGTTCATGGGAGGGTTGGAAGATAATCCTGTTTCTACTGCGTATATATATTTTGATAAATCCAGGTAACAATCGTCGATTGTATCATAGCCCGAGCGCGCTCCAAGTGCAGAAAACCACGGTGTCCATATGTGGGCAGGTATAAGCAATGAGTGTTCGCTAACTTCAAGAAGAATTTCAAAGAGATTGCGGGAACTAATTCCCAAAATAGGTCTGCCGTCCGAAGTAATATTTCCTATTTTTCCAAGTCTCGCCTGAAAATTTGCAGCAGACTTAAAGTCCGGTAAAACAACAATATGATGCACTTTTCTCGTTTTTCCATCTCTGCTGTAAATTGTGCTAATTTCTCCGCTTAGAACAAATCTTGGATAATCTTGCGTGCCTGGAATTGGCAAGTCTTCTGCTAACGCAACACCTGAGTCAAATTCCTCTCTTATGTTCTTTTTAAGAGTGTAAAAACCTTCTTCTGCAGGAACAAGCTGTTCTTTTAATTCATTAAGCCAGGTCGGGTGAGTGCAGTCGCCTGTGCCAATCAGATTGATTCCCTTAATTCTTGCCCATCTGTCGAGGCTGGCAGGAATAAGTCTTGGGCTTGTTCCTCTCGAATATTTTGAATGAATGTGCAGATCTGCAATAATACGCATAAGTTATTCTAGAGCAAAAAAGGTTTTTGAACAAGACTTCGCATTGCCTCATGAAAAATGTTACCGAAAAGAGTAAATGCCTCATTTAGAAAATGTTACCCAAATTAAAATAAGGATGCCTGAAGGAGGGCATCCGA
>WQTU01000043.1 GCA_009786125.1 Spirochaetota bacterium
GCTTTTGGGCGCTGCAGGGGCTGCTTCGCCAGCCTTATCTACGGCAGCCTCGTCTACGGCAGCCCAGCCAACAACAACAGGTACTGGTGGCGCTGCAGCAGAGCAGATAAAGTTCGGGTATGAGCAAGGCAGATCATTTTTCGGCAACTTTACCTATCTTAAAGAAGAGATTAAAAAACTTCTAGATTCAGGATATTCAGTTTTTATATTCTCATCATCAGAATCCCAGCGGCTGAGAATCGAAAACATACTTAAAGAGTTTGATGTTAATGTTATTTTTGCATCTATTTCTTCGGGCTTCGTATTCCCAAAATTAAAAATAATTGTAATAACCGAGAGCGAAATTTTTGGCCGCAAAAAACGCATACCGCTATCTGTAAAAAAATCCAAAAGCCAGCCAATTGATTCCTTTATTGAGCTTAATCCCGGAGATTACATAGTTCATGTAAATTATGGAATAGGCAGATTTCTTGGAATCGACAGAGTAAAAGCCGCAGGAACCGAGCGCGACTACATTCAGCTCGAATATGCAGACGAAGAAAAAATCTTTATTCCCATAGAGCAGGTCAATCTTGTCCAGCGCTACATAGGAAGCGAAGGCGGCACTCCCGGGCTCGACAGGCTGGGCGGAAAATCGTGGGAAACCAGAAAAAACAAAGTAAAGCAGGCAGCCGAAGATATTGCAAAAAAACTCATAAGCATTTACTCCAAGCGAAAGAGCAGCAAAGGCTTTGCTTTCCCAAAAGACAGCGAATGGCAAAACGAATTCGAAGCATCGTTTCCGTACGAAGAGACAGAAGATCAGCTAACGTCAATCGATGAAATAAAAGCAGACATGGAAAGCACTCTGCCAATGGACAGGTTATTATGCGGAGATGTTGGATACGGTAAAACAGAAGTTGCAATGCGCGCTTCGTTCAAGGCAGCCGCAGCAGGAAAACAGGTTGCGTACCTTGCGCCCACAACAATTCTCGTTGAGCAGCACTTTGAAAACTTTAAAGAAAGATTTAACGGTTTTCCCATAAACATTGCAATGCTTTCGCGATTTGTTACTAAAGGCGAGCAGGCAAAAGTCCTGGCAAATATAAAAGCAGGCAATGCAGATATCGTAATAGGAACGCACAGGCTTATCCAGAAAGATGTTGATTTTAAAAATCTTGGTTTGATGATAATAGACGAAGAGCAGCGATTTGGCGTAAAAGATAAAGAGAGAATAAAGGAGATGAAAGCATCGGTTGACTGCTTAACGCTTTCCGCTACTCCGATACCAAGAACATTGCATATGTCCCTGCTTAAAATAAGAGATATGTCGGTTCTCAAAACACCGCCGCGTAACAGGCGACCAATAGAGACAACAGTACAGGAGTTTAACGAAGAAACAGTAGTAAATGCAATCCGCAAAGAAATCGCTCGCGGCGGCCAGGTCTACTATTTGCACAACAAAATCGAAAGCCTCGATAATGTAAAACTCTTTTTGCAAAAACTTATGCCAGAAATTCTTGTTGAAACAGCTCATGGAAGAATGAGCGCGCATGAAATCGAAGATGTTATGCGCCGTTTTATCCATCACGGTATACATGTGCTAGTTTCAACAACAATTATCGAAAACGGCATTGATATTCCGAATGTAAATACAATAATAATTGACAGGGCAGATATGTACGGCATATCACAGCTTTATCAATTAAGAGGCAGGGTAGGCCGCTCCGACAGAGTTGCGTATGCCTATCTTCTTTATCCCGAAATGCGCGCGCTTACAGAGCTGGCAATGAAAAGACTCCAGATAATTTCTGACCATACAGAGCTTGGATCCGGGTTTAAAATTGCATTAAAAGACCTCGAAGTGCGCGGCGCAGGTAATTTGCTCGGCAAGCAGCAGAGCGGCGAAATTGCATCTGTTGGTTTTGATATGTACCTGCGCCTTATCGACGAAGCAGTGCGCGAGCTCGAAAGAGACAAAGATGTGGAGGAGCCTCCGGAAGTTTATCTCGAACTTTTCTACACCGGATTTATTCCCGACACATATATAAAAGATCAGCTTGAGAAAATGGAGATTTACAAATCCATTGCTGCTGTCTCTTCGCAGGAAGAACTCGACAGACTTTATGGAGAACTAGAAGACAGATTTGGTCCTATTCCTGATGAAGTTGAAAGCCTTATGTCCCTGGCTGAGATAAGGATTATCTGCAAAAAACTTTTTGTTAGTTCCCTTAAAGAGCGCAGAGGAATTCTCGAAATCGAGTTTGCAAAAGTTTCCGTTATCTCCCCGGATAAAGTTATTCTGCTTATAAAAGAAGCGCGCGGCAGCATAAAGCTCGACCCGCACCGGCCCAATGTGCTTATTATGAAAACAGAGATAATTGGGCTAAAGGAAAAATCTGCATTCCTGCGCGAAAAACTCATGCGGTTGTTGTGATTCTTCGCGGCTGGCGAAGGGGAGACAGTGAAGCTGACGGGGCAGCGGCATGAATATATGCTGATTTTTTAGGCAACAACAGCAAAAAATGCACGTCAAACGCATGAAAGAAGTTGAGGAGGAAAAACTCGCAAAAGAGAAAGTTTAGTTCTAAAAAGCAAATATTTTTTGCAGGTATTTTTTCGTGTTTATGCCGATCTTAAAAGGAAGTATCCTAAAAATTGTATAAGTGCTCCCCAAAAACATATCATCGGGCGCTAGAGCTATCAGAATATTGCTATCCGCATTTCTTTCGCGAAAAATTCATGCGTTTCTTTCGGGCGATTATCTGCCTGGAAAAATGATTTTATTAGCTTGTCGTACTATCACATAATGTATAAGATATGTATAGATGAAACACTTAATTCTCATACTGGCAGTTTTTATTTCTATTACTTTTAGCGGGTGCAGGCAGCAGGAAAAAGCTGATGAGCCTGTATCGCACGAAACAGATAAAATAACAAGTGTATTTTACGATGGTTTGAATTTGCGCACAGAGCCGGAGTTTTTGGAGCAGCAGCGAGCGCAGGAAGCGGCTGCGCGCACGCCCGACAAGAATTTAATTTCTGGTCACTTAGCCAGAGATGGCCTGTATTTTGTGCCTCCTCCGGGTATTTATCATATTATGGATGCGCCTGCAATGATACGGCGAAATCCTGGATTAAACAGCGAGATAATCGGACAGCTTGCGTTACACGAAAAAATAGAGATAACAGGTCCCGCAGAATATATTCAGGAAATTAATAATATTTGGGCAGGCTGGTTTCCTGTGATGCACAGGGGTGCGGTTGGGTATATTTGGGGCGGTCATGTTGCTGTGGAAGCTCTTGTAATGGATGTTGACGGAAACGGCATTACTGATTATTTTTATTTTCGCTATAGGGATATTCAGCAGTATTATGGGCTTATAGATGTATGGGAAGATATTGTTATTTACATAAATAACAGAAGAATCCCAACAAGAGATATGAGTCCGCGTTATGTTGGCGGATGCAGTTTTCATTATAATGGCGTTAATGTAATAATTAGCTTAACAGAAGGTTTTGGCACTGTTATTTCTTATGAAGTAAATATAAACAAGTATGGCAGGGTAGAATTCATTAGAGATCAGTCGCTGGACAGGCAAAATGAGTTTCTTTCAAGAGGTCATGGTTTTGAATTGCCCTGGCGCGAAAATCCCCGTGACTTAATGGAACGTCTTAATCTAATAACGAGTCATGAGGAGATTATCGACCCTGTTTTTAATACAATGCGGATAACGCTTAAGTTCGAAGACAGGATTATTACGCTTCTTGCCGCGGAAGCTAATAATTATTTGGGCAGAGAAAACTATGTACTTGAATCAATTGAGTCAACAAGTAATGGCGAATATCTGTTTGGGATTAAGCATGGTACTCACAGGAACGAACTAATAAGAATCTTTGGGGAAAGGGCTTCGCTGGGTAATAGTATCAGCTTTCAATTGTGGTGCAGGTATGAAAGGAAGGCTGTAGAAATAACTTTAGAGAATAACAAGGTAAAGTCTATTTTGTGGACTTTTGGTATAAAATAATTTGTAAAATCGGCTCTGGAACTTTGTTTTTAATTATGATATAAATTAATATATTGATTCAACATAGGTTTTTACTGGTTTTTTGATGGTTTTGCTTTATATATTAGGAGATAATGCATGAAACTTTTACACTCTCTCAAATTTCAGTTTACTATAATTTTTTCTGTTTTTATAATTTGCATAATTCTTATAATATCTGCGATGGGGATACGGCAGATGTCGCGGGCAGTTGAGGAGACTCTTGCTGCGCAGGGCGTTTATACTGTAGAGAGAGCTGCATCCCTTATTGACGGCGATGCTTTTGAGGCGCTTGTACGTTCGGGAGATATAAGCGATCCGTTTTTTGAAGAAACCAGGCTGAAACTCTTTGAATTAAGAAATGCCTCCGGTTCTTTGTATTTATATACTATGGCTCCGGTAAGAGGAAGCATTTGGAAATTTGTTATCGACGGCAGCGCCGAGCCTGGTGATGATGATTTTTCTGCATTTGGCGATGAAGAAGATACTTCCGGGTATGACGATGCATTCAGAAAAACATTGAGTACAGGAAAATCTCATTTTTCCAGGCTAACGTATCACGAAGGCTGGGGGTGGCTTATTTCGGTTTATGCCCCTATTAGAAACTCTGCTGGAAATATAGTGGGAATAGTTGGCTGTGATTTTGACGGAACGCATCTTCGCGATAATATTGTATCGAAACAGCGGGAGCAGATTCTTGTCGGCGGGCTTTTTATTGTAATCGGGCTTGTGCTTCTAATGCTATTTTTAAGGATGGTTTTTTCACGGCTTCAAAAAATCAATACCATCTTGCGCGAGATTTCACTTGGCGAAGGCGATTTAACCAAGCGGATAAATATCGAGAAAAATGATGAAATTGGAGAGTTGTCAACCTATTTTAATATGACTTTGGACAAAATAAGGAATCTTGTTGCTCGCATTGCCGGAGAATCTGCTGATTTGAATAGTGTTGGCGATGACTTGACCGAAAATATGCAGCAGACTGCAGGAGCGGTACATCAAATTGTTGCACATATCCAGGACATTAAGCAGAAAGCAGTTAACCAGTTGGCTTCGGTTACTAAAACTCATATTGCTATGGAGCAAGTAACGGTTAATATCGATAAGCTTGGAGTAAATGTAGAGGTTCAAACTGCCAGTGTTTCTGAGTCCTCTTCTGCAATCGAAGAAATGCTGGCGAATGTGCAAAGCGTTACCCAGACTCTTATTAGAAATGCAGAAAATGTTGAAGACTTAATAAAGGTTTCCGACGAAGGCCGCAAAAGTTTGGAAAAAGTTACTCATGATATAAAGGAGATAGCAAAAGAATCGGAAGGCTTGCTGGAAATTAATGCGGTAATGGAAAACATCGCAGGTCAAACAAGTCTTTTGTCCATGAATGCGGCTATTGAGGCTGCGCACGCAGGAGAAGCAGGAAAAGGATTTGCCGTAGTTTCCGGAGAAATCCGCAAGCTTGCCGATAGTTCGTCCGAACAGTCAAAGACTATTTCTAATGTGTTGAAGAAAATCAAAGATGCAATCGATGCAATAAGTATTTCGACTAACACAGCGCTGGAAAAAATTAATGCTATTGACGAGCGAATACGCACTGTTTCGGACCAGGAAACAAATATTCGAAATGCAATGGCAGAACAGGGGCAAGGGAGCCAGAGAATACTTGAGGCAATATCCAAAATGAATGAGCAGACCCAGATGGTAAAACAAGGTTCAGACGAAATGCTTAGGGGCAGTAAAAAAATTATTTCTGAAAGCAAAAATTTAGAGCAGGCAGCAGAGGAAATTGCCGGCGGTATGAATGAAATGACAAAAAGCGCAGATGAGATAAACACAGCAATAAACAAGGTGGATGAGATAAGTAAAAAAACAAATACTCATATCGAACTGCTTTTTGACGAGGTTTTGAAGTTTAAAGTGGATTAAACTTTTTATGCAGGAGAATTTTGAAAAACCGTTAAAAACAATCAAAAGCTTTGTGCTTAGAGCAGGAAGAATGACAAAAGCACAGGCTGATGCTTTAAATCGTCTTTCCCCAGAATATGTTATACCCTTTGAAGACGCCGAAGGCGCACCAGAATCGCAATTTATAAAAAAAATATCTGAATTGTGTTCCGGCATAAAAAAAGCAGCCGGTAAAGTTATAGTTGAAATAGGATTTGGCAGCGGAAAAACTACTGCCATGATAGCAGAAAAAAATGCAAATAATTTTTATATTGGCATTGAAGTTTATAAGCCTGGAGTAGGAAGCCTTTTAAAACTTATTGAAGAAAAAAAGATTAATAACATAAGAATAATAAATCATGATGCAGCCGAAGTTATGGAGAAACTGGATATTATTTCGGTATTTCCCACCGAGCGAGCTTCTGCGAGCGAAGGTTCCCCTCTGGTAATAGATGGGTTTCATATTTTTTTTCCGGACCCTTGGCCAAAAAGAAATCATAGCAAGCGCAGGATTATTAATGCAGATTTTACCCGGAAAATTATAAATAAACTTGGGCCTGGCGGTTATATATATGCAGTAACTGACTGGAAAGATTATGGTTTGCAAATGCAGCAGATTTTTCGTTCTTTTCCGGCTCTTTATTCTCCGTTTGAGAGCTTTGTTCCAAAGCTCCAGGAGTTTCGCGACCCGCTTTGCGATGCAGCTGTATTGCAAATTCCGTGGAGAGGCGAAACAGATTTTGAGAGAAAAGGCTTAAAAAAGAACCATGAAATTTATGAATCTTTTTTTGTCCGCCTGTAATGCTTCGCATGACATATTCAGGTAGTGATATTGCCAAGCACTAACAAAGCGGTTGGCAATGTGGTGGAGTGGAGGCGCGGGAACGAAGGAGCGCAGCGACTGACTGACCCATTTCTCTTTTCCGAAACGGAACCCAAGTCGCTTTGCGCCTTTTATTTCGCCCAATTAAATATTTTTACACATTTATTAAACTCGTCAAATTTTGTACCTCATCCCTCATGAGACAAATCTATTAGGCGCACTACCATTTCTCTGCCAGTTCTCTCTTTGAGAAAACCAGCATATGTTTGCGGCCATGTTTCGTCAGCTCTTCCTCTGTTTTTGTGAAACTGTAGGGTCTCTGCCCACCAGGCGTCTAATAAATCTAGTCTATTTGTTACGGTTACAGTTGGATTCCTAAGTCTTGTTCCCACAACAGGAAGAGTAGTTACGCCTGCAGCTTCTATAAAAACGTGCCCTAAATATACTACTTCTCCCTCATTGACTGTAAAACTGCCAGTAAATCCTCTTACACCTATACGTTGCGTTCTTGAATTTGGACCTACACCAGTATGCAACTTGATATACAATGAATCCAAATTGTAAGTTCCGGCCGGTATCATCTCTACATCGAGATTTATACCAAATTTAACGATATTACCAGTTTCACTATGTCTAAAACGTGCTTCTGTAACAGAATAAGCTCCTGCCCCACCCATTGCAACATCTACATTACTGCCCAGACGAATAACAGTAGCAGCATAACCACCTTGATTAAAACGGTCTAGGTTAAATTGGTTTTGTATTCTAAACATAGCACAGCCTGAAATAGCAATAGCAATTGCAAAGAACAACAAAATACATCTCTTCATTTTTTCCTCCAAAATTTATTCTAGAAATTCCTTATTTTCCATGACATACCCCTGTAAGGGCTAATCATGTTTGATTAACCAACTCACAAGAGCGGGATATTAAAAAGCTGTAATATTTTTGCAATAAAATATTACAACTTTTGTGCAAAATTGAAAAAAATAAATTTAAGCTATTAACTACTTGACACGGTGATGTTAGGCTACATAATGTCTTGTCTTGTCTTGTCTTGTCTTGTCTTGTCTTGTCTTGTCTTGTCTTGTCGCTGTGCGCTCTCGCTCC
>WQTU01000044.1 GCA_009786125.1 Spirochaetota bacterium
AGGAAACAAGAGGGATTTTTTTAAAACACAACGGCAGGTATGTTAATGCTTTTTATTCTGCCAACACCGGCGGAAGAACAGAGTATACAAGAAGCGTATGGGGCGGAGATTCTCCAGTAATCGGGGTAATAGATCCTCATTTGACATTTGAAACAAACCCTCCTTCGCCGGACGAGCTTACAAGATGGATTTTATCAGAACCTCTTACGTACAGTTCTATACCGGGATTTCATTTCAGGTCTTCATACAGGTGGCGGCTGATTGTTCCGAGAGAAGAAATAGAAGCAAGAATCGGAACAAACATAGGAACCATAACAGGCATTACGACAATGGGGCGCGGCAACAGCGGCAGGGTCGAAAGGGTTCTTGTAAAAGGGACTACTGGCAGCGAAACAATAAGTTTCGACCGAATAAGAAGCAGGCTTGGCGGGCTGCGAAGCAATCTTTTTGTTGTCATGCCCAAGCTGGGGAGAGATGGTATTCCGCAATACTTTATTTTTGCCGGCGCAGGATGGGGGCACGGCGCAGGGATGTGCCAGACAGGGGCAGCGGGAATGGCGCACAGAGGGCACAAATATGCTGATATTTTAATGCACTTCTACCCTCTTGCAGAGTTTGTGCGTGTGTATCACTAGGAGCAAGAAAATGAAAGTTGTTTTAATTACATTTGTAATTGCAGCAGGGTTATTTTTTCCGGTCAAGGCTTATAGCCAATCTCCTGCTGATCAGACGCAAGCACAAAGAGCTCTACGCCTGGAATATAATATTATACGCATTGAGAACTCTCCGCAAGGCAGAGCAAGGCGGTTTACTTATCATGTAGTAGTACCTCCGGGAACAACAAAAAGCGATATGGAGCAAATAGCCCTAAGAGTTTTGGAGCGGGCAAAAAGGGAAAATCCTTTTAATGCCCTTGCTGTAGGTTTTTATGATCACGCAAGGCTTGTGGGGCATGGCTTTAGATTCGGAAGGGTAGAATTTGCGCCTAACGGAAGGTGGGCAGACGCTGCTACAGTCAGAACCGGGGACTATAGTCTGCTTAGAATGGTTAGTCACCTTAGGGAGCCTGACTGGGACAATGCTTTAACAAGAAGGGAAGCTACTATTTTTGCAAGGCACAGCAGAACATTAAACTCTTTACTAAGAAGAGCGAACACACAGAAAGATATCGAGAAAGCAGAGAAAGAAGCAGCCCGGCGAGTCATGAAAAGATTTAATATCTCGCAGGAAGAGCTTAGCAGTATATTTTCAAGGTATCATAGATAGGGAAGCACTGATTAAATTTGACTCTAATCAGTGCTTCCACATTTTTTCTCGTTTTCTTGCAGAAAACTACGAAAAAAGGATGATAAGGTAAAGCTGATTTATTTTCGATTGAATAAATCAGCGGTTTCATAGTTAATTGCAAGTTCAAGGAAAAACAACCTGAATATTTACTGTGTTGCAAATATAAAAAATGTATTGTAGTATTCTTGTATACAAATAAAATAATGATAAGAAATTAGATAGAGTCGGCGGCTGGCAATGTCTAAAAAAAGAGAGGAATAATTTATGGCTAATTTATCTCAGGCAAAACCTAAGCAATTCAAAATATTTTTTGAAAAAAGATTTTTGATATTTTCCGGCATTCTTCTCTTGGGCATTTCTTTAATAGTTTTCTCAGCCTATTTTTTTGCTGCACGCCAAATTAACCACACCCATGTCAGGCATCAGCTCATTATCGCTGCCGAGGCCGTAAAAGCCCGCATGGCATCAGAAATCGGCGCTGACTTGACCCTTTTAGTAAACTTGAGAACTTCCGCCGTTATTCAGAATTTCTTTATGAACCCCGAAGACCTTGTTCTTAGAGAACTTGCCTATGCTGAATTTGAAGCTTTTCAATATGACAGCACAGAAGGTTCGCTCTTTTGGATCAATAATATTGACAGAAGAATAAACCATTTAGGACTGCCGCCCAATGTTATTGCTCCGGGTTCCTTAGAAGCTTTCTGGTATAATCAAGCTTTAAACGAGGCAGAAGACCATAATTTCTTCATTTCGCTCGACAGGCTCACAGGAAGGCTCAACTTATTAGCCAGCACCCCGGTATTTATAGTGGATGACTACTTACAGGAGAGCCGATTGGGAATTCTTGGCATAGAATTTGATATGGCTGAAATAGCAAGAATTATAACCGCAGTCCATAGAGTAATCGATGACAGCATTGTGTGCTATATGTTTAACCGGAACCGTGAAATTACTTCTTCCGTGAATACCGGGTTGATTGCTAACAGAATCTCCTTGGCAGCTCATTTAGGCAGAGGAGGAGCAGAAGCTATTCGAGTCGCTGACATGATTGCCGCCGGACATAACTGGAGTTTTATCTATGGCAATTATATGTTTCTGGTAGATACCGTGCCTATAATACCTGAGTGGAATATAATGCTAAAACAGCCGCTTCCAGGTCTATTGGCCTTGAATCGCCCAATGAATGCGGTATTTTTTGGAATGTACTCTCTTCTTGTAATATTCTTTATTATTATGAATGTTTTAGTTGCCCACTCGAGCACTGCAATGAGAAAAGCTAATGCCGAGCTGACTCAGGAAAAAGATACAATTCAAGCCATGAAAGACAATATTCATCAGGGGATTTTCCTTATGGATGAAGAACTTAAAATCCTTCCGCAGTACTCTAAGCCGCTGGTTCAAATCCTTTCATATCACACGGAACTGGAAGGGAAAAGCATTCTTGATATTCTCTCTGGTTCTTTGAATACATTGCAGCTCCAGACAATGAAAGATTATTTTGAGATGATATTCTTAAAAACCACAAGTTCAAAAAAACTACACTCGATCAACCCTATTTCCGAGTTTGAGTATAAAGTCGATGGGCAGATAAAAACCCTTAGTACCCGATTCCACCTTATTGAACAGGCGGATTCCAAGCCGGCAATAATAGGCATAATACAGGATATCACCAGGGAAAAGGAATTCGATAGAGAACTCCAGGCACAGAGGGAAGTTCAGCAACTGGAAATGAAGAACATATTCGACGTCATTCAGGTGGACCCTCTGGTATTCCAGGACTTTATAGAAGACACAGAATCTAATTTTAATTATATCAACGCAATTTTAAAAGACAAATCCATGACTAAAAAACAGGTAGTAACAAAGTTTTTCCAGAATGTTCATGCCATGAAATCCAATGCTCTTTCCCTGGGTTTGGAAACTTTCGGCAAAAAACTTCACATACTTGAGGATAACATCAAAGCTGTGCTATCTAATAATGAGATAACTGAGGATAATATTCTCAGTTTGGCAATAGAACTTGAAACAATAATGCAGGAAAAAGATTCCTATGTAAAAATAGTTAAAAAAATTGATTCGTATAAAACTTCCAACCAGATAGAATCATTTCTTCTTTACTCCCTAAGAAAAGCTGTTGAAAATATTGCTATAGAAACCCAAAAGAAAGTTGAGCTTAAACCTGGGCAATTGGACACAGAAATTCTTGAATCAAACTTAAGGAAACCGATTAAAGATATACTTTTCCAGTGTGTTAGAAATTCCATCTACCACGGTATAGAGCCGGCAGAAGAAAGAGTAAAGAAAAATAAAAAACCACAGGGCCATTTGGCAATCAGCATAAAAAAAGTTGAAAACACTGCAGAAATAATCTTTTCCGATGATGGCCAGGGGCTTGACTGGGAGAAAATCAAAGTCAAATATCTTGAACACAACCCTGAAGCCACAGATACAAGCAAAAAGGTCCTTCTTTCGTCGATTTTTTCGCCGGAATTCTCTACATCCAGTGATATAACTTCGGTTGCAGGCCGTGGAGTTGGGCTAAGTTTGGTTAAAGATTTGGTAAAGGAAAACGGCGGGGCAATCAAGGTAGACTCTTCTGAATCGGGTCTTACCTTTAAATTTATTTTCCCTTTGGCAAGCTAAACTTACTTAATGACTGTCAAAAAAACTGCTTCGGTAGGAAACAAAAGGTCACCGTACGTTACAGCGACCTTTTGTTTGTCTGCGACCATTGCACAGCCGAGAATCCCCCACTTCGTCAACAAATAATCCCATGTTTTTTTAGAAAACATGGGAAAACTTAGGCTTACGGTTCAACAAGGGTCAAGAACCTGAATTGACCATCATGAACATACTTAACAAAAGCAGGCTTAATGCCATCCCTATTTTCATCAAAAGTGGTGGTGCCAGTCACGCCTGGAACATTAGCTGTTACCAGAGCTTCGCGGATTCTATGGGGATCAAGGCTGCCTGCCCGTCTGATTGCGTCCAGAGCAACGATATAAGCGTCATAACCTAAAGCTGTTGTCGCTGCGACGCTCTCTCCGGGCCAGCGGCTTCGGAACTCGCTAAGGAATTGCTGGACCTCTGGGGTCTCGTCGAATTCTTCGGAAAACATTGTGGAGAATGCAGCCCCTTCAACATAATCGCCGCCAATACTCAAGAACGCACCTACATCCCAGGTATCACCGCCAAGGAACGGCGCTGCAATACCAAGCTGCCGGGCCTGTACGATAATATGCGCCGAGTCGGCAACAACTCCGGGGGCAAATATTACATCGGGATTTAAAGCTTTAACAGCAGTAAGCTGCTCAGTAAAATCCCTGTCTCCTGTATTGTAGTTAACCATGGTGAGAACTCTTCCGCCAAGACGCTGGAAATTATCAAGGAAAAACCTGGACAAACCAAGAGAATATTCGCTTAATGAGTCCTGTACAATGGCGGCTGTCCGCGCCCCAACGTGATGGAACGCAAAGTTGGCCATGACCGTTCCCTGGAAGGGGTCGATAAAGCAAACTCTAAAAGACCAAGGGTTCCCTAAGGTCACCAGCGGGTTGGTAGCGGAAGCCGCAATTATGGGAATTTCCCTGTCCCTGGCTACTGCGGCGCCTGGTATGGCAAGTGGTGAACTCGCGGTACCAAGAATAAGATGTACCCTGTCTTCATCAATCAAGCGCTCCACTACACGAGGAGCCACATACCTGTTTGATTCATTGTCGGCAATAAATAACTCGACCCTGTGCCTTACTCTGCCAACATACACATAAGGAAATAACTCATGCGCAAGCTGCATTCCCCTGAGCTGCAGATTACCACTGACCTCGCTGGCTCCGGTCAAAGGCTGGTGAATTCCTATTCTTACCACCGGGTCTTCACCAGCTTGCTGGCCGGGGCAACCTCCAAACACAAAAACAAATGCTACTGCAAACAACATCAGGCTTGCAATTTTCAATGCATTTTTCATTTTTTTCTCCTTTTCTCCATTAAAAAAAATTGATTCTTTTTCAAAACTCGTAAAGTTTGAAAAAGTTGGCAACTCTAAGAAAAAATATATAAAAAAGTTCCCATATTATGGAAAACTTAGCATAAATCACTAAAGAATAACAAGGGTATGGACAGGTATAATATTAAAATGTATGATATTCAAATATTTTTTAGCTGCGAAGTTTCAACATTCAAAATTATGCAAATATTTACCGATAATTCATAGCACTTAAGATTTCATAGTAATAAGTGTAAAAAAAGAGGTCTAAAAAAAGTAAAAAACACCTAAAAAACTTGAAAGATTATCAAAATAAAAGGTATTATCTTGAATATAAGGAGACAAAGCTTGTGAAAACAGTTTTAGTTGTAGATGACAGCCATATTATGCGAAATATTGTAAAGAATATCTTTGCAGACATGAAAATTCCCTGCCAGTATCTGGAGGCAGCGGACGGAAAAAAAGCTTTTGAGCTATTAGAAGCCAACAAAGTGGATCTGGTATTTCTGGACTGGAATATGCCTGAAATGGACGGCATGGAGTTTTTAAAAAAAGCCAGATCCATCCCTGACTACAAGGGGCTTCCAATTATCATGGTAACCTCAGAAGCAGCAAAGTATAATGTTGTTGCAGCCTTCAAGGGCGGCATAACTGACTACATCCTTAAGCCAATTAATGAAAAAATTTTTAGAGAAAAGGTTTCAGAAATAGAATTTTAAAAAAAGAAAAAGAGATTTAACAGTATATTAGTCGCTTTCAAGGTTTGCCGGAATTGGTCAAATTCTCAAATAAGTTAAGCACACAAAATTGTCAAAGGAGAATAATGTGGAATATTCTATATTAGATAAAATAAGAAAAGAGTATAAACCAAAACTGCCTGAGTGCCTAAGCAGGGATATCTCTGCTGTTGGCGTTGAAGAAGTAAATCTAGATACCCAACATCCCGAAAAAGCTAAGTTAAAAGAGATAATGCCCAGGACTTTTGGCAAAAAATATGTAAAATTTGTGCAAAAACCGGAAAAAATCAATAGCAAACCGCTGTCTGTTGGGTTTGTTCTTTCCGGCGGTCAAGCTCCGGGCGGACACAATGTAATAGCAGGTATTTTTGATTCTCTTAAAAAAATAAATCCTGATTCAAGGCTATTTGGCTTTCTTGGCGGACCTCAGGGAATACTTGACGACAAGGTAATGGAAATAACAAAAGAAATTATTGATGACTACCGAAACACAGGGGGATTCGACCTCGTTGGTTCAGGCAGGACAAAAATTGAGACAGATGAGGAATTTGAAAAATCTCTTCAAGTTTGCAAGAGCAGAAAACTGGATGCGCTTGTAATTATTGGCGGAGATGATTCAAACACAAATGCTGCTTTTCTTACAGAATATTTTGCCGCTAAAAATGAAAATATTACAGTAATTGGCGTTCCAAAAACAATTGATGGCGATCTAAAAACAGACCTTATAGAAGCTTCTTTTGGTTTTGATACTGCAGCAAAAACATATTCAGAATTAATTGGAAATGTTGAAAGAGATTCAAAATCCGCCAAAAAATACTGGCATTTTATAAAACTTATGGGCAGGTCTGCTTCCCATATTACGCTTGAATGTGCGCTTCAGACACAGCCCAACTGTGCAGTAATTTCCGAAGAAGTTAAAAGCAAAAATCAGTCTCTTCAAAATGTTATTGATGATATCGCTAAAATTGTAATGCAAAGAGGCAATAACAAAGAAAATTTTGGAGTTGTTTTAATACCCGAAGGATTAATCGAATTTATTCCCGAGATCGGCGCGCTTATAAAAGAAATTAACAAGCTTTTGGGAGATAATGAAGAACTTATTGCTTCTATGGTAGGAGAATCCAAAAAACAAGCTCTATGGCTTATAAATAATCTTTCGCCTTCATCATCTATTGTTTTCTCAAGTCTGCCAAAATTTATTAAAGAACAGCTTCTTATGGACAGGGACCCTCATGGTAATGTTCAGGTTTCAAGAATTGAAACAGAAAAGTTAGTTGAATCCATGGTTGAAAAAAGATTATTGCAGCTAAAACAAGCCGGAGAGTACAAAGGAAAGTTCAGCAGCATGACTCATTTTTTCGGTTATGAAGGAAGATGCGCCTTCCCTTCAAATTTTGATGCTGATTATTGTTACTCGCTTGGTTACTGCGCTACAGCGCTCATTGCAGCAGGATTAACAGGCTATATGACATCCATTACAGGATTATCCAAACCTGTTTCAGAGTGGGTGCCGGGAGGTGTTCCAATTTCGCTTCTTATGACTACCGAAGAGAGAAAAGGGAAAATGAAGCCGGTTATAAAAAAAGCTCTTGTTGAACTTGACGGAGCTCCGTTTAAAACTTTTGCAAAAAACAGAGACGAATGGGCTATAAAAACATCTTTTACCTATCCCGGAGCAATACAATATTTTGGACCCGATGAAGTGTGCAACAAACCTACAATTACACTAACTCTCGAAAAGGGAAAATAAATTATATATGGCGCAGGGACATAAAAGACCATCGTGGGATGATTATTTTCTGGAAGCAGCTGATGCTATTTCAAAACGCGCCACTTGCAACAGAGGAAGGAGCGGCTGTGTTATAGCCCGAGACAAAAGAATTCTTGTTACAGGCTATGTCGGCTCCCCTTCGGGCCTGCCCCATTGCGATGAGG
>WQTU01000045.1 GCA_009786125.1 Spirochaetota bacterium
TTATTCAATCGAGAATAAATTGCGCAGCATCCCGAACTTGTTCGGGGCTACAATACCTTATTATCCTTTTTTCGTAGTTTTCTGCAAGAAAACGAGAAAAATGTGGAAGCACTGATTAGAGTCAAATTTAATCAGTGCTTCCCTTGTTTTGCTTTACTTTTCTACCATGCCAGAGTAAACGCCGGAAGATGTTCCGCCAAAGGCGGAAGTAACTTGCTGCCAAATCAGGAAGTAAAAACTTGACAAAACCGGAAGCACTAAATGTATCGGATGCTTGCAGGATTGATGTAGCATTTAAGAGTAATAGAGCTGCCAGCAGCGCTGCTTTGTTCCGCAAAGCTGGCAATGAAGCACAATGCGGAACCTTTACAAGGAGATGCAAGCTAAATATAACTAACAGAACTATTCGGGCAGAAAGCGGAATGCTGCAACAATAACTCACACAAAAAAGGAGAATACAATATTGTGTAAGTGCCCATATTTGGATAAAAATATGTAAGAGGAAAATATGAAAAAGAAAATGATATGTTGGTTTTTGCTGGCATTGCTTGTTTGTTTTTCGGCGTATGCACAGCAGCATGACAATGAAAATGATTTTATAATAAGGTCTTTGCCTGGCGGAAGATCCGTGGAAATTATCAATTATGTAGGGACAAAGCAGGAAGTTAATATTCCCACGCGAATACAGGGAATGGCCGTTACAATGATTGGTAATGCAGCATTCAAAGAAAAAGAATTAGTTAGCGTTACTATCCCAGGCAGCGTAACCACAATTGGCAATGAAGCATTTAGAGGAAACCTGCTCTCCAGCGTTACTATTCCCAATGGCGTATCTACTATCGGATTTGGAGCATTTGCGGAAAACCAACTTGCCAGCGTAACCATTGGTAATAGTGTAAACACGATTGGGGACTGGGCATTTGCATGTAACCAACTCACTAGCGTAACTATTCCAAACAGAGTAACAAGAATAGGAAATTGGGCATTTGCAGAAAATCAGCTTACCAGTGTAACCATTGGCAATAACGTGACCACAATAGGGAATTTTGCATTTGTGAGAAACTATCTTACCAATGTTGATATTCCCAGAAGAGTAACAACGGTTGGGAATAGGATATTTGGCAGTTATCACGATAAACAGACTGCTGTTGCCATGCTTGCTGAAATTACTGAGCTTAGGGCAGAGTGGTTGAGAACAGGAACCAGAAACGAAAGAGTAGAGCCATTTGGCAGGGCATTAGCTATTTATGATACTTCAGCTATGTACATAGAAAGAGGAATGTATACAGAAGCTCTTGATGGCCTCGGTCAGGCAAAACGTTATTACCTGCGCTTTCTTGGAAGATGAATCTTATAGATGAGGTTCAAAAAGCGCCAAGCCTTATCCTGGAAATAAAGTTAGCGATAGACAAAAACAACCGCCCCGGCAGGATCTGATAACAGGCTCTGCAAATATACAAACTTTACCCGCAATAACCGACGCATGGCTGACCGCAACAAGCGGATACGGCTGCGGTCATTAACAATAGGCGAATTTTTTAATCGAAAACCTCCGTTTATGGAATGCTTGCTGTTCCGATTGCTGCTTTATGGGCAGCGTGAAAATATAATTTTTTACCCGGCTGGAGTTTTTTCACAAAAATTTTGAATCAAATTTCGCTTTTATGAGTTTCTTGAAATATGTTTCGTGTTTTATCATTACTTATTCTACTCATATTTTTAACAAGCTGCGATATTTTTAAGCAGTACGAGCTTGAGGTTATAATGCCGCAATTGCCAGCGCATATAAAAAACAATCTTGCCAATTATGCTGATATCAGATTTGAGCTCAAATATCCGGGCAGCAGCGAAAACAATTTGCGCTATAGAGAACTCAGACCAGACAGCGCGGTTTTTATAACATCAACTTATTCTGTTTTCCCTGTTGTTGCAACCCCGTACATTTACTTTGACAACGGCAATTCGAGCCGCAGGGAATACATAACTTTATACCCTGCCGGCGGAATTTTCCCGGAAAGCGGAAAAGATGGCAGGCTTTTCCTAAAGTGGGAAGATGGATTCGCAGCAGAAATAATCTATACTCTGGTTAACAATGGCTATAATCTCGACAGCTTTAACATGGGCAGATTTACAGAGTATTTAACAGACAGATCCTCGGGGAATCCGTGGATATATAACGAAGAAGATATTATATATGGGCTTTCTTTTGGAATTTTTAATGCAAATTATGTAAAAAGGAAAAGTACACATACAATAGAATTGCAAATGCCTTTTGAAGCTTCGGACAACAGAAGATGGCTGCTTTCCAATCTGTGCGATACAAGGATTTTCGAGGAAACTGCAGGGATACTCACGCTTGCCAACATCCCTGAGCGCAATATCTCTATTTTATCTGATACAGGAAAAGAGTTCGTGCAGTTTTTTATAGACAGTAATGGCTGGCACGCTTATTTTTCCAATTCTAAAGGAATATTATCCGGGCGTTGGTGATTTTTTCGCATCCCTTTTTTGTTATTAAGTAATCGTTTTCAAGCCTCACTCCGCCGTGCAGCGGGTCGTATAAACCCGGCTCAATTGCCAGAACCATTCCTTCTTCAAGAGAGGCTGATTCCCCGCTGCACGACTTAGCTCCGTTACCAATTCTAAGAATAGGGGTTTCGTGAACATCAAGCCCTATTCCGTGACCCAGCGCATGGGGCATCGAGTACCCGCGCTGACCGAAAAAGTTCATGATATCTTCAGAAATCGATTGCACAGAAACTCCTGGTTTTAGCATTTTTTCCGCCCTGTTTGCAGCTTCGCTAACAAGGTTTATAATTTCTTTTTGCTTATCTGAAAGATTTTTGCCAGCAAAAGTTATTGTTACATCTGTTGTGTAACCTTTATATTTAACGCCAAAGTCTACTATAGTTGTGCCGGTTTTTGAAACAGGCGCAGAAGAGAAATTCGGATATGGGTGGATTGCCCAGCTTCTCTCATGACCCGCAACAAGTGTTTTAAACCCAGTTCCTTCTGCGCCGCTCTCCCGCACAAGCTTTTCGATAAGCAGCGCAATTTCTGTTTCTGTAATTTGTGCTGCTGGTTTACGCAGGGATTTTTTTACAAACTTCTCGATTTCATCTATTATTGTATCTGTTATTTTTGCTGCTTCTCTGTAAATACTTACTTCTTTTTTATCTTTTATCATTCTGTTTTGACTTAGAATTAAATCTATTCCATCTTCACGGCATACAATAGTTTTATCGGGCAAAAGTTTTTTTAAGGATTCTATTTCCAGCCAGGAAGATGTTGCCAAAAACTCTATTATTTCTTTGTTGGAATTGTTTTTTGCCGAACTTCTTTTCGAAGAATTGGTTTTCGCAAGCTTAGCCTTCGAGCCAACTTTTTCCACATATCGCAAAATTGACTGCGGCGCCTTTCCGGAAAAAACCGAAGCAACTGCATTCGAAAAATTTCTGTTAAAATCTGTGTATGGAATTATTTCTGTGCTATATGCTTTTACTTTTCTCGCCAGGTTAATATCCCACGGCAGAAGAAGGGTTGCGCCTTGCGCTTCGTATGTTTCCTGTGCTTCCGGGTGTTCTTCTCTGGCAAAGCCGGACTTTGCAACATCCGTGCCGCAGTTGGCGCTCGCGTTGCGCGTGCTTCGTGCCACTGCGCCCGGCACACCACCCGTGCCGCAACCGCTGCCGCCCAAACCGCTAAACACAAAAAGCACAGCATCCTGCGGGTGCCCGGTAAGGTATCGCACAGAGGAGTTTTTGCTCCCCTCAAAATCTTTAAGAACTGCAGCAGAAATACCAGCGCCAGAAAGTTGTTTAAAAAGTTTTTTCTGCCGCTCTAAATAAACATTCCTCATTATAAGCCATCAGTATATTTGCGCGCGGGGCACCTTGCAGCAAGTTTGCCCTGCCGAAGCAGGCTCAGGTCTCGCTGCAAGAAATTTCCGCCCCTCTGCACGCGCTCGTCATTTTACAACAAAATTAACAAGTTTATCCGGAACAACAATTGCCTTAACAACAGTTTTCCCATCCAGAAGAGTCTGTATTCTTTCGTTAGCAACCGCAAGTTTCTCTAGCTCTTCTTTCGAAATCCCCTTCGGAGCAGTTATCTCGCTTCTGTTTTTGCTGTTTATCTGAATCACAATCGTAACAACATCGTCAACAGTTTTTGCTTCATCCCACTGCGGCCATTTCACAAAATAGAGCGATGGTTTTTCACCTGCTTTTTCCCACAACTCTTCTGCAAGGTGCGGCGCATAAGGCGAGAGCAACTTAATAAAAGTTTTCCACATCTCCAGATTCACACTATTTTCTTTATAAACAGCGTTGATAAAAATCATCATCTGCGCAATTGCAGTATTAAACTCAAGCTCCGATGTATCGTTAGTAACCTTCTTGATTGTTTTGTGCAGAAGCACATCAAGCTCTTTTGAAGCTGGAGCATCCGAGAACTGCTTTTCTTCGGTAACTCTCCATACCCTGTCGAGAAACCTGTAAACTCCGGTAATGCCTGTTGTTGACCACGGCTTGGAAACACTCAAGGGACCCATAAACATTTCGTACATTCGCATAGAGTCTGCGCCATGTTCTGCGATTACATCATCCGGGTTAACCACGTTTCCAAGAGACTTGGACATTTTTACCCCGCCTTCACCAAGAATCATTCCCTGGTTCACGAGACGCTGGAACGGCTCCTTGGTACTCACAAAGCCCAGGTCATAAAGCACCTTGTGCCAGAACCTGGCGTAAAGCAGATGCAATACAGCGTGTTCTGCACCGCCTACATAAAGCGCAACCGGCATCCAGTATTTTTCCTTCTCCGGATCGATCATTTGCTTGTCGTTATGCGGGTCGATAAAGCGCAGGTAATACCAGCAGGAGCCAGCCCACTGCGGCATTGTGTTGGTCTCCCGCTTTGCAGGGCCGCCGCACGCCGGACACACGCTACTCACCCACTCTGTAATTGCTGCAAGGGGAGATTCGCCTGTGCCTGTTGGCGAGTAACTCTCAACGTCCGGCAGCGTAAGAGGAAGCTGGTCTTCGCGCAGAGGCACAATGCCGCACTTGGCGCAGTGAACCAGAGGAATTGGTTCGCCCCAGTATCGCTGCCTTGAGAATATCCAGTCTCTTAACTTATAATTTATAGCTTTTTTGCCTTTGCCAATTTCGGCAAGCCAATTTGTAATTTCCCCTATCATATCCGGAGTTTTCATTCCTGAGAATTTTCCCGAATTTACAGAAACCCCGTCTTCCTTGTCCACATACGCTTCTTTAAGATCATAAAGCGAACCATCTTTCGATACCACCTGTTTGATCGGCAATTTGAACTTGGTCGCAAATTCAAAATCTCTTTCATCATGCCCCGGAACAGCCATTATCGCGCCAGTTCCATAAGTAATTAAAACATAGTCCGAAATCCAGACAGGAATTTTTTCGTTATTTACAGGATTTATTGCATAAGCACCTGTAAAAATACCAGACTTTGTTTTCGCAAGGTCTGTTCTTTCAAGGTCGCTCTTGTAACTCGCCTGCGTAATATATTCATCAACATCTTTTTTCTGCTCTGCTGTAGTAATTTTTGCCACAAGCGGATGTTCCGGCGCAAGCACCATATATGTTGCGCCAAAAAGAGTGTCGGGTCTTGTTGTGTAAACCTCAATCGTATCGCTGCAATCAGGCAGAGAAAAAATAACATTCGCGCCTTCGCTTTTCCCCACCCAGTTTCGCTGCATTGCTTTTATGGCCTCTGACCAGTCAAGAGATTCAAGGTCTTCAAGAAGTCTTTCCGCGTATTCAGTTATTTTAAGCATCCACTGACGCACATTTTTTCTTACAACCTGCGTTTTGCATCTGTCACACTTGCCCTCTTCGACCTCTTCGTTGGCGAGTCCTGTTTTGCACGATGGGCAAAAGTTGATGGGCATTTCAGCCTCGTACGCAAGCCCTTTTTCATAAAGTTTAAGAAAAATCCACTGCGTCCAGCGGTAATAGTCACTCGTATGGGTCGACAGTTCCCTGTCCCAGTCATAGCAGAATCCAAAAGATTTTATCTGCTCCCTCATGCTCGCGATATTTTTCTCGGTCGATATTTTCGGATGCATTCCGGTCTGAATCGCATAGTTCTCGGCCGGCAAGCCAAAAGAATCAAAGCCCATTGGATGCAATACCGCATATCCGTTCATTTTTAAAAATCTTGAATATATGTCGGTCGCTGTATAACCCTCGGGGTGCCCTACGTGCAGGCCTGCTGCCGATGGATACGGAAACATATCAAGAACATATTTTCTCTTTTCTGCGGGAATGTTCGGATCTTCTATCACTTTGAAGGTTTTATTCTCTTCCCAATATTTTTGCCATTTTTTTTCTATTTGTTTAAAAGGATATTTACTCATATCAGCATGATACATAAAAAGGAAGATTTTAGTCAACTATGCTGATATTTGCCGCCGAAGCGAGGGTTGCGGGCAAGCTTGCTTGCACATTCGCCGAATAAGTGAGAGTCGCGAGCGTGCTTGCACGCACATGACCGAACGATAAGGTGGACAAAGAGGCTCTGCCCCCTTATGTACCGAACGAGAAGGCAAACAAATTGTTGTGATTGACGAAGCACAAATGCTTAGCGACATTGGTATAAAGCTTAAAATGTTCACGGATCATATTGATGGCGTAAAAGTAATAGCCACTGGTTCTTCTTCCTTTGATTTAGCAAACAAAATCAACGAGCCCCTAACCGGCAGAAAATGGGGGGCGGCGCTTTTTCGCGACGTCCATGTCGCTGCGCCGCACGCGGCGTCCATGCCGCAGTATCACTTATTTCCTCTCTCTTTTTCTGAAATGGCAAATCAGACTAGCGTTTTGGAGGAAATGGGGTGCTTGGAAATGCGAATGATTTTTGGTTATTATCCGGAAGTAGTGATGCACCCGGGAGAAGAAAAAGAGCGATTACTGGAGCTGGTAAACAGCTATTTATACAAAGATGTGTTGGTTTGGGAAAAGCTGCAAAAAGCCGAAAAAATTACCAGACTTTTACAGGCCCTGGCTTTTCAAATTGGCTCTCAAGTTTCTTATACGGAAATCGCCGGATTGATAGGGCTTGACAGCAAAACAGTGGAAAAATATATCGATTTGCTGGAAAAAGCTTTTATAATATATCGCCTAACGTCATTCAGCAGAAATCTCCGCAATGAATTAAAAACCAGCAAGAAAATATATTTTTATGACAATGGTGTGCGTAACGCTTTAATTTCCGCATTTAACCCGCTTGAACTGAGGGATGATGTCGGTGCACTTTGGGAAAATTTTATTATGGCAGAACTTTTAAAGAAAGATATGTATGCCAAAAATTATGCGCACAAATGGTTTTGGCGGACTAAACAAAAGCAGGAAATTGACTTGATTCGTGAAGCAGACGGGATTTATACAGCCTATGAATTGAAATGGAAAGATAAGAAAAAAACACAGTGTCCGGCTGCATTCAAAGCAGCTTACCCGGAAGCAAAATTTCAGGTTATCAGCAAAGAAAATTTTATCGAATATGTTTAATCTGACTGATGGCAAAACAACACATGGCTGAGGATGATTAAAAAATAAGGAAGCCGTAGCTTCCTTATATAATTTTTACTATTTTTATTCCACAATATTCGAGAAATAAAAAAGCATTTTGCGACTGTTAAACAGCCTTGTTAGCAGGTTAACCAAAAAAATTAATCAGTATATATAGGATATCTTTGTCTTTTATTTTTTGTCAATATTTTTAATTTTTATACTATTATTAATTATTGCTCATACTTAAGGAGAGAGAAATGAATTGGCGTCTTGGTCTTGATTTAGGAACAAATTCTATTGCTTGGGTTGTATTAAAATTAAAAGAGAAAAAACCATCGGATTTTATAGATACTGGTGTAAGAATTTTTTCTGATAGCAGAGAACCGGCAGGAGAAGGGAGAATTGGTGATCCTCTTGCTGTTGCAAGAAGAACTGCAAGAGGAATAAGAAAAAATATAAATCGCAGAAAGTTGAGAAAAAGCCAGCTTGTAAAACAACTTGTTGAAGATGGTCTTTTCCCTAAAGTAATCAACACGGCTTCGGCAGCATATGTTTCAATCCACGCACCCGCGCGGGGTGCGACCTGCGATGTGTACTGCCTCCAGTGCCCAACCCCGAGGGGAAAAACCCAGCGAATAAAACCAACGGTGAAACTTAGATAGAGATGCAAATACTTAATGAGAAATATTTTAAACACGACACGTGCCCGTAGGGATTGTCATGTTTTTTGCGCGGTGCTCAACGACGCATTTGCATTTACAAGCGACTGTTGAAAATCAGCGATTATGATACCTCTTGCGTTCAGTAGAAATGATACCTTTTCTTAAAAATCAGTAGAAATGAAACCTTCAACATTTTATGAAAAA
>WQTU01000046.1 GCA_009786125.1 Spirochaetota bacterium
GGAAATACCGGAGGGGAACCTTCCCAGCCTTGTGGGCTGGACTTCGCGCTCGCCAGTGCTCGCTTGGCGGGAAATACCGGAGGGGAACCTTCCCAGCCTTGCGGGCTGGACGTCGCGCTCGGCAGTGCTCGCTTGGCTGAAAATACCGGCAGATTTCTCCCAACCCCGAAAATCTGCGCGGAATCCTTGTGCGGACTTACAGTAAGCGATGTTGTAAAAAAAGGTATCGCGAGCTCCCTTGCTTTTTCCGCAGTTCTTTCAAGATTAAACCCAAAACAGGCAGAGCATCTTTTGCCCCTTTCCGGCTCATTTTCCAGGTCAGCGCTCGCTTTGCGCGTGCTTTCCATGTTTTGCGGCGCGCCAAGGCACTGCGTCCGTGTCGCTGCGCCGCCGCCCGCGGCGTCCGTGCCGCAGCCCAAAACCCTTTTTTTCCAGGCTTCATAGTCATAAATACCCCGGATCAAGGCAACATTGTAAAAATTAGCAAGTTTTTCCGCATAATAGAGCCTCTTTTGAAACTCTTCCTCAGGAAAAATATTGGAATTTGAAAAAAAAATGGTTACTTCATTTTTTTCATGAAGTAACCTTTCTATTGCGGATAAACCGCATGGCGCACAACAAGTATGAAGAAGAATTAACTTGATACCTTGCACCTTCTAGCAGCAGCACCCCAGAATTCTTCTTTCTTGGAAAGAAAATCGTATGGCTTATTTTCTGCCTCAGCAACGTCTTGCTGATCTCTGCTAAATGCAAGCCAACATTTTCTGCAAAAATGTAAGTGCTTGATTGTATTATAGTTTTTACCGTTTTTAGGATTTGAAAGCACTTTTTTACACATATCACATGATAAATAATACATAGTTACCTCTTAATAAAATATTATATCAAGAACATATTCTTGTCGAGTAAATTTAGAATATAATAACACAAAAACTAAAAAAGGTAAACTATGTTTATTATTGCAGAAGCAGGAACATCGCACCAGGGCTCCCTGGAAAAAGCATACAAACTCATCGAAAAAGCAGCCTGGGCAGGCGCAGATTGCGTCAAATTTCAGGTCGTTTATGCTGATGAGATCATCCACCCGCTTTCGGGAAAAGTCAAACTGCCGGGCGGAAATATCAGCCTATATGAAAAATTCAAAGAATTTGAAAAAAACGAAAATTTTTTCCAAAAATTGAAGCAAGAAGCCGAAAAGAGCGGTTTAGTATTCTTAGCAACACCATTTGGAGTCAAAAGCGCAAGGATGTTAAAAAATATCGGAGTTTCTGCAATAAAAATTGCATCCCCGGAGCTAAACCACTACCCGCTGCTTGAGGAGGCCGCGTCGTACAACTTGGCGCTGATACTCTCCGGAGGAGTCTCTGCTCTCTCGGACATCGAGAGGGCTGTTGAAATTACAGGCCGCGATATAACATTTCTTCATGCCATAACCGCGTATCCTGCACCGGAAGAAGAGTATAACCTTGCTCTAATACAAACTTTGTCTGCGATTTTTGGTTTTAAGACCGGCGTTTCCGACCATTCCACAGACCCGCTTCTGGTGCCGCTTATTTCGGCAGCCCTTGGCGCAACGACACTGGAAAAACACTTTACGCTTGACAACAGCGGAGGCGGACTCGACGACCTTATAGCCCTAAATCCTGATAATTTTAAACTGATGGTCTCGGAAATAAGGAGCCTGTTTCCTCTTTCGCCCAGTCGCGAATGCACAACTCCTTCTTCGGGGGCGGCTTCTATCTTGCGCCCAGCCTCGGTGCGGCCCTCGCTTCATTCGGAAACATTCGGCGGGTTCAACAACAGCGATTGCTGGCAGAGTCTGGCGCAAGCCGGGAACAGCCGCCTAAACGAATTGAAAAAGCGATTCGGCGAAGAAAAAGTCAACAGAATTATTGGCAGCGGCATAAAAGAGCTTGCGCCGTCAGAAAAAGATAACTACAAAACAACAAACAGGTCTCTGATTGCATTAAGAAAAATAGATGCAGGCGAAACCATAAGAGCAGAAGATTTTGCAGCGCTTAGAAGCGAGAAAAATCTTCTGCCCGGACTCGGTCCGGAATATGCAAAAATAATTACAGGAAAAACTGTAAAAAAACAAATTAACAATGGAGCAGGAATAACATTTGAATACTTTATGTAATCGCAAAAAACTATCGCATTCTCATTGCATTCTTCGCAATGCCGCTGCCGGCAGTCGCTTTGCGCGTGCTTTGCCGCTGTGCCGCGGCGCCGGGCACGGCATCCGTGCCGCAGTTTTTTTGATGCTCTCGATATTATTGTTTTCCTGCGAAACTTTTTCTGTTGTTGGTAAAAGAGAAACTCATTTAATAGAACTTCATATCAGAGATGTTTTCCGAGAAGATGTAATTAAATCTGCAAAGCCCGGCTGCAATCCTTCTATTATCTTTTCTGTTTTGGAAGAAATGTTTGGTGCAGCGGGCATTCGTTTTTTTATGACCTACAGCGACGATATTGCCATACAAGAACTCATGAAAGAAATTGCAATAATAGAAGCCGGCGAAAAGGCTTCTTTTTTTGTTATAAAAAAATTCGAAGAAACATCGCTGAGTAACAAAAGCAATATTGAGGCAGCACAAAAAATGCTTATACTTTCTTTTGTAGTAAAACAGCTTTTAATCGACTCTGTAAAAAATCTCCCTTTTCTTATAGAGCAAGTCGAAGATTTAATAGAAGAAATAAGATGGGATATGGAAAATCAGGATGAGGAGTTTGATTTATTTTTTGACATTATTGAACTGGAAAACAGACTTTCTTACCTAAGCAGAATCAGAAGACCTCTATTGAGAAATACTGCAGAAATCAGCACAAAAATCGAAAAAATTGAGAATAATTTGAAGCATTTTAACGATTAATTGTGTTTCTTCTTTGATGGAAAATGAAAAAGATTATCTAAATGACCTGGCAAATAATATTTTTGGAATAAAATATCTGTTTCCCTACCAGAGACTTGTAATATCCAACATATTGTCATCTGCCTCTGCTGCGGCAGCAAACGAAAACAGCAAAGATTCGCTTCCCGGGCAAATAGTAATATTGCCCACCGGATATGGGAAGTCGCTTTGCTATATGCTGCCGGCAGCTATTCTGGAAAAGCCAACCATAGTTTTATCGCCGCTGTTAAGCCTTATCAAGGATCAGGCAAGGCGGCTTGAAAGCAGCGGTGTAAGTTTTCAAATTCTTGCAGGGTTCCTTGACAAAGAAGAGAAACTGGAGTCAATCAGCAATATAAAAAACGGGAAAAGCAAAATTCTTATTACAAACCCGGAATCTCTCTCACTTTTTTTGGATTTTCTTAAACCAAAGGAAAATGAAGACGGTACTTTGACTTCTTGCATAAATCATCTGGTAGTCGACGAAGCGCACACATTGCCTGAATGGGGAGAAACTTTTAGATCTGCGTTATTAAAAATAAAAGAAATAATTAGTGTAATTAAGCCAGATTGCGTTACAGCTTTTACAGCTACAGCAACTCCTTTAATCCTAAAGAAAATCCAGGAGCATGTTTTTGGGGATGAGCAAATAAATTTAATTACCGGAAGCCCGGACAGGGTTAATTTATTTTACAGGGTAGTAAAAACACTTTCGATAGACCGGGAAACATATTCTATTGCAAAAAAAGCCCAAAAACCTTTATTAATTTTCTGCCGAAGCAGGACAGACACAGAAATCACAGCGCGTTTTTTAAGAAGGGCGCTTGAAAGTAACGACGTCTTTTTTTACCACGCAGGGCTTGAAAAAGAAGAAAAAAACAATGTCGAAAAGTGGTTTTTTGATTCAAAAACCGGAATTCTCGTTGCCACTTGCGCCTATGGAATGGGCATCGACAAGCCGGATATACGAACAGTTGTTCACCGCAGCACGCCGCAATCTGTGGAAGCATATCTTCAGGAGGCAGGACGAGGAGGCAGGGACGGAAATATATCAGAAGCTATTCTTCTGTTTGACGGTACAGAAAAAAAACAAAAAGCCAAATTCTATAAAGAAAAAGATGATAATTTTTTAAGAATGAATCAAATGATGGAATATGCAGAAAACAGTTCTGCCTGCAGACGGCAAAAGCTTCTTTCTTACTTTACAGATGAAATTCTTGTATGCAGCGGCTGTGATATATGCGACAAAAGTTTTATACAAGAGCCGGAAGGAGCTGCAGAAATTTTAAGCATCATAAGAGACAACAACAGAAAACTCAAAAAAAGAGAAATTGTTGATATTTTGATCGGAAGCAAAGAAGAGTTCAGCTATAATATCTGGTATAGAGTATCAAAAAGTTATGGAAAGTTATCTACCTGGCAAAGAAGTCATATAGAAGAAGCTATTGATAAACTCGAACAGGATGAAAAAATAAAAAGAGGGAAACATATCTGGAAAGATTTTTACTCAATTACCTCGCTTTCTCCAAATCAAACTCAGTATGGGTTTAGCAAACTAATTTCTAGATTACATTTATTCTGACAAATGAAATCTCCCGTTGCAGTGTATTCCGATATAGCACGGAACCTTTTCTGCAATATAGAGAGAAAAATTAAATTTTAGTAACTTTGCCTTTTTTAAGACATGATGTACAGGTTTTAACAGATTGTAATTTACCTTCTACAATTCCCCTAACCTTTTTTAAGTTAGGCTTCCATACTCTTCTTGTCTTATTATGGGCATGACTCACCTTGTTTCCTGAAAGAACGCCTTTCCCGCATAAATCGCATCTACGAGCCATTTTTTCCGCCTTGTTTTCCAAATTTTTTATGTACTGCGGCACAAATGCCGCGTTCGGCGCAGTAACATGGGTGTTTCAAAAAGCGCCGTGTAAAATTACAGCATCTAAGCCTATTTTTTAAAAAGCATATCAATTTTTTATATCTTTGTAAATATTTATCTTGAATAATTAATACTTTATAGTATATTTTGCTTGTCTCTTATTTTTAAATTATGGATATTACATTACATTCGCAATTATTAACATATATTTTCTGGATAAATGCTCTTATAGCAATTTTTATAATTATTCTGGATAACAGAACTCCGCAAAATTCCATATCATGGATATTGCTTATAATTTTTTTACCTATTATCGGGCTTACTTTATTTATAATATTTGGAATCAACTGGAAAAAAACAAAACTTACAAAACAAAGCCCGGATCTTATTTTTGCCAAAATGCTTGAAGCAATGTTAAAAAATCAAAAACATTTCCTAAACCAAATATCTGCATCCAATGAAAATGAAAATAATAAATATAAATTGATGAATCTGCTGCTTAATTCAAATAACTCTATTTTAACCCTTAACAATAGCTGTAAAATCTATAATTCCGGAGAAGATTTTTTTGAGGAATTATTGAAAGAGCTAAAAAATGCCAAAAGCTCAATACACATGGAATTTTTTATATGGACTTCGGATAAACTTGGCGAAGAAATAAAAAACATCCTGATTCAAAAAGTTAACGAAGGTGTTGAAGTACGGCTTATTTTTGACGGAGTTGGCTCTTTTGGAAGAATATCTTACAAATATAGAAGCGAACTAAAAAAAGCAGGAGTTAAATATAAATATTATCTTGGTCTTGTTGCTCCATTTTCAATATTAAAAATAAATTATAGTAATCACAGGAAAATTGTGGTTATAGATGGCGAAATCGCATATACAGGCGGAATGAATGTAGGCAATGAGTATATTACAGGCGGAAAAAGATTTAAAAGCTGGAAAGATACTCAAATAAAGCTAACAGGAGACAGCGTAAAGCTTATTCAAACAGTATTTCTTGTTGACTGGTATAACAGCGGAAACAAGCCTCTTCTTGATGATAAATACTTTCCCAAAACTTCAGAGACTGCTTCAGAAATGCAGGTACAAATTGCAACAAGCGGAGCTGATTCTGAATGGTATTCAATTCACCAAATGTATTTCACGATGATAGCTAATGCAAACAAGGAAATTTATATTCAAACACCATATTTTGTTCCAGATCAAAGTATAATGAATGCCCTTGAAACAGCTGCATTAAGCGGTGTAAGCGTAAATATTCTTATGACAGGCATTCCTGATAAAAAAATACCTTTCTGGGCTGCCCACACCTATTTTAAGCCTCTATTAAAAGCCGGTGCAAATATTTTTTTGTATAAAAAAGGATTTATGCACTCAAAAATTGTAATAATTGATGGAAATATAGTTTCAATCGGAAGCTGTAATTTCGATATCAGAAGCTTTCATATAAATTATGAAATGAATGCAGTAATTTACGATTCAAATTTCGCAAGCGAAATGATTGAAAATTTTTATACTGATCTGAAATTTTCCGAAACCGTATCTGCCGAATACCTTGATAATTTAGGTATATTAAAAAAAATTCGTAATTCTGCAACAAGATTATTATCACCAATTATGTAGCAAAAACTTCCCGGCTAACCTTCGCATTGACTTATGGCATAAAAAAAGCTGTTGTATTTATTTATACAACAGCTCATGTTACTAAATTACTAAATCAAAAATGATTTACTGAATTAGACCCATTTCTCTCCAGAATCTTTCTGCGCCAGGATGGAACGGAATCACTCCTGTTTCAAATGAGTTTCCTGCAAGAGCAGTTGCGAGAGTCATGTCTCTAGCTGCTGGGAATACATTCTGAACTTCTTCCAAGCCATAGTACCAAATTGCTCTAACATAAGCGTAGATAAAATCTTCAGGTACATCTGCGTTGGCAAGTACAAAACCACCATGGAAAACTGTTTCAACCGGAGTAGGCTGTCCATTATACAAACCGCCAGGCAGTGTGAATGGACCAAGCCATGGCAATTCTCGAATTGCTTTTTCTCTCATTTCACCATAAATAGGAAGAATTCTTATTGGGTTCTGTGCAGAAAGCTCGATAATAGCGCCTGATGGCGAAGCTGTCTGAAAACCTACGGAATCAAGAATTCTGTCTTTGAATGCCATTACTCTTTCATTGTGTGAAAGCGGTCTCCAGTTCATCATGTCTCTTGTAATTCCATATACCGCAAAAAGATCCATCCAAGCAAATTCATCGCCAGACCCAGGGCTTCCAGGTGAGAAACCAAATCTTCTGCCGCCATTGGTGTGCATATTAAAATCTTCGACTCTCTGAATTGGTCCGTCTCTGTGAACAATTATTGTATACGGCAGCGGAAACATATTAAAAAGAAATCTAATATTATCCTGCACATTCCCCACGAAAGGACCTGTTCCCATAGCTGCATAAGCTGCAACATTTGGCTCAGAAAGACCCATGTGATACTGTCCTTGTCTCATAAGTCTTATGTTTTCCATTCCTCCGCCAGAAGCCTGTACTGTAACAATAACGTCACCATGCATCATCGCAACGCCCGCCATTCTACTAGCCATTGGGTACCATGACCCGCCAAGACTGGAGCTTCCCATTATAGCTGTGAATCTACCTCTGCCTTCAGCACCGCACCCTACCAAAAGGGGGACAGCAATCAAGGCTGCAATAACCAAAAAAAGGATTACCTTTTTCATACTTTCTTCTCCTACTAAACTAAACTTTTATAATAAATAATTATTATAAAATTATCCCTCGGTTCTCCTTTTTTGTCAACATTTTTTTGTAACTTTCTTTCAATAAAGAGAGAAGAGGCGGGGGTTAGTCCCCGCCCATTAATTACTTGCTGCCTCCGTGAATTAAACCGGGAATTACTTGATAATCCCCAATTCTTTAAAAGCTCTTATAGCGCCGGGGTGGAAAGGAATAACTCCAGTTTCAAATGTATTTCCTCTAAGAGCATTTTCATGGTTCATGTCTCTGGCTGCAGGGAATATGTTTTGAATTTCTGCCATACCTGGTCCAAAAATTGATAAAACGAACCTATAAATAAAGTATTCAGGTACATCTGCGTTGGCAAGTGCAAAACCGCTATGAGATATTGTTTCAACCGGGTCATCCTGCCCATTGTACAAACCGCCAGGTAATACAAATCTGTCGTACCAGGGGAGAGTTGCAAAAATTTTGTCTCTCATTGCACCATAAATAGGAAGAATTCTTATTGGGTTCTGTGCAGAAAGCTCGATAATAGCGCCTGATGGCGAAGCTGTCTGAAAACCTACAGAATCAAGAATTCTGTCTTTGAACGCCATTACTCTTTCATTGTGTGAAAGCGGTCTCCAGTTCATCATGTCTCTTGTAATTCCATATACTGCAAAAACATCAAGCCAGGCAAATTCATCGCCGGACCCAGGGCTTCCCGGCGAGAAACCAAATCTTCTGCCGCCATTAGTGTTCATATTAAAATCTTCTATACTCTGAATTGGTCCGCCTCTGTGAACAATTACTGTAAATGGAGTTGGAAATAAGCTAAGGAACCACTGATTAAATTCCCTAAAAATGCTTAAAATAGAATCATGAAACTTCAAGTAACATTTAGCGATATAGAATATGAAAAACGGAAACGAGTA
>WQTU01000047.1 GCA_009786125.1 Spirochaetota bacterium
AGCGGAAGAAGCCCGCGCAGCGGAAGCCGCCCGCGCAGCAGAAGCAGCTCGCGCAGCAGAAGCAGCACGTGCAGCGGAAGAAGCCCGCGCAGCAGAAGCCGCTCGTGCAGCAGAAGCCGCCCGCGCAGCAGAAGCAGCACGGCGGCCGGTACCTGATACCTTTTTTCCGATAATAAATCCTGATGCAGTTGAGCGGACAATTGTAACACCAATGCCCGGAACAATTAATATAGAGCTGGAAAGAACAGGCTGGATTTATATGGGAGAAAGAGACGGGAGAAGAGGAATTGTTCTTGAATCAAGAAGATTTGAAAATGGCAATACTATTTTTGGATTCAGAATTACAGAAAACGATGATTTCCATATTGTCTTCCAACTCCAGAACGCAAGCGGGATTCCGGAATTATCTCAAATTGCTGTCCGGAGAGGAGATGCCGAAAACATAACAGTTACTCCTGATGCCAGAGCTGCTGCAGGAACACAAGCTGGAACGCAGACAGCAGGTGCAGACGCGGCAGCGATATCGCAGGCAGGAAGCGTTATCGCTGCCCGCCCCAATTTTTTTCAGCAGGATCCTGAAACCGCCTTGGCTGCTGCTTTGCGCCAGCCCGAAGACACAATAACTCCGCTAATACTGCAAGATATTATACGAAATGCAACTGCTTTGGCGGATAGGGGCGATTATGCTGGCGCGATAGATTTACTTGAGCGGGCGGTGCGGGATATTTCTGGTTTACCCTGGAGTTCACCTCCAGCCGGAATGGATAAAGTATATCTGCTTCTTGCAAGATTTTATGAAGCGGAAACGCCAAGAAGAAATCCCAGAAGGTCTGTATATTTTTATAACAAAATTCTTGACGAATTTCCTCTTAGCGATCATATTGATGAAGCAGAAAGAAGAATACGATTTATCGAAAGATTCTTTATTTACATAAGGTAATTTCTTTCCAGCATTTCCGGCTAATGCGATATTTGAAACCAGATTAGCCGGAAACATTCCTTAAGGCAGACTTTCAAATATCATTTAAGGTCGCAATTTGCGACCAGTTCTGATCTTTAGCCTAGCTTGAAGCTAATTGTTTTGATTTCTCGCGGGTGTGCACGATTTGTTTTTTTTGCTCTTGTTTATAGTAATAAGCAGTGTTGTGTTTGCACGTGGTTCAAGGAGCGTGTTGCAGTAGAAAGTGAATTTATTTCTGTAGAATATCAACTTGCTGCTTTTTGTAATGAGACAATAGTGTTCAATATAAGGCACAACTTGGATATTTCATCGATTATTAAAATAGAACTTGAATTTATTTGGAGAAATAATACTCTTGTGCAATCACTTGAACGGTTTTGGAGAGAAAACTCAGGGCTGACAGTTGTGTACACGTCAAACGCATGAAATTTTGTAATTCATTACAGGATAAAGACTTAGCTTACATTGCATTAAATGCTATGTATTTTGTAATTCCTTGCCTTGTAAGGAGATAGTATAATTCATGCTTTTGACGTGCAGTTGTGTAATATTTATCTTGATTTTTTGATAAAAATGCTGTAATCTTACAGACGTGTAGTAAAGGAAAAGATGAGGTGCCGCGTGATGAAGAGATCTCATTGTTTGAAATAGACGAAGCGGTAATTGCGAAAATCATAGATCATTTACATAAGAACCCATTGCTTACGGGCATTGATAATGCCCCGCGTTTATCGCTGGCCGGCGCGCAATCGAAATTCGCTGTAGTCAAAGGGTAGGGTGAAAAGCGTTATCAATCAAATAACAGATTCCCGGCAACGCATATAATAAAAACTGCAAATGCACGTTTTCCTCACTTATTGGAAACGCTGTTCGGTTCCGGAGTTCTGGTGTAAGGTATTGGCTGCATACACTATTATTTACCGACAAAGCGAGAATCGCGGACAAGCTGTCTGGCGGTCGCTTTGCGCGTAATACCTTTTATTGAGTAAGGAGAAAAATATGAACCTTGTACGAAAACTGTCAGCGAGAAGTTTTTTTACTTTCAACCTCGTCATGCTTGGAGTAATTTTCGGGCTTTTAATGGCATTTGTTTTTTTTTCATGCAGCGTTCCGCGGGCAAAGAGCTCCCGGGATGCTCTGGCTTCGGCCGAATCGCTTCAAAGGGCTCTTAATACAGTAGCTGACAAGGTGCTGCCTTCGGTAGTGGAGATAAAAACAGCTTCTGCTGTTCAGATGCGCAATATTCCTGGATTTGACGGAATTCCCTGGGATTTGTTTTTTGGTCCCAGAGGCGATCGCGAAAGGGGGTTTAGCATCGGGTCGGGAGTTATCGTTAGACGAGATGGTAATGTTTTTTATGTGCTTACCAATAATCATGTTATAGGTAATGCTGCGGAGATAATAGTAGGCACCAGAGACGGAAGGGAATACCCTGGCAGAGTAATTGGCAGGGACAGCCGCCGGGATTTGGCGATTGTTTCCTTTGAGTCATCCGGTAATTTTCCGTTAGCAGAGCTTGGGAATTCGGACAAGGTAAGAGTTGGGGACTGGGCTATAGCTATGGGCAATCCTCTGGGTGCGCAATTTTCATTTTCGGTAACCATGGGTATTGTAAGCGCGATTGGCCGCACCGGCGGTCCGGCTGGCAATATCAATGATTTTATACAAACAGATGCTTCCATTAATCAGGGAAATTCCGGCGGTCCGCTGGTTAATATCCGCGGGGAAGTTATTGGCATAAATACCTGGATTGCCAGCCCTACAGGCGGCGGCAATGTAGGGCTCGGGTTTGCTATTCCGATTAACAATGCAAAACGGGCTATCGATGAATTTATTACTCACGGCGCTTTACGTGAGGGCTGGCTTGGCGTGATTCTTACTGACCCTGACCGCGTAACAGCCGCAGCTTTGGGTGTTACGGGCAGGATGGGCTCTAAACTCGCTTATTTATCCCTTGGTTCTCCTGCGCACAGGGGAGGGATTCGGGTAGGTGATTTTTTTACTCATGTGGATAACGCAGAAGTGCGGAATACAACTCATTTTATCCAGATGGTGAGTGATCTAATACCGGGGCAAAAGGCAGTATTTAGGGTATTGCGCGGCGGGGCGTCGAAAAATTTTTCTGTTATTATTGCAGACAGAAGAGCCCAGGTGTCGCAAGATAGCAGGAACTTATGGCCGGGCGTTTCGGTGCATCCTCTTACCGACGAGCTCCGCACTGTTTTTAGTTTGGGCAAAGATGTCAGAGGAGTTTTGGTTGCTCAGGTTATCCCCGGAACGCCCGGCGCCATTGTCGGTCTTCGGAGCGGCGACCTGATAGTTGCGATTAACGATATTCAGGTGGATGATCTGCTTTCGTTTTTTAGGGTGCTTGGAGAGGAGCAGGAAGAAGGGCTTTGGTTTACTTTTATCCGCGGAAACAGAACAATGGATTCGTCCGTGTTTAGAAGACAGAGACAGCCGGAATGATTAAAGTTCTTTCCGGCTAACGTCCTTAGTCGGATGCTGTTGATTGCCCGAAGCGGTCAGATTCCTGAATTGCTCTGATACTATGATGAATAACTTAACCATTGCAGGATCAAACTGGGTTCCGCTGGCTCCGGCAATAATTTGTACTGCTTCTTCGTGAATAAAAGCTTGTTTATAGGAGCGGGCAGATGTAAGCGCGTCGTAAACATCGGCAATTGCCATGATGCGGCCCAGAAGAGGTATGTCGTTTCCCTTTAGTCTGCGGGGATACCCTGTGCCATCCCATTTTTCGTGGTGGCTGGCAGCGAATATTTTTGCGTATTTGAGAAGTTCGCTTCCTTTTGTGAGCAATTCGATTTCTTCGATTATTTCTTCTCCATAGGTAGCGTGTTTTTTCATTTCTTCAAATTCTTCGTGACTTAACTTGCCCTGTTTTTTGAGAATATTGTCGCCAATTTTTATTTTTCCTATATCGTGGAGCTGGCAGGACTGCAGCAGCAATTCCAAATCCCACTCATCTGTTTCTTCGGGGTAAAGGTTGCTGTTTTTTATTTCTTCCAGCATGATTTTTATTCCATATTGGGTTCGGTCTATGTGAGTGCCGGTTATACCATCGCGGAAATCAACCAGTTTTGACATGGTTTTTAACAAGGCATCTTTTAAATTCGAAATATTTATTGTTTTTTCTTTTACAATATTTTCCAAATTGCTGTTTAAATATTGAAGCTCTGCTGTTTTTATTTTAAGTGTTTTTTGCTGCGTTACCATCTGTAAGTGGTTTTCAATGCGCTTGAGCAGCAGGGCAGGCTGAAATGGCTTGGTAATGTAATCAATGGCGCCCAGGGAAAGCCCTTCCAGCTCAGCGTCGGATTCTGTTCTGCCGGTAACGAAAATGACCGGAATGTTTTTGGAATCAGGCTTTGATTTTAGAATTTTAATTGTCTCATAGCCGTCCATATCCGGCATGTTAATATCCAGAAGAATCATAGCAGGATAGTTATTTTCCAGAAGGCTAAAAAGTTTTTTTGCGGACGGAGCAGTAGCAACGCGGTACTTTTCCGAGAGAACATTTTTGCCGATTTTAAGGTTTGCAGGGTTATCATCCACCATAATTATCAAAACTTTTTCATTTTCCATTTCTTTTCCTTATATATGTTTTTCAATAGTTGCAATAAACGCCGGAGAATCAAAAAATTTGGCAATGCAGTCCGCTGCTCCCATGTTGCAGGCTTTTTCCCTGTCTCTGGAACCGAACGCAGCTGCCTCGCTGAGTAATATTACCGGAATACCTTTCAATAATTTGTTCGATGTTATAATCTTGTTGTGAAGCAACTTTAGTTGCCATGAGCTGCTCCTTTTAATATTGAACGGATAGCTTCAGCAGCGCTGTCAAATTCTGTCATCAGTATATAATCTGATATTTTTTCCAAAATTTCAATAGTTTTGGTATCCGGAGACTGCTGTTTGGCTTGCTCTTTTATTTCTTCCAGAATGCGGTCAATGTCATCGATTTTTTTGGATTCCAGGGCTTTTAGAAGATCAGTGATCAGTGAGTAGTGAGCGGTGAGTAATGAATTGCCAGGCTGTATTTTGCTTTCTGCTAATTGCTCATTGCTAATTTCCAGCGCTGCCTGAATATTTCTTACTAGTGCCGTCAATTGTTTCACAAAACTGCCTAGATTTTTCTCTATAAATGCCAAATCTTTGGCTTTACCCGCAGCTTCAAGTTCTGCTGCCTTGCCGGACACTTCTGCGGCTCCAATAGAGGCGGATGCGCTCTTGAGGGCATGAATTTGGGTAATAAAAGCGGGCAAAGCATCCGCCCCAGATATGGTTTGCAGCAGCGGCAGCCGTTCTTCTGCGTCTTTGCGGAAGAGGGCAAGAACCTGGCGATAGAGCTCTATTGTGCCGCCGGTCATGGTTATGCCGCGCTGCATGTCAACACCTGGTATCTCCAGCCGGGCAAGCGCTGCTGAGCAAAGGTTCCCCGCCGGCATATCTGGGTCTTGTCCGCTGTTTCCGGCTTCCTGTTTAGCGTTACCCGCAAATTGGTTTGCGTCCGCTGCTCCGTACACCCTTTTTTCTTTTGGTATCCAGCGCCCAAGAATTTCATCAAGTTTGGAAATATCTATGGGCTTGGCGAGAAAATCGCTGAAGCCTTTTTCAAGAAACATTTCCCGCATCCCGGAAACAGCGTTAGCTGTTAATGCAACTATAGGCAAAGTTTTGAAACGCTCGCCTTCCAGTGCGCGAATGGCAGCAGTAGTTTCAATACCGTCCATTCCCGGCATCATGTGATCCATGAACACAAGATCGTACTCATGCAGCTTTACTTGCTCTATGGCTTCCGCTCCGCTTAAGCATGTGGTAATAGTAGTTTTGTAAGGCGCAAGAAGCCCTTCTGCCACTTTTAGATTGGTGGCAATGTCATCCACTATCAGAATCCGTACAGTCTGGAAAGTAAAGCGCCTTATATTTCCTATTGCGAAACTATCAAAAAAGTCTTGTCTATCCGACTTGCCGTTCAGAACATTGGCAATTGAGAGGGATTGTATTGGGATGGAAACAAAATTTACATCAGGAATGTAATCTTCAGTTCCCCGATCCACCATAAGGGCAAGAGATGGCTTTTTTCCGTTAGGAAAGTTAGTGGTTTCCATTATTGGTTTTATTATATTGTAAAGACCATAGCCGGAAAACACAAAGAACCACTCTTCCTCAGCCAAAGCTTTGGCAAAATCATCTTGACTCGTTACCATAGTATTAGGAACACCCAGGTTATCCAAAGACCAGCACACAGACTTGCCATAGATGGTCCTGCCGTCGTACACCAGCACTTTCTTGCGATAAGGTTTTTCTACTGCTGCAAAAGGAACTTTCGACTCAGCAATCTGCGGGATAATTGCAATAAAATCACTGCCTTTGCCGTACTCGCTCGTCATAGAAATATTCCCGCCCATGGCAGCGCAAAGTTGTTTGGTGATGGCAAGCCCCAGTCCTGTCCCCTCAATATTACGATTTTTTTTAGCATCAAACTGGACAAATTTCTCAAAGAGTTTTATTTGGTCTTCTGGCTTAATGCCCATCCCGGTGTCTGTTATAACAATTTTGAGCCAAATTTTGTCATCATCTTGTTTATCTATGGTAATGGACATACTGATGTGGCCTTTTTCTGTGTACTTTGCTGCATTGGAAAGCAGATTAAGAATAATCTGCCGCAGCCGCACCTCGTCCCCAAATAGGTTGTTTGGAATACTGCCGTCGATGTTCGTAAAAAACCTAACCTGTTTTTCCATAAGCCTCATGCGAATAATATTAACTGTGTCGTTCACCAGAGATGAAAGCATGTAACTAACAGGAACAATTTCGAGCTTACCTGCTTCGATTTTGGAAAAGTCCAGAATATCGTTGATGATAGAAATGAGGCTGGATGCTGCTTGTTTAATATCATATGCGTAAGATCGGGCATCGTCCGGAAGCTCTCTGCGCAGCAATAACTCAGACATCCCGGTAATGGCATTCATTGGTGTGCGAATTTCGTGGCTCATCTTTGCAAGAAATTCGCCTTTGGATTTGGAAGCAGCTTCTGCTTTTTCTCTTTCGTGCAGAGCTACTATAGCATCTATTTTTAATTGCTGAACTTGTTTTAGCTGCTGTATTGTTTCCTGCAGTCTGCGTGACAGGAACGCAATTTCATCATTACTTTTTGATTGTTCAAATTGAATATCAATTTTTCCCATTGCCACTTTTTCTGCAGCTTTTCCCAATTCCGAAAGCGGAATGGCGATAGACCTTGTGATAACAAGCGCCAGCATAACAGAAACAATAAACGCTATTACAACAAGCGCCAGCATTACAGATGCTCTGAATAATGCGATCCTGTTGTTTTCTGCGGTTAAGATTTCAGAATGTTCCAAATTTTTATTAAACGCTGTACTAATGTAATGGGTGAGGGAGTTAGCGATAGGATTACGCCGGTTTATGGAAAGTGAAAGCGCTTCATATCGGTTTCCCTGCTCTACTAAATCAAAAATCTCGTTTAACACAGGGACATAAGTTTCTTCAAAAATTTCTAGCAAGTTTGCTATGTTCTGCATTTCTCCGGGGGTAAAAATATCGCTGAATTGATCTTGTATTTCAAGATATTCCCTGAGGAGCGTTAACAAATTTTCTGTTTGCTCTCTTGTTGTGAGCACAACATAGCGGGCAAGAGTAGCGTCGCGGGTGTACAACATGTTATATACACCGGCGTCAATTCTTGTGTTAAGGCTATGTATATTGTTCAAAATTTTGACATTGTGTATTGTCCGAACTGCCATATTCCCTATGGATGTAAGGCTTATATAGCCTGTAATTCCTACAAGCAGCGTAAAAAATACTGCAATGAAAAACGACACCAACAACCTTGTCTTTATCCTGAATTTCCGCAGCATTATTGCCTCTCTCGAAGACTTATTTTTTTGAGGGAGGAATATTCTCCTCCTTTTATCTGAATAATATAGACACTGATGTATGGGTTATTGTTTTCATCAAATTGAATGCGTCCTGTTATAGTATCAAATTCTTTTTCCCTGATAGCAGAAACAATGTCTGCCCAGTCTGTGCTTTCTGCTTTTGTAATTGCGTCTGCCAAAATGTGCACGCTTATGTAAGCATTGGCAGAGCCTGTCAAAGGCATTTGTGCAAAGCGATTAAAAAAATTTCTGACAAAGCGCGACACTTCTTCGCTTTGGTCATCAAACGAAAATGGGGCAGTATAATAAACTCTTTCCATTGCCCGCAGGTTTGAAACATAGGTCAAAATACCATCCCAGGCATCAGTGCCCAAAATATACGTATTAACAAGACCAATCTCGTATACAGCATTAACCAGCCTTGCTGCGGAAACAAAATTATCTGGACTGAAAATAATATCAGGCGGATTAGCAACATATTTTTTTAGAATGCGCTTGAAGTCGTCCTTGCTTGAAAAAAGCTCAAAGGCCATAATGTGCCCGCCAAACGCGGTAAACGATTCGTTAAAATACTTTGCGGCTTGCAGATAGTTGGCAAAGTTTTGGTTACCCAAAACAACTGCCGTTCTTGCGTTGAGCGAGTTGTATGCAAAATAAGCCATTACCTTTACCTGATAGTCGTCGGTAAAAATTGCCCGAAAAACATTTTGCCTGCCCAGTGTTACTATTGGGTCTGAAGCGGTAGGCGAAATAACAGGTATGCCGTCTTTTTCGGCTGCCATAGCGAGCGCGA
>WQTU01000048.1 GCA_009786125.1 Spirochaetota bacterium
TACCCTGTAAGCAAGAGAAAAAAGGTATCATTTCTACTGAACGCAGGGTATCATTTTAACTGAACGCAAACAGGTATCATTTCTACTGAACGCCGACATATATTTTTTCCCACTATTGACCGAGTTTTTAAATTGATATTTAATTTAGACTAGTATGTTGTTTTATAAAAATTTGGAGGGTGAAAATCGATGATCTGGAATCCGGGCGCAGAGCAGGCTAGTCTCAAAGATATGAGGTATCATCAGTCTGAAAGTTTGAAAAGAATTGTTGAACTTGTTTATAATCGAGTTCCTTTTTATAATAATAAAATTAATAAGGCAAACATAAAGCCCGAAGATATTGAAACTATCGAGGATATTCAGAAGATTCCGTTTACAACAAAAATTGAACTTAGAGATACGTATCCGTATGGGCTTGTTGCTGCTAATATGGAAGAAATTATCGAGCTTCATGCTTCTTCCGGCACAACAGGTACGCCGATTGTAGATGCTTACACAGAAAAGGATATTGATATCTGGTCTGATTCAATGGCGCGAACTCTTTCAATGGCAGGAGCGACCCGCAAAGATGTTATACAAAATGCGTTCGGCTACGGGCTTTTCACAGGCGGCTTTGGAGTTCATTACGGTGCAAGAAGAATCGGCGCGCATATAGTTCCTATTTCTGCGGGTAATACTCAAAGACAAATTTCTGTAATGAGGGATTTTGGCGCTACTATTTTAACGTGTACTCCTTCTTATTCGCTCTATCTTGCGGAAACTGCAAAAGAGATGGGAATTGATTTTAGCAAGCTCAAACTTAAAGCAGGCTGTTTTGGCGCAGAGCCGTGGAGCAATGATATGAGGGCAGAGATAGAAGAAAAATTGAATATCACTGCACATGATATTTACGGGCTTACGGAAATAATTGGTCCAGGTGTTGCTGCAGAGTGCGAAGCCAAGAACGGGCTCCACATAAACGAAGACTATTTTTTCCCGGAAATTATAAACCCGGATACAGGCGAAGTTCTTCCGGAAGGGGAAAAGGGCGAACTTGTATTTACAACGCTAACAAGAACCGGCACTCCGCTTTTAAGATACAGGACAAGGGATATAACGTATCTCTTTAGGGAGAAATGTTCGTGCGGAAGAACAAACATCAAAATGCACAGGCTATATGGAAGAAATGATGATATGATGATTATCCGCGGAGTAAATGTATTCCCGTCTCAGATTGAAGAAGTTCTTATTCAGATTGAAGGAACTGAGCCGCATTATCAGATTATATTATCAAGGGGCGAAAATCATCTTGACGAGATTGATATTGAGGTAGAAGTTATGGAAAGCTTTTTCTCGGATGAAACAAGAAAAATGGAAGATCTTAGAAAGAAAATTTCCGATGCAGTTAAGTCAAGGCTTGGAATTAATGCCAGAATCAAACTGGTTGAGCCGAAAGGAATTGTCAGAAGCGAAGGAAAAGCAAAAAGAGTTGTTGACAAAAGGAAAATATAAAGGAGTTTTTATGACGATAAACCAGATATCAGTTTTTCTTGAAAATAAATCAGGCAGGCTTGCCGAGGTAACAAAGGTTCTTGCCGACGCGCAAATAAATTTGAGGGCAATGACAATTGCAGACACAAAAGATTTTGGAATATTGCGGCTTGTTGTAAATGATGCTGAGAAGGCGTGCCAGGTGCTTGAGAAAAACGGTTTTACTGTAAGAATAACAAAAGTTTTGGGAATAGAGATAGACGACAGGCCGGGCGGGCTGCATTATATAATGGAAACTTTTAAAAATAATGGTATTAGCATCGAATATCTTTATGCTTCGCTTGTTGGAGGCAAAAAAGACAAGGCAGTTGTTGTATTTAAGGTAGAAGATATTGAGCTTGGTCTTCAAATAGTGGATAGGAGTTCGCTTGTTACTGTATCGGAAAAAGACTTGTAGGTTTGGTGGAGCGTTGGCTGGCATTTTCCGGCTTGCGCGTGCCGGCGTTTTGAAAAAAAATATTTGCCGAAGCAGCGAGTATCTCGGTCAGGCGAAGTTTGCACATGACCGCAGACAAACAAAGGATCGCTTTGCACCTTTTATTTGTACTTTCTTTTTTGCGATTTTTCTCGCGGGGTTTATGATTCTTGGTTTTTCCTGCAGCAGGGGAGCTGGGGATTTTGGCGGCGGAGTTATGTCTCAGAGAGAGATGGCGTTGGCTGCCAGATTTATGGAAGACAGCAGCCTTGGTGAAACACGTTGGGCAGGAACAGGATTCAACCCGGAAGCTCTTCCGGTATTTGAGGCGCAGGAAGTGTCTGCATTGAGAGCGCAGGCTGCGCCTGCAGGTATAACTGCGGACTCTAATCTGGCAGCTATGCCGCATCAGCCTTCCAGGGAGCAGGCGGCAAGAAAAAGAATTTTTACCGCAGGCTGCACTATTCGCACAGCATCTTTTACAGCAGGAATTTTAGAGGTTGCAGCCATAGCTGAAAAATATAACGGCTGGGTTTATTCTTCTTCTGACAGGCACATAACTATAAGGGTTCCTGCGGAAAATTTCAGAAAAGCATTTGATGAAATCATTCGCGGAAGAGATGTTGTTGATAAATTCGAAGAAGCGAATGATGTCACAGAGTATTATTCAGACCTTGCAGCGAGGCTTGAAGTTTTCAGAAACACAAGGCAGCGCCTTGAAAGATTGCTTGCTGCAGAAACCGATACAGAAAGAAAAGTTCCTATTTTAAGAGAAATAAGAAGAATCGATGATCAGATTGAAAGGCTAAGAACAAATCTTGAACACCTTGAAAGAGCTATAGCTTTTTCAACAATTACAGTCAATTTTATTTCTCATAGGCCTATTGTGCCCCATACTGCTGGAACAGTTTTTAAATGGGTGGATTCGCTTAATCCTTTTTATGTAACAATACCCAACGTATTCAGAAGGCTTACTGTACCGCTTCCAGAAGATTTTGTGATTTTGCGAAGAGTGGGTCTTAGGTATTTTCATGCCGAAGCTGCAGATGGAACAATTGTTAGGATTGGAACTGTGAGGAATAATCCAAAAGGGGACAGCTCGTTCTGGCGCAGGGTGATTATTCATACTATTGGTGCAAGGTTTTCCGAATATACCAAGGCAGAAGCAGGTGAAATAAAATATGTGGTGTTTGAACCAAAAGGCGGAATGGATTACAGATACCTTGTTGGTACTGCAATGAAAAGAAAACTTATTTATGTTATTGAGGTCTATTTTCCAAGCAGTAATATTTATGAAAAGCGAATAGACTCCATAAACAGTGCACTTGAGGGACTTAGGATACGATGATGGGTAATATGAAGTGCTGGATGTCAGGTGCGATGTTGAGTGTGAAGCCTGATGAAATAAAAATTGCCAAATCTGTTTTTCTTGTTTTAGTATTTATGTTTTTAATTGGCGTTAACATAATTGCTGCTAATGCGCAAACAGCGTCTAAAAAGCTTTCTGTAAGCATTTTTGCAGAGCTTTCTGTTACAGACCCTTCAAGAACTGCTCAGGCGCTTGCAGATTTTTCGGAATCTGTTGGCGGTTATTATATAAGGAAGTCGAACCGCGGTGTTTCTCTTAGGCTGCCGGCAGAGATGCGAAACAGGGTAGAAGATATTTTAAGAAAAAATGGAATTCTGCTTAGATATAATGTAAATAGTTCTGATATTACAAAAGAATTACTTGTACTTAGGAGACAGCTTGAGTCAAGAAAAAGATTGCTTGCAGAGTACAACAGGCTAATAGCTACTGCTGGTTTTTCAAGCACTTTGGCGCTTGAAAGAGAACTTATGACTGTTGTCAGTGAGATGGAAAATCTTAGAGGAAGAATTAATAGAATGGAAAATGACTATCAATTTCTTAGACTAGATATAAATTTCTTTTCCGACGAGCCTGCCCGCCCTGTAATGCGAAGGTCTTATTTTAACTGGATTAACAGAATGGGTTTTTATAATTTTGTTGGCGGACGTTATGCGAGATAGTGTGTCGAAGCTGGTTTTTATTTTGGGGATTTGCATATTATTGTTTGCTGTCTCAGGATGCCGTCCTTTTAAGGCAGAAATACCTTCGGCATTTGCAGTATCAAGAGAGCGCGGAAATATTTTAATATATTCCCATGATGGCTTTAAGATGGGAATAAAGACAGAGAGAAACAGACCAAGGCGGGATACTTTGTTCTGGGCAGGAGCTCTTAAAACAGCTCTTAAAAACAGAGGCTATTTTTTGATTGATGAAGCTCCTTTTAGTTCTGTAAATTTGGAAGGAAAAAAGATGATATGGCTTATGCCTCTGAATCATACTTATTATAAATATATGACTGCTGTTGCTGTAAGAGGCCGCAAGATTTATATAATCGAAGCTTCCGGGGAGAGAGGTGTGTTTGACAGCTATGAAGAAGATATTGCCGGAATTATCTCTTCACTTTCTGCAAGAAGATAGTAGCAGGTTTTTTTATATGAAATTTATACGGGTTTTATGTAAGTATTTTCCGAGTAGCGATGCAAAAATATGATAAGTAAAAACAAGGCAACTATATTTCTTTTTATCTCTATATTATTTTTTTATGCAGGCTGCAATGCAAACAGCAGAAGATATAGTGTAGTATCTGCAACAAATATACAGCTTGGAACCCTTATTGAGTTAACCATACATAAAGGCGGCAGTAATGATATTCTAAGAGAAGCTTTTGAGCTTATCTTTGCGCTTGAAGAAAAGTTAAGCAGAAACTGGCAAACAAGCGAGATTTCAGAGATAAACAGGCTGGCAGGAATTTCCCCTGTAAAAGTTTCGGATAATACTTTCTTTCTTTTGGAGAGAAGCATTTATTATTCGGAATTATCAGATGGGTTTTTTGATATAACCATAGGTCCTGTTGTTTCGCTGTGGGGAATCGGCACGCCGGATGCAAGGGTTCCGTCTGCTAACGAAATAAGCGCAGCTCTTGAGCTTGTTGGTTACAGGCGCATAAGGCTTATGCCGGCGGGCAACATGGTCTTTTTGGAAGAGCGGGGAATGGAAATAGACCTTGGCGGCATTGCAAAAGGGTTTATAGCCGATAAGGTCTATAAGCTTTTTAGGGAGCGCGGAGTAACAAGCGCAATAATAAATCTTGGCGGAGATGTAAGGCTTCTTGGCAGAAGACCGGACAACAGGCTTTTTAGAATAGGAATTCAGGATCCTTTTGAGAGAAGGGGAGTGCATTTAGGAATCTTCGAAGGAGAAGATATTTCAATAGCTGCTTCCGGAATCTATCAGAGATATTTTGAAGAAGGCGGGAAAAGATATCATCATATATTTAATCCAAAAACAGGATATCCTATTGATAATGACATTGCGGGACTCTCTGTTTTTACAGCGTTATCGATAGACGCTGATGCTCTTGCGACCGTACTTTTTGCGCTTGGGGCAAAGGGCGCTCTTGATTTTGCGGAAGAACTTGATGGTGTCGAGGTTATAATAGTAACCAACGATAAAAAAATCTTTTTGAGCAGCGGAGTTGGCAGCAGTTTTTCACTTGCCAACAGCGATTTTACTATAGTTAAAAATTGATTTTTTTTGGAAACAAAGGGGAAGTAAATGAATTTTTTGCAGTATGATTTCCAGCTTAATCTTGGCGATATTTTGGAAGTTACCATAAATACAACAGCAAATGTAAGAATTATGGATCCTGTCAATTTTCTTTACTACAGACATAAGAGAAAATATAAGTATATTGGGGGGCTTACAACCCCGCCGCTTTTTACTGCGTCTGTGCCGTATAAAGGCCGCTGGCATGTAGTAATTGATCTGGAAGGACTATCCGGAGATGTTAGGGCAGCTGTAAAAGTAATAAGGACGTAATGTTACCCGGTTTTTCGATGCAAAAAGAAGATAAATATTACAGTAAAAAACAACAAAACAGCACTCGGTTTCAATTAATTTTTATGTGGCTTTTTGTTTTTGCCGTCTATTTGCCGTTTTTTGTTTTTATGCTTATTCGGCATGACATATGTACAACGCCAATATCTGTTATTGGCTGGCATGTTAGTTTACAGTATTTGATTCTGTATATTATTTTGACTTTGCCGTTTTGTCTTTATCTTTTGTTTTTTTTCAATAAATACTTTATCGGAAACAAAAAAACGATTAATATTGCTGCTGTTATTAGCGCTGTTTTTATAACAGTTGGGGCTCTTATTCCTTTAACAGGAACCGAAAATATGCTGCTTGCTCATACTATTATAAGCGTGAGTAGTTCGATAATACTGATGCTCATTATTTTGTTTGCGTTAATACTGCACGCTGTTAAGAAAAAGCATAAAGCGGCAATTCTTTTTTTGTATGGCATATATATTGCGGCTTTGTTAATTGCTTTTTATATATTGTATACAGCAGCTTTGTTTCAGCTTGCGGCTACGCTGAGTTTTTTTCTTATTTTGCTTTTTATCAATACCTCAAAGGCATTAGTAAAGCAGTGACTCGTGATGCCAAGGAATTAAAAACCGGCGCAGGAAACTGTTTTTACGAATGGAAATAGATGAAAAACAGCAGAAAAAAAATTCTGTAGGTTTGTAATAACTTTAGGGAAACAAATTTTTCATGGTTTTTTAGGCATTGGGCATAACTTTCCCTAATAAACAGCGAACAAACAAACTCAAGGAGTAGATTAAGTTGCGTGCTATTGTGTTAAAACCTAAGCCAGCAGATATGCCCAGTGCTTCTGTAATTTCTTTTGCTGATTTTCCGCAGCTGTTTTTATGAACTCTCTTGTAAATACTCGTCTTCTTTCCATGCTTTCCTCTTAACAAAAGGTTTCTTTATTAAGCGCTTTCCCATTACTGAGGAAATTGCGGAAAAACTCAAGTTAAGCAAAAGCCTACGGCGTTTGCCCGCCGCCCGTTAGATGAAATGCGACCAAATAAAAATTTTAAACTTATATAATAAAATAACAATCGCTTTGAGTACCTATTATTAATAATATCTGTTATTCTGTGGACAGAAACATTAGTTTTCTGAAATAATATCTCATATGGATAAAAAGATTTTCGTGTTGACATTAATATTTTCCGCATTATTTCTCATAGGCTGTCAAAGAAACAGAAAAATTGAAACAACTGGTGTCCCCAAAACAACAATAGTGATTGAATTACTTGAAGAACTGGTAGAAAACAATATTCTCGGATTTGTAGCCGCAACGTATGAGATTATTGAAGTTATAGGAACGGAAAAGCCAACGGTTGAAATAAGGGATGAAGGAATCGTTCAAATTCTCGTATGTTCAGGACTCTTGGCACATCAATATAACGATGAAAATGATTTTCACGTTGATTCTTTAGACGGTGGCAGATCTGCCAGAATTGGCTTCTTTGCAGGGACAGGAGAAGTTATCAATATTCCACCAATCATTCAGGGAATGCCCGTTACAGCGATAGGCGCTGAAGCCTTCGAAGACAGAGCATTAGTCAGCGTGACAATTCCCGACAGCGTGATTACCATTGAACATAACTCATTTTGGCGAAGCCAGCTTGCCAATCTTACCATTGGCAATAGTGTAACTACGATTGGGGAATGGGCGTTTGAATGGAATCAACTTACGAGCCTAACCATTCCCGACAGTGTAACTACGATTGGGCATGGCGCATTTGGGGGGAACCAGTTGACCAGCCTTACCATTGGCAATAGTGTAACTACGATTGGAGGAGGAGCATTTGCAGGCAACCAACTTACCAGCCTTGCCATTCCCAATAATGTAACTACGATTGTGGATAGTGCATTTGCAGACAACCAACTTACCAACCTTATCATTCCTAACAGTATAACTACGATTAGGCCATGGACCTTTTATAGAAACCAGCTTACCAGTCTTACCATTCCCGACAGTGTAACTACGATTGGGCATCATGCATTTTCTAGAAACCAACTTACCAGCCTTGCCATTCCCAATAGTGTAACTACGATTGAGGGAATGGCTTTTGCGAGAAATCCATTGACCAATGTTTCAGTTGCGTCAGGTAATACCGTGTTTATAGTAAGGGACTATTTTCTTCTGGCTAGAGACGAAACAGAGTTAATATTGTATTTTGGAAGCGAACAAAACATTACCATCCCTGACAGCGTAATTACGATTAAGGGAGGGGCATTTGCGGAAAAGCAACTTACCGGCGTAACTATTCCCAGCAGTGTAACGATAATTCAGCAAGATGCATTTGCGGGAAATCAACTTAGCAGTGTGATCATTCCCAACAGCGTGACAGTGATTCAGCAAGATGCATTTGCAGGAAATCAACTTAGCAGTGAGATCATTCCCAACAGCGTGACAGTGATTGAACAAGGCGTATTTAGAGGAAATCAACTTACCAGCGTAACTATTCCCGATAGCGTGACAAGGTTTGAGCGTTATGCATTTTTAGGAAATCAAATTACCAGCATTACTATTGGCGCGAATGTTCACGTTCCGAATAATGTTTTCCCTAACAATTTTCACGTTTTTTATAACAACAACGGGCGCAGAACTGGCGTTTACACTTGGGATGGAACAGCATGGTCTTTCTACGAAAATTAAGCAAAATAGGATTTTTAATTGTAGAAATTGTTTTGGTATTTATAAAGATGAAAAATTGTGAAAAAAAACTTGATCGTCTGGTCGCACATCAACAAACGTAACTGTTGCACAACTTGGATGATGAGGCATTTGCTTTTTTCGGTAACATTTTATGAAGCAATGCGATATATTGATTTCTATCTAATGATGTGATAAAATAACGGTATGCAA
>WQTU01000049.1 GCA_009786125.1 Spirochaetota bacterium
AAGACGGAAGACGGAAGACGGAAGACGGAAGACGGAAGACGGAAGACGGAAGACGGAAGACGGAAGACCTCTTTTAAAGTTTATCATAATTTTTTCCTTTTGTAAAATACTTTTGTAATATAAATGGTATTATACCCTTTGTTTCCTCATTCGCTCGGTCATGTGCAAGCTCCGCTTGCCCGCGACTCTCGCTTCATTCGGAAATAAATTTTATAGAGCTTATAACACAAATAGAAAATATGCAAAGGCTTTTTTTTCAAATACAATAAAGTATATTTGTTATAATAAAATAGTTTATTGCACAATTAGTAAATTACTATATTTTGCTCTTTGGAAGGATAAGTTTTCATCTGGTAGCAAAACCTTTGCGACCTGTGTCAATATTATATGTTGCAGTAGTAATGCTACTTGCTAAGCCAATCAGATCCAAATTTAGCCTCAACTTCCGACAGATTCCATCCGCCGGTTAACAGGAAATCCAAGCCAACTTTTTCTTTCATTACCTTTGCAATATACGGCGGCATTGGCAATGTTTTCATAAGACGTGTATAACCTTCTTTGTCGCCAGCATCGTGTAATGCGGCTGCTTTGCAAGCTATAGAGAGCTTTTCATCCAAAGTCATATTTTGCGGCATAAGATTTCTCCTTATCCTATCCTATACTATACTATAGCAGGTCAGGCAGAGTTCGGCAAGTAATTTTAAACAGTTTGAAACTTACACACTTTACCCAATTACTTTCAATGAAAGAACCGTCTTCATTTTTACAAATGCGCGCTAAATATTCCATTATAATGACATATCAGTATATTTACCAATAAAGCGAGAACTGCGGGCATGTTTTTCGCTAATTTTTCCTCATGACGATTGCGGCAGTTGGGCATACTTTGGCGCACTCTCCGCAACTGTCGCAAGCTGTATCAACAAGAGATTTGCCGAACGGCACTGTCATGCGAGTATGGAATCCTCTGCCAACAAACGAAAGAACATTGAGTTTTTTTATCTCTTCGCACGCTCTTTCGCTCTCTGCACATGCTCTTACGCACGAGCCGCACGTTATGCACTTTCCTGTTTCCATTTTCATGTCTGGCCGGCTTTTATCAAGGGTGTATGTTCTCTTTTCGCCTTTAAAAAACTTTGGGTCAACATCAAAGCGGGTAGCATACATTCGAAGCTTGCACTGTGGTACGGTTATTGATAAGCACTTGATGCAACCCACAAAACAAATGTGCGGCGCAGCATCACGCGAATGCCTGTACTCTTTTATTTTATCGCATCCGCATTCCAGACATCTTTCTGCTTCCAGAACAGCTTTATCATATTCAAAACCTGTTTCAATCTCTGTGAATGTTTTTATTCTCTTGTCTAAATTTATTAAAGGCATTTTTATTCTCTCTTTTTCTTCAATGCCTTCGAAAAACGAAGCCGGGATTGTGTTGGGCGGCCCCATTTGTGAGTTAAATTCTTCTGGCTCGCCTGTAATTGGCTGCCCCAAAAGATATTGGTTAATCGCGGCTGCTGCTTTTCTTCCGTTACCCACAGCTCTGACTGCAATGTCTGCTCCGGTCTGGCAATCGCCTGCTGCAAAGATGCCGGGCTGGCTCGTCATAAATGTTGCAGGGTCTGCTGTTATATTACCGCTTCTGTCGGTCTCTATACCTAAGGGTTTTAAAAAATCCGATAGAACATATTGCCCGATTGCGCCGATTACTGAATCTGCTTCCAGCTCAAACTCCGAACCATTTACAGGAACAGGCCGTCTTCTGCCGGAGTCATCAGGCTCTCCCTGCTGCATTTTTATGCACTTAATGCAAAGCGTTTTGCCTTTGGCAGTAATCGAAAGAGGCGCAACAAGGAATTCGATTTTTACACCCTCTTCCTCTGCTTCTCTTATTTCGAAATCGCTTGCAGGCATATCTGCTTTTGTTCGCCTGTAAAGGATTGTAACATCTGCGCCTGCTCTTACAGCGCTTCGGGAAGCATCGATAGCAGTATTGCCGCCGCCAACAACAAAAACTTTTTTGCCAACATTCGGCGCTTCTAGCCGTGCGATTTTCCCAAGATAGTCTATACCCGAATAAACGCCCGGAAGCGTCTCGCCTTCAATTCTCATTGAAGATGAGCCTTGCGCCCCTATTGCGATTAAAAGCGCATCATATTTTTCCCTAAGAGAAATAATATCTATATCTTTTCCTATTTCTGTATTGTATTTTACTTTGACCCCTGTTTTTTCTATCGCATCCATTTCAAGCGAAAGTATTTTGCCGGGCAATCTGTAGAAAGGTATTCCGTAACGCAGCATTCCGCCGGAGTTTTCGTTTTTTTCAAAAACAGTAACATCGTGACCCTGCTGCCTTAAAAAATATGCAGCGCTCATTCCTGCCGGACCTGCTCCGATTATTGCGATTTTTTTTCCTGTCGCTTCTTCTTTTGCGGGAATCCTCAATAAGGGGATGTCAAATTTTTCGATTTCTTTGTCAGAAGCAAAACGCTTCATATTGCAAATTGATATGGGCTGCTCAACCCCGCTTCTTCGGCATTCATCTTCGCAAGGTCTTGGGCATATTCTCCCAAGAGAGCCGGGCAGCGGTGCTTTTTCCCTTATGATTTGAGCTGCCTGCTCTGGTTTGTTATCCGCAATAGCTTTTATGAAAGCCCTAACATCTATTGAAGCAGGGCAGGCACTCTGGCAGGGCGGCAGACAATCGCCGCAGTGATCCGAAACCAGCAAAGTGATGCACATTTTTCTTGCTGCTTCGATTTCCGGAGATTCTACTGTAATGTTCATTCCTTCTCTGACAATTGTGGCGCACGAAGGAACCAGATTTCCCTTTCCGCCCTCGATTTTTACTACGCAGACAAAGCAGCTTGTAAAAGGTTTTAACCCTTCTGCGTTACACAAAGTAGGAATATCATAACCAGCTTTTGTTGCTGCCTCTAAAATCGTAGAGCCTTCCGGGACTGATATTTCTTTGCCATCAATTTTTACAGTAACATCTATCATCATTTTACCTTCGAATCAATTTTTATATATTGCATCGAATTTGCACTTTTGAATACAAATGCCGCACTTTGTACAGAGCTTAGCGTCAATTACATGCGGCTTTTTTTTCTCGCCGCTTATTGCATTTACAGGACATACTTTAGTGCAGGCAGTACAGCCTGTGCATTGTTCCGGGTTGATAAGAACTTTAATAAGCGCGCGGCAAACTCCGGCAGGACATTTTTTTTCTTTTACATGCGCCATGTATTCGCCCTTAAAAAACTTAAGGGTTGTAAGAACAGGATTTGGCGCAAGCTGCCCCAATCCGCAAAGAGAAGTTTTTCTTACATGATTTGAAAGCTCCTCAAGCAAACTGATGTCGTTTTCGTCTCCCTTGCCTTCAGTTATGCGCTGCAATATCTCGAACATTCTTTTTGTTCCGATTCTGCAAAATGTACATTTGCCGCACGATTCGTTTTGCGTAAACTGCAAAAAGTAGCGCGCAACATCAACCATGCAGGAGTTTGTATCCATAACAATAAGCCCGCCGGAACCCATTATTGCGCCTGTTGCGTTTATTGAATCGTAATTAATCGGAGTATCAAAAAGTTTTTCGGGTATGCAGCCTCCGGCAGGCCCGCCTATCTGCACAGCTTTAAGCGGATATTTTGTAGAAGAACCTCCGCCTATTTCCTGAACAACTTCGCGTATTGTAAGCCCCATTGGAACTTCAACCAGCCCCACTCTTTTGACTTTGCCTGCAAGAGCAAAAACTTTTGTTCCTGTGCTGTTTCCCGACTTATACTTATTAAAAGATTCTGCGCCGTTAGCCACTATTCCCGAAACATTTGCATAAGTTTCAACATTATTGATATTTGTCGGCGAATCATTTATTCCTTTTTCTGCAGGAAACGGCGGCCTCAAATTAGGCATTCCTCTGCGGTCATGAATTGACATTATAAGGGCTGTCTCCTCTCCGCAAACAAATGCACCTGCTCCTTCTTTTAGAATTATATCAAAAGAAAAATCTGTTCCAAGAATATTTTTGCCAAGAAAGTTTTTCTCTCTGGCATCGTTTATTGCTTTTACAGTTCTTTTTATTGCAAGAGGATATTCTGCCCTACAGTAAATATATCCAAGCTGCGCGCCTGTTGCTTTTGCAGCAATAGCCATTCCTTCGATTACAGAATGCGGGTCTCCTTCAAGAATTGCCCTGTCCATAAAAGCGCCGGGGTCGCCCTCGTCGGCATTGCAAACAAGATATTTTTTCTCTCCCGCTGCTTGTAAAAGAAATTCCCATTTCTGGCCTGTCAAAAACCCTGCGCCGCCGCGGCCTCTTAAACCTGACTCCTTTATGACCTCTATTACTTCTCTGTCTGACATTTCAAAAACAGCTTTTTGAAGAGCGCTATATCCTTTTCTTTCTATATAATCTTCTATGTTTTCCGGATCAATAATTCCGCAGTTTTTAAGCGCAAGTTTTACCTGCGGGCCTATGTATTTTTTTACTTCTTCGTCTTCTAGAATTCTGTTCTCTAACGGAAGGGTGTTGGACAAAATTCCATTAACAATTTTTTCTGCAAATATTTTATCTACACGTCCATAAAGAATTTTGATATCATCAGTACAAAATTCAACCAAAGGCTCTGCAAAGCAAAGTCCTATGCAGGATGTTTTGCCTATTGTTATGCGTTGTTCGCCGAAGGACAGGATATTCCCAAGATTTTTCTTAACCGCGTCCGAGAGAAAATAATCATACACTTCAAGCGCGCCGGCTGCAATTCCGCACGAGCCAAGCCCAACTTTAAGCACACCCCGGATCATACCTTGCCTCCATCAGAATTGCCGGCAGATTCTAGCGTTACTATCTCTTGAAGCAAATCCCGTATGCCCGAAGGAGTCTGCTTGCCGTATAAACGATCGCCGATCATTACAACAGGCGCAAGGGAGCAGCAGCCAATGCAGGCAACTGTCTCAATGGTAAAGAGCCCGTCCGGGGTTGTCTCGTTGTTTTTTATTTTTAGAAAATCGCATAAGGTTTCGTATAAAAGATCAGCGCCGGAGACAAAGCAGGCTGTTCCGTTGCAAAGTTTTACAACATATTTGCCGAGCGGAGTAAAGCTGAACTGCGAGTAAAAAGTTGCGACCCCATAAAAATCGCTTATGGCGATTCCTGTCAGGCGGGCGATTTCGCACAATAAGGCTTCCGGAAGATAGCCTTTTCTTTTTTGAACCTCTTGTAAAATTGATATTGTTTTTTCTTTTCCTGTGAATGCAATTATTTCTTCTGCTTCTGTTTGCAGCGCAGAATTATCTGCATTGTTACAACAATTTCCCATTATTTCTCCAAAGACTCTAAAAATATATTGTACTGATAATTACAATCTGTTCAATCACTAATCCAAAACCTTTGATGCTTTCTGCAAATATGCTATATGTCCAAATAAGGGATTATGTTTTATCGTAAGACCGGTTTATGATGAAAAGACATTAGCTTTTATAGACAGTACAGCAAGAACATTAAATCAAAGAGGCTTTAGGGATTTAGGCGCAAGAGCAACAGCACAAAAAGAAAGCGGATTTGGATCAGGATTCCTTCATGTAGCAAACAATAATGTTCGACTAGCTAGAAACGCAGAAACGAGAAATAAGTTTTTTTCTATACATCAGCATTAGCTAACAAAAATTAAGCATATTCAAAAAACCCTGCATTTCGGTGCAGGTTTTTTTAACCCCGGATATCTTTTATCAGAATAACAATAATTCTGGTATTGCTTTGCGAGAGCAAGATACCTTCGTATGAATAATATTTCTTGAACCACAGAAAGCCATGCTGTTCATTATCGGAAAAAAGCTCAAATCCATTGTCGATCATGTAAAGCGATAACTTTGTAAGCATATCCCGGGATTCCGTCTCTTGTATGTTTTCTTTTTCATATTGAACCATAAAAACAGTATTCGCATCATCTGCATCAGGGTCTAAAGCTACTGTTATTTTATCCCACTGTACACCAAGAAAGTTTATTCTATTAATATTTACCGGAGAGAGCAGTCCGTATTCCTCGTCAACTATTTTAAAAAAATTTGGATTAATAACAACACCTGGCTTTAATACATCAGAAAATGCACTAAGTGCAGTTAGTAAGATAATAAGACAAAAAGCAAAAAATTTTTTCATAATAAACCCCTTATATTTTGAATGCAGCCGCTTTGTTACTTCCCGAGATAACCCAAAAGCATATGTGCGGCAAATAAAGCTATATTTGAGATAGCAAAAAATATTGAAAAACCAAACCAGATTCTGCAGTATTCCACGTTTCGTGCGATTTGTTTTATTATTATCCCAAGGTCATCAATTGTCTCCACGAAAACAGTATTAATCCTTTCCAGAAAACAAGCATCGGTGGTTTGCTTTTTTTCAAAATAGTTTTTTATATCCGGATAAAGAGACCTCTTTGCTGAATATGCTTTTAAAGTAAAAATAAGTGTCAGAATAAAATAATATATCTGTCCAAAAAAGAGCAGTAAGAAAAGAAAAAAGAACATATCTTTGCTTTCGCCCCGCACAACCAAAATCGCAATAATTATCGTTACTGCCAACAAGATAGACAGAGGAGTAAGATATCCGAGAGCTCTGCTTTCAAGCCGTTCTTTTCGGGCAATAAAATCCTGATATTGCTGCAACAACAGCTGCATCTTTTCATATAGATTATTATTTTTGTTTACCTCACCTGGATATTTTATCCAGCTTTTATCTGACATACAATATTGCTCTCTTTTTACAATATACTTTGATATTACATTAACAAAGTATCTTGTCAAGTCTGCTTTTTGATAAAAATCATATCATACTAACAGCACAAAGCAAGCCGGCATTTGCAAATAGCATAGTTTTTTTTAAATATTTCATATAATCTAAGTAGAAAAACGGCAAAAGGCGGCTTAAATGTTAATAAATCTTCTTCACGCAGATGTTTATACAGAAATAATCGGCAGCGGCAGGTCAATACTTATTTTTTGGTGCGACCACTGGCTTATGAAAGGCTGTATGGAAGATATTTTTGCAGCAGCAGCAGCGAAAAATGGCATAAACAAAAACTAGAGGAGAATTTACTTCGACCTTCCTGGAATGGGCAATACTGCTTTAAAAAAAGAGTTATGTGCCATTATTCTAAAGTAATGATCATGGGCTGACATATTTTAATGAAATAGTTACAATTAATATATGAAAAGAAAATTTTTGTTAATTATATTCGTGTTTGTAAATATCGCTTATAGCACATCATACGAAAATGAGGATTATTGGGTCAATATTACCTCCTTAGAAGAAATTATCGGAGAATGGAAAGGGGTAACTTATGCTATTTTTGCTGAAATGCTTATAGAAATACCTACAACGTTTGTTGTTTCAAAAGATGATGACTTGAATATTTTTACTACAACAATTGCTAATTTTGAACCTATGCTAAATATTATTATTACAAATATTGCAATAAATCATGATTATAATTTATCAGAAGAAGAATATTTGATGTTAAAAAATAACATTTGGGAACAGATCGTTCTAAATAATAATCCTTCTCGCGATAATACACAATTTATTTTTGAACCGTTTTCTCAAAAAATAATAGTGTTGTTTCCCAATCTGGATGAAAACAGAGTGTTCAATTATGAACATTATTATATTAATACATATGATAATAGAATGCTATTTATTGACAAAAGGGAGGAAACCAGGGAATTACAGTTAAGGGGAATATTTTATAAGCGATAAAAATAGAATAACAGCACATAACAAACGGTACACGCTGCGCCGCTTATTCGGCGGCTCGGGGTTGCGTTCGGCTAGGTCACTTCGTTCCCACACCTCACTCCTCCCACATTTTGCAGCCCTGGTCTTGCTATGCAAGCCCTTATTCGGGTTTGCAAAACGCCGCATATTCAAAACGTTATGCGCCATACAAATAGAAATAGATATTTTGAGGTCTTATTAAAATGGAAGAAGCAACTAGAAAATAAATACTATATTTTAAGTTATGTTCCAGTTTTGGTTAAACTATTTTTGGAACAATTCAAAAGTACGTATTGACTTTTTGAGCCATCAATTATACTCTTATTATCTTAAGTACATATTTTTCAGGAGGATAAAAATGGATATGCAAAAGTTGTTTGTAGGAATTGGAGCTATAGCCGTCGTGATGTTAATCGCAGGTGCGATGTGGGGGTTACCATTATATCGTGTGTGGGCAAGTCAACAAGCAGGACGAGCCCAACTTGCACAGGCTGAGTATTTTCAACAAGTTATAGCAGTGGAAGCTCGCGCCAGACTTCAAGCGGAGATTTACAATGCACAGGCGGAAGTGGCAAGAGCTCGTGGAGCTGCGCAAGCGATGTATGAAGTACGTGATGCTTTATCTGAAGAATACATTTTATATCTGTGGGTCAGATTAATGGCGGGTAATCCAAATGTTATTTACATTGCTACAGAAGGCTCTCTTCCAATATTGGAAGTAAATAGGCGAACCCAATTACGCCCATAACGAGCTAATTAGCCTTGTTTACGTTGTTTGAATTTTATATTGCTTGTGTGATTATATTTGCCCGGGTGCAAATTTTAAGAATATTAATATGATGACCAGGAAAAATACGTCATATAACAAACGTAACTGTTGCACAACTCAACTTGGATGATGTAGCTAGCTTTTCTGGAAATCCCATGATAAAATAACGGTATGCAAGGAAAGAAAGAATGTGTACCAAAAATGATGTATCAAGTAAAT
>WQTU01000050.1 GCA_009786125.1 Spirochaetota bacterium
TTTTCTTGTCCTTTCTTTTGTTTTTTTGCCATGAATAATCATGGCTTTTTCATAAAATGTTGAAGGTATCATTTCTACTGATTTTTAAGAAAAGGTATCATAATCGCTGATTTTCAACATAGTGGGAAAAAATATATTTTTTAACCTGATCGATTCCATCGCCTGTAGTATTGCTTACCATAAAAACAGCGCTGCACCCTGCCTGAAGCAAGCTATCATGCGCATGTTCTATATTTTCTTTTGTTTCACTAATATCTATTTTTGTAACAATGCCAATTACAGGCTTATCGCCGAACATCGATGAAAAATCAGGCGCAAACCAGAGGGTTTTATCAATACAATCCTGAAAAAGAATTATCAGATCTGCTTCTATGGCTGTAACAATTAACGCGCGGTAATAAGATCTGTTCTCTGTGTATTCTCCGGGTGTATCAACAAAAGAGAGTTTGCAATCGGTGTCGTCATCAAACTCGATTGCCTGGGTTTTCTTATAACTGATAGGTTTGTTTTGAATAGCCTGCTTAAAAGAAGTTTTTCCTGTTCCTATTCTGCCAACCAGCATTATTTTCATGTTCTTGTTATATTTACAGGGCTAAATCCCATTTGATTGCAAAGCACATCAAGCACAGCTTCGAGAGAGGAGTTCACGCTTGAAACATCGCCTGTAATTACAACAGAACCGCTGAATCTGTCAATAAAAGCAATAGTCACTGTTGCTGCTTTTGTTGCAACATCAGAAGCAATTATTGCTGCTTCGCTTGGCGTAATAGTAAGTATTCCTATGGCGCTGCTTGTTTCGCCTGCTGTAATCCCAAGTTTTTTATATAAATCCTGCACAGGGTTTGCTATAATATGAGCAAGCGTTACCTGCTTGCCTGGTACATATTCCTGGATAATTCTCTGTTTTTTTTCATCCATAGTTATGCCTTAAAACCTTCTTAAAACAGACTCTGGAACAAATCTTCATGCGGTTTGGGAATAACAACTTTATTTACGAGCATTCCTTTATCTTCCCCAAACGCGGCTCCGCACTTTAATGCTTCTTCTACTGCAGAAACTTCGCCTGCAAGAACCACAAAAGATTTTCCGCCTATGCCTATTCCAAGTCTTATATCAATCAGCGTTATGTCCGCTGCTTTAACTGCAGCATCTGCTGCAATAATAGAAGTTGTAATATCAAAAAACTCCATAACTCCAACTGCATTTGGAGCAGGAGGAATTGCTGTCATATTTATTGCCTGAATAACTTGCGGGTGAATATTTGCAATAACAATTTTATCAAGTACATTATTCTTCCCGATCTGCCCTCCCGCATCAATCGAAGCATTTACAGCCGCAACATTTCCTGTAACAAAAATAACATATTTACCGGGGCAGCTTGGTTTCGCAACCACTAATTTTACATCTGCGGTTTTTAACATTATATCTGCAACTTCAACGCCTCTTGCAATACTGTTTAATTCAAGAAATCCGATTGCCTGCACTTATTTCACCTCTCTTGAGATAGTTATAACATCTGAAACTGCCGTAACAATGCCATTTATAGTTGCATGAACAAAAGCCCCAACTTTTCCCTGCTCTATGAAACCGATTATTTTTCCGCAATTAACTCTTTCGCCCCTTTCTACAACAGAAGTTGCGGGAATTCCTATATGCTGTTTAAGCGGGATCGATACTTCTTCTGGTTCAACTATTTTAAGTTCAGAGATATTGTAATTATAATATTTGCTAAGTCCAAGTCTCGAAGCAATTCGTTTTGAAGGTATTTTTCTCCATGCTAATTCTTCCCGCGAAAAGTAGTCGTTACCCGGCTTGTCGTAACGCACTCCTTTGCTCTGCAGCATTTTTTTAACATATATATTTACCTGCCTCGGCTGAAGCTCCATGGGACACGCAAAAACTTCGCACACACCGCACTCGCAGCAAATCAATGCCTGCTTAATATCTTCGTCCAATGGCAAATCTTCCATGTCGGGCGCGTAGCCTAATTTACGCATAATAAGATGCGGTTTAAGTGGGTGGCCAAGCAAATATCTTGGGCAAAGGTCTGTGCACTGTGTGCACTGTATACATGCTGTCTTTGCTCTCCGCAAAACAGTTTTTAATGAAATCTGATTCCTGTTTACTACAGGAATATTTTTAGGCACAACAATCAAACCCGATGTTGTTTTGGTTATAAATAAATTTTCTGCCTGAGTTTTGTCATACTGCCTGCCCATGAGCGGGCCGCCTTCGATTATAACATAATCATCAATATTTGTTTTGCCTGCTGCTTTAATGCACTCTGCAAAAGAAGTGCCGATTGGAGCATATACGATTACAGGATTTTCAACCTCGCCTGTTACAGTAAGATATTTGTGGGTAAAAGGTTTTCCTTTTAAACTCTCTGCAACGCAAAAAACTGTTGCAGCATTCGTAACAACTGTATCTACATCAAGAGGAATCCCTGAAGGAGGAACAGACTTCCCCGTAACAGCGCTTACAATAAATTGCTCATCCCCTGCAGGATAGATGCTGTCGAGTTTAAATATTTCTATATCGCTTCCCGATGATTCAATCGCTTTTTCAAGCGATGATATTTCTTCTATATAATCGCGCTTTATGGCAACATATTTTTTTAAAGCGCCAACCTGCTTTGCGATCTCTAGTACTCCTGAAACAATATCATCTGTTTTATTTTTTATGATAAACCTGTCTGTTCGCAACAATGGTTCGCATTCTACAGCATTGACTATAAGATACTTTACTGAGCAGCTAAGTTTTATATGAGTAGGAAAACCTGCGCCGCCGCAGCCTACAATCCCTGCGTCTCTTATAACATCAAGCAGCACCATGCGTTACTTCCCCTAATAAATTCGTAAGACAAAAATAAATTTGCATATAAAGCTTCGGGATACACTTCGTTACCTCTGATTATTGAGCTTCTATGCTGTCAATTATTCCCACAATTGCAGCATCTATCAATGTATTTTCTTTGCCCAGAGCCCGCCTTGCTGTGCTTCCGGTTACAACAATAACTTTTTCTCCAATCCCTGCGCTAACGATATCCACAGCCACAAATATTTTATTTTCGCTTTTTTCCTTGTGGTTGATCTGCTCAACTACCATTAATTTTAATCCGTTCAGGGATTCTTCTTTTTTTGTAGCCCATAAATGACCAATTACTTTACAAATTACCATTTTTCCCTCGTTATTTTTCGTGGCTTTTCAAAAGCCATTATACTAATGATATTGCCCTGCCTCGACCCCTTTAATTATACAAACTCTACCTTTATTCGCGCATTGCTGAATACATCTTTTGCAAGAGGAGATAATATTACTCCTTTCTTAAAAGTAACTGTTTTTACATTTCCCTTTGCCAGCTCTTTTGCTTTGTGCTCAGATATAAATTTTTCGCTTGAATTGTGCAAAGTCTTTTTTGCATTTGCAGAACCAACAGCCCCGCTAGCTCCAACAGCAGCATTATTCCCGCCGGAAGCGCCAATGCAGCAATCTGCTTTATTCACAATAACACATGTATCATTATCCTGCAGCATACAGGCATTTCCCTCATCTGCATCAATGTGAAAGATTAATGCAAACTTATCGCTTACACGAATAATAACATCATCAAACAAAACAGGCCGCTTTGAATTTACCTGCACACAAACCTTGTCCCCGTCTCTTACCTTAAATCTTTCTGCGTCTAATGGCGTCATGTGGATATGGTTTCTTGCAACAATTGTCGAACTATTCGCGGTAATCGAAGCGTTATTTGAAATAATGTACACATTTGCGCTCCCTTCAACATCACCCGAAAGCCTTAATGGGGCATTTATGCCAAGATGCCTTGCATCTGTCTGCGAAACCTCAACCTGTACCTGGCTTCTTTCAGGTCCGAGCACAGCAACATTTCGCAGCTCTCCTTTTGCAGTAACTATAGAAACTCTCTCTTCTGCCAGAAACTCTCCGGGCAAAGTTATGTTTCTTTTAAATGTGAGTTTGTGGCCTTTTCCGAAAAGCGTTTCAACAGCTTCTTTGGTAAGATGCACATGCCTCGCAGAGACTGCAACAGGTATGGCATTACTCTCCTTTACGGGTATACTGCCGGCCGCAGCCGCATTGCTCTTCAAAAAACTTTTTACTGTTTTGCTAACGATCTCTCTTATTATATCTTCATTCATTTATTTACCCTGACTGATACTGCTTACAACTATTTCTTAGCATCAGAATATAGATTGCGCTGCTAAGCCTGTTTAATGCCTTTAGCAAATCTTTGCCTTCGCACTGTTGACCTTCGTTCGAACAAAATGCTGTAACAGCAGCTATTTCAAGTTCCCGCGCCTGCGTTCTAAGCAAATTAAGCTTAATTTCAACTTCTCCGTGCGTTGGGGAAATCTTAATGTGCCCCCTGCCAAAATATTTCTCCGGATTGTGCGATATTTCCCGAAGCTCTTCTTCGCTGTAATTTAAAAGCTTTTTCTCTTCAAAAGGCTGATTTTTTACTTCGCATTTTAAAATCTGCTGCGCAAACAGAAGAATTTCGTTAATATCATTTTTAAGCTTAATTATCTTTTTCTTTTCTGCAAATATCTGCATTTCCATTATTGATGCAATAAATGAGTCCAGTTTGCCGCGCAAAATAATCCTCGGGTGATTCTTCATAACAAGAACATTCCCGTATAAGTGGGTCATATATTCAGGTTTCTCATCATACTCCCTCTCTCCGGATTCCGACACATATTTACCTGCTGCCAATTCCAAAGAAGGCCGGATAAATTTGTTTTCATCGTCATCTATCACAAGGGAGAGATTTTTTTCCCTTATATAGTCCCGCGCGCTTTGCGTAACATAGTCTCTCTGATTAACACGGATTTCATCTTGTTTACCTATAAGGTGAATTTGACGAACCATGTTTTCATCAACAACTTCCATAATAATATGAGCAGGGTGAAGCTGTCTAATAAGTTTTGCGAATTAATTTTTATTCAGTATCGTTGCACAAAAAACAAAATAATAGCCTTTGAATTTTTATACAAACAATTCGAAAACTTATTCTTATTGGACAGCCCCACTATTTTTCTGCCTTTCCTCCGACAGAAGGTAAAATTCCTTCAACTTCGGAATGCGGTCTTGGAATTACATGAACAGAAACCAGTTCCCCAACTTTTGCTGCTGCTGCTGCTCCTGCATCGGTTGCCGCTTTTACTGCGCCCACATCGCCGCGCACCATAACAGTTACCAATCCTCCGCCAACATGTTCTTTTCCAACAAGAGTAACATTTGCTGCTTTTACCATAGCATCTGCTGCTTCAATAGATGCTACTAGACCTTTTGTTTCTACCATTCCCAGAGCCTGTAAATTTACTGCCATATTTTCCTCCTAATGGCTAATGTTTTTTTTGTTCGCCTATCACACTATTTCGGCGAATTATTATTCAAAATATTTTTCAAAACTTCTTTTGTTATCCTCTCAATATCTGATTCTGTCAACTCTCCGGCTAAAGGCAGGGAACCAGCAATTTCGCGGCGGATTTCCGAAACCACCGGCGCATCAGAAATACCAAAACTGCCTGCAGGCTCAGCATCTTGCCGTGCTGCGGCTGCGGAAACAGCAGCATCAGCAAGCTTTCCCCCGCCACCCAAGTCCTCCAGCTCCTTAACACCATACGCAATGCGCCTGATATTTATCAGATTCATTGGCCCCACATTATCAAACGTAGAGCTCCCGCCCATTGAGCCGCAGCCCAAAGTCAGCGACGGCAGCAGGTTCGTCGTTACACCAACAGCGCCTAACGCGGCCGGAGTATTTACAAGAAGGCGGCCAACAGGCTTTTTCAAAGCAAATTCCGTAATCACATTCTGATTCTCGGAATGGATAACCATTGTATGCCCCACGCCTTCATTCTCCAGGATTTCAATGCACCTCAAGCACGCCTTTTCCCAATTCTCCTCAACATAAAAACCCAATACAGGGCACAGCTTTTCCCTGGAATAAGGGTTTCTGGGACTCACTTCCGTTTGCATTGAAACCAGCACCCGCGTTCCCTTAGGAATTTGTATTCCCGCAAGTTTTGCAATAAACTCTGTGCTCTTTCCAACAATTGCGGGGTTCATCGTATTATTCGCCCGCATAAGAATTTTTGCAACCTTGTCCGACTGCTCTTCATTTAAAAAATAAGCGCCCTGAGCCGTCATCTCCGAAATAACAGCATCTTTTATTTTCGCCTCTGTTACAACAGATTGCTCAGACGCACAAATTGTTCCATTATCAAAAGTTTTGCTGTCAAGTATTCTTTTTACAGCCAGCTTAATATTTGCAGAAGCTTCAATATACGCAGGACCATTGCCTGCACCAACTCCTATCGCAGGGTTACCCGAACTGTAGGCAGCTTTTACCATTGGGCCGCCGCCGGTTGCCAGAATAAGGTCTGTATCTTTGTGCTTCATCAATTCATTTGTCGCTTCCATTGTTGTTTTTTCTATGCACTGAATTATGTTCTCCGGAGCCCCTGCTTTTTTTGCAGCAGCCTGCATAATCCTTACTGTTTCAATAATACAGTTTTTTGCGCCCGGATGAGGGCTTATTATTATCGCGTTACCCGACTTTATTGAAATAAGCGCTTTAAACATACTCGTAGAAGTAGGGTTTGTCGAAGGAATAAGCGCTGCAACAATTCCAACAGGCACAGCTATTTCCATTATTTTTCTGTTTTTATCATCTGTTAATATTCCGACAGTTTTTAAATCTTTTATTGACTCATAAACCATTTTACTTCCGAGTAAGTTTTTAAGAACTTTATCCTGCCATATCCCAAACCCGGTTTCTTCAACAGCCATCTTTGCAAGTTTTTCCGCATTCTCAATACAACTATCTGTTATGGTTTTTATAATGGCATCGATCTGTTTCTGCGAATATGATTGCAAATCTTTCTGCGCCTGCCTGGCTTTTTTCATCATCTCGCGGACATCCTGTATCGAAAGCAAATCATTATCGTATAACATATATATCACCTTTTCTCTTACAATTCTCTCGGAATCCTGGCAGAATTGCAGACAGAATCTGCAAAAGCTTCGCAAGCTGCAACACAGGCAGACTGCTCACCAGAAAGAAGCGCTCCCGCAAAGTTGGTCTCTGTCGGCGGGCCGAAAAATACCTTAAGTTCCACGGAGGCAATCTTTAATGCTGCATCTATCGCAGGGAACGCCTCGCCCGGCGGCGCTATTAAATAAGCAATTGAGCTTCCTTTCGTTACCTTAGCTAAATCCGCAAGAAAAGAGCCGCACGAAGAAATGCAGTGTGCAAAATAAACTACGCTGTTATCTTCGTTAGCACTGTAAAAACATGCACTGTTTTCTATAAAACTTACTGCTGCTTCTATTCCGCTTTTAATTTCTTCCGGGTCCGGTCCTGCAAGTATTCCGATAAACTCACCTGTATATTTTGTTGACGCATTTGAAGAGCCTGCATACATTGACTTGGCATAAACTACAACAACATCTGCTTTTTTTGTCGCTTCATCAAGTGCGGTATATGACACATCATCGCAATCTGTTGTTATTATTCCAAGGCTTGTATATCCTTTAGGTACATTAAGAGATTCCCTTAATGCAATGTCTGCATTGGGAATTAAATGAGTGCTTAACACCGTGGTTTTCATCTGATCGCCAATCATCTCTTTCTCCGTTTTTCCTTTTTTACAAATACTGATCTATCGCTGCAATTCTACTCCGCTTGCTTTTTTCTCAAGTATTGTTTTAATAAGTTCTGCGATGTGAGCTCCTGCTTCTACTGCCGGAGTCCCGCCTTTATGAATATTCGACACAACAGTTCTGCGTGATTCACTCATGCCAACTGTTGCTTTGTATGCGATGTATGCGCTCATGCTGTCTGCTGTTGCAAGCCCCGGTCTTTCTCCGATAAGCAGACATACGACATCTGCTCCAAGGGTTTCCGAGATTACATCTTCTGACGGGCATCTGCCGAATTTCACAAAAAACGGTGTGCCTGCTTCGATTTCAAAACTTTTTAATCCTTCGAGAAGCGCAGGAAGAATATCTTCGCAGTTGGCATTCACAGCCTGGCTGCTTAATCCGTCTGAAACATAAACCTGAACTTTTGGATTTTGTTTGCATTTTGATTTAAGAAGATCAAGAGTTTCTTTTGAAAACTGTCTTCCAAGGTCCGGCCGGGTAAGATGTTCGTTGCGCGATGTGCAAAGAGTCTGCACAGAAAAAAGATTCATCTTCTGCAATATTTTTTCATCAACATCTTTCATAACTGCATCGCGTGCTGCTGCATGGTCTGCGCGCAAAGCAAGCAGAGTAGATGTTCGCAATCTGGCTCCTGCTTTTCCAACGCATACGCGCGCCGGCGTAAGCTTTTTCATCTGCTGCAATACAGAAAGATCTTTCGGGGTTTTTACGCCTACTGATGCTTTTTGCTCTTCCAGAGTATTGAGTGCTGCACTGTCATCCTGCTTTGTTGAAGCTACGCCCACGCTGCTCTGCATTGCCGGGCTTTCTGCCCCACTGCCACCATGTTGAAAAACAAGATCTGCCTTGACTTGACTAACATCGGACTTCCACGGCATACGGTCGGGGCTTTGCTCCTGAAGCTGTTTTATGATTATCGCAGTTACCTGGTCAATTATTTCTTTTTCCGTCATACCATAACCCCGCTTCCTTTTTTAAATATTGAAGCATCTCCTGCAATTTTTGTCAGTTTCCCGTTTTCCATAATGCCCAGCTTCTCAAGCCATATCTCAAACTCCCGGATCGGCCGCAAATTCAAAATCTCCCG
>WQTU01000051.1 GCA_009786125.1 Spirochaetota bacterium
CCGCTGTCATATTTTATTCCATCCGCCATTACTGATGGCGCCATTTAGCCTATAGGCTTGCGGATGTTGCGATTCGCCAGAGAGTCCTCGTTGACACTGCGGCACGTCGCAACGAAGTTTCTAGCGTGGGCACGCACCAGCCTCAAGCCTCCGCATCAGTGCCCAAACTGGTGGCAGTCAGCAATGGCGGATTGTACAAGGGCTTTAGTTTTTTGAAGCAGCTTCGAGCGCAAGATAGCGCAAATACTTGTCCGAAAGTTTAAGGCTTTCGCTGCACTCGCGGCATTTGAATTTCCCGTCTTTCAGCCATTCAGTTGCGCATTTTACACAATATATTTTGCTGCACGAGGGGCATTTCCCAGCAGGAGAAGAAGGATCCGGGTCGCCAATCAGTTTTAATTTTTTGTCTGAATCCATATCCGCTGCATCCTTGGGGACGCTCCACTTTTTATGGCAAGATGCACAAGTCAGCTTAATTTCTGTTTTATTTTCGATTCTTGCGCGCAGGCGCTCCAGCCTTGCCTTATTAGCGTCGGTCCCTGCATTCGCGCTATTTCCAAAATATTTGTTAAGCTTAATTTTCGCTCCTTTAAAATTAAGAATTTCGCACAATCCTTCTATATAATTGAGAGCAACCACAGGATCGTACGTCAGAGCAAGGCTTTTTTCATAAGCATCAAACGCTGCTTCAAAATTACCAACAACTCTTGCAATATTACCTGCGATATTAAGAAGAGCGCTGTCTTTTTCCAGATTATCGGCTTTTGCAAGAACTTCCTCTGCTTTGCCATATTGTTCGGAATTATAATAAAACGAAGCCAATGCTTTTATTACATCTTTGTCTTTGGGATAAAGAGTAATAACTTTTTTATACATTTTTTCCGAAGCCAAGCCTTTTCCAAGCAGCCCGTATATTTTGCCTTTTTGCAAAAGAATTTCCTTATCATCATCTTTTGGAAAAGCCTCTAAAACAGCAAGCGCCTGCTCCACCTTGTTATTGATAATCAGGGTTTCCGAATAATTGATGGCAGGGATTATTTCGCAGCTTTCTTTGCCAAGAGAAAACGATTTTCCAAAATATTTTTCTGCTTTTTCCGTGTCATTTTTCCGGAGAGCTATTTCTCCCAAAAGATTGTTTACCCATATATCATCGGGCGCAAGTTTATATGCTTTTGATAAAGCAGGTCCCGGATTGCGGCCTGTTGAATAAAATATCTCAGCAAGCTTATACCAATATAGGTAATACTCTTCTTTTTCGCAGGCTTTTTCTATGAGGGAAACAGCTTGCTCCTGTTTTCCCTGGTTTAATCTGATAAGTCCATAAAGAAAAAATATCTCGCTGCCGCAAAGCTCCGGAGCTGTTTCTATAAGATTTTTAAACTCTTCTTCTGCCTTTAGAAGGTTTCCTTGCGAAAACGAAATTTTGGCAATAACGCCCTTTGCTTTTACCGCTGTTTCTTTATTGCTCGCCAAATTATCTTTTTTAAGCGCCAAAGCTGCGCTGTCCTCTGCTTCGGGATAATTATTTTGACGAAAAAAAAGCTTGCTTGCCTCTGCATAGGCAAAAGCAGATTTTTCCTCTTTCCCAAAAGCTTCGTAAGATTTTGCCAAATTTATAAAATAAAGAGGGTTTTCTTTATCCATTTCTGCTGCTTTTTTATAAAATTTTGCAGCAGCTTCGCTGTTTCCAAGAAAGAACATACTGTGACCGCGAAGATTCCAGTACACAGCATTATCTTTAAGTATATTCTCTTTACCCAAAAGAAATATTTTTAGCTCTTCGTAGTTTCCAAGCCTGTACAATATATTGGCTTTTTCGAGAATATAGTTCTTTTCTGCTGGGTTTTTCTCAAGGGCTTCGTTAAACTGCTTTAAAGCATCATCAAACATCCCAAGATTTAGAAGAATTTCCCCGTAAAAACCCAAATGTTCGTCTGTTATATCCTCTTTGTCAATTCCGCCAAGATAGGACTTCATCTGCACTGCAGCAGGCAAAAACTTTCCGTTGCCGAAAAAAGATTTTGCAAGAACAAGTCTCTGCTCAAGAGGAATTTCGTTGGTTTCGGAATAAGCCTTTTCAACATCATCAGGAATAGAATTAATATTAATTTTCGTGAACAGGATTTCCGCTTCCGGCGATGTATCATAATTTTGCGCGCAAAAAGTTATACTTCCATTGCCTATTGTCTCGTCATTGAGTTTCGCGACCTGCGTATTGTTTATATAGAAAAGAAAATAATTGCTCCATGCTGTTACCCGAAGCGTAACAGCAGATTCAATTGGCAAAGTAAACTGCGTCCACTCAATAAGCTTTATGGGGTTGTTGTTAAAAACACAATCGACCCGGAAATAACCTTTGTTTGAAACCAGAAAATAGTAATAGTTAAAATCATTTCCCATTCGAAAAATCATTCCGCCCGAACAGTAGGCGTTTGTCTTAAACTCGAAGGAACACTCTGCATCAAAATCGCAGTAATTGGAGTCCGGAGCCTGACACCAGGCAAAGAGATTTTTGCTTTTTATTTTTAAAAGCAGCCCTGAGCCGGGGATTATTTCTGAACTATATTTTTCCGCTGTTTCGTTTGCAAAACGGCTTTTCTGCGGCTTGGAAAAATCCTCCTGCCATTTTTCTTCTGTGAATCTCGTTGGCGCGCTTTTTTTGCGAAAAAAGCTGAGTATAAAGTCGATTATTCGCCGACAAAGCGAGGGTCGCGGGCAAGCAGAGCTTGCACATGACCGAGCGAGGAGGCGAACAAAAGGTTGCGGTAGCATACCTTTTATAAGGTTGCCAATTTTTCTAAATATCATGGTTACTTTTCTTATCTATAATAAAGTATTTATAAAGACATAAAAAGTAAAGCGGTTTTAGGCATTCGGAAATGATATTGAGCGCTGCGGCGCGGCGTACCGCAAAATTGAAAACAGAAATAATCTAAAATAAAAGGTATTCGCACAAAGCGACCGCCAGGCAGCTTGCCCGCGGTTCTCGCTTCGCCGGTAAATAAAGACTTGACAGGTATCTACACTTACTTATATTTGCTTCTCTTACGCGCTCTTGCCGCCTTCAAGCATCTGCTCTGAAGCATCTCTTACTTGATGGGTAATTTTATTTACTTCGCTTATGGCCTCTAGCACTTCCTTGCTTCCCTGTCCCTGCTCTTCCATTGCCCTTAGGATACTGTTTTCCTGTTCCGCGACAGTTATGATACCGCTGTTCATCGCTTCAAATTTATTCAGAAGATCTTCTGTTGATCTGGTTATTTTATCGATAGAACCTTTAATTTTTTTCAGTACCCCGCTGATTGTTTTGGACTGATTGCCGGAAGATTCGGCGAGCTTGCGTATCTCGTCAGCGACCACAGCAAAGCCCCTGCCATTCTCTCCGGCATGGGCTGCTTCTATTGCAGCGTTCATCGAAAGCAGGTTGGTCTGGCTGGCTATATTCGCCATTACCGAGTTGATCTCAAGGAGGGATTCCGACTCACGGGCAATCTCCTGAGTATCAGCAGCAACTCCGCCAAGACCAGAGCGTCCAACCTCCGAGGCTTCTTCCAGTTCTTTAACGTTCTTTGCGTTTTTGGACAAAGTTTCAGTAACCGAGCGGATGTTGGCAATCATTTCTTCGATGGAAGTTGAAGACTGGGAAAGGGCAGAAGTTTGGCGCTGGACACATTCGTGGAGCTTTTCTGCCAATACCTGCATCTTTTTTGCCAGCAGTTCCGTTTTTTCCAGCTCTTTATATTCGCGCAGATCGCGGATATAACAGACAATATGATTCTGTCCGCCTATCGTTATGCGTCGCGATATTTCCTCCACCGGAAGCGGAGTTCCATCCTTAAGCTGATACAGAAACTCGTAACTGGCAAACCCTTTTTCAAAAGCTTGAGCGATACAGTCAATTGAATGCTGCATGGAGTTTTTGCCGTTCGGCTGGAAGGGCGGCAAAAACTGGTCGAAATTATTCATATACTCATCTCTGGTCGCGTTGAACATTGTTTCTACTGCCTTGTTGACTTCAATGCAGTTAGAGTCCTTGTCAAAGATGGCGCAGACTAAGGGCGAGGCATCAAGTATGCTTTGTACCCTTTCCTGGTGCTCGCGTTCAATCTCTTTTAGCTTATATGCATCGCGCATGTCCTGGGTATAACAGGCAACATAAGCTACGCCGTTAATCATTATCCGCTGGGAGAATTCCATGACCGGAAACAGCGTTCCGTCATCAAGCTGGTACATAAATTCATAACTCTTGCTGCCTTTTTCCACGGCCTCTCTGTTAGTGTCCTTTAAAAATTGCTTTGAATCTTTGCCGTCCGGCTGGAGTTTCGGGAAAAACTTGGCTGGATTGTTTAAATATTCTTGCCTGGTGGTATTGAATATGATTTCCGTAGCCTTATTGACCTCGAGACAGTTGCAGTCCTTGTCAAAAATTTCAACACCCATCGGTACGCTGTCAATAAAATCACTCAGCATATCAGCGCTAATGCGGCTCTCCTCCTGTTTTACAAAACGTACGGAAAATAACGCGGCCAGGGCAAGCAAGGCGATTATAAGGATCGCAAGGACCGCGAAGATAACAGCGGAGTTTTGCATTGTGTTTACAATGACAAAGGTAAGGATCAAACCCGGAACAGACAGCGTTAATATACGTATGATTACATTTTTCTCCATAGTAGTGATTACATTTTTCTCCATAGTAGTGATTACATTTTTCTCCATAAAAAGCTATTATTATTGGGAAAAGTTACAAACTTTTTTTATCATTATTTTAAAATGGTCATAAAAAGCACTGGCTGGCGTTTAACTTTGCTTTGAGAACCGCTGATTTATTCAATCGAGAATAAATTGCGCAGCATCCCGAACAAGTTCGGGGCTACATTACCTTATTATCCTTTGGAGGATATTTATAGAAACAGTGGTAAAAAAATGGTATTACGTGCAAAGCACGCGCAAAGCGACCGCAGCCGCGTCTTTGGCATATCCGATTTGCGCACATCGTTCAAAGTTGACGACATTCCATCCCGCCTTATAAGAGAAAACCGCACAAAGGGCGTACCGCCCGACTGCGGTTTTTCAAACCCCGAGCCGCCGAACAGGCGGCGCAGCGTATACTGCTTGCTAAACGGTATACGCCCTTTACAATTTTTAATTCCTAACTTAAAACCATGGTTATATATTCATGATAATCCGTGCAAGATTGAAGTAAATTATTAATGACAAAACATCTGCAATTGTTGTAATAACTGGAGAAGCCATTACTGCTGGATCCATTTTTATTAACCTTGCTCCAATAGGCAGTAGGCAGCCTACTGTTTTTGCCATAATAACAGTTGCATATAAAGCCAGTGAAGTTACAAGAGCAAGTACAAAATCTTGATTCATAATCATAACACGACCAAAATTAACTGCAACAAGAGCAGCGCCGCATAATGCCGCTACACGAATTTCTTTCCAAAATACCAGCAATATATCTCGTTTTCTGACCTCATTTAAGGCCATACCACGAATTATAAGCACCGCACTCTGAGAGCCGGCACTGCCTCCTGTATCCATAAGCATTGGAATAAATGCTACAAGAGCCGGAAATACCATAATAGCGTCTTCAAAACCTTCAATGATTATTGCAGTTAGAGTAGCGGTCAACATTAATACAAGCAGCCAAACGACACGGTTTTTTGTCAGCGTTAGAACACTTGTTTTCAGGTATGGCTCATGAGATGGCGTAATGGCAGCCATGATCTCAATATCCTCTGTAGCTTCCTGCTCCTGAACATCAAGAGCATCATCTACAGTTACAATCCCAACCAGCCTGTGCTCATTGTCAACTACAGGCATTGCCAGAAAGTCATACTTGTTAAAATTAATGGCCAATGTTTCCTTGTCGTCCATCGTATTTGCAAAGATGACATTTGTATCCATTACTTCGGTTATATCTTGATCTTGTTCTGCAAGTAAAAGATCACGGATAGATGCTGTTCCCACAAGTTTTCGATTTTCATCTATAATATAACAAGTATAAATTGTTTCTTTTTTTATGCCTCTCTTACGAATAACCTCAAATGCTCGTGCAACCTTATGACTGACTTTCAGGTAGATAAATTCTGTTGTCATTATGCTGCCAACAGAGTTTTTGGGATATTTTAGTAATTGATTGATCACTTCTCGCCGTTCAGCGGGAACATTTGCAAGCACTCTGGTTACGACACTGGCAGGCATTTCTTCAATAAAGTCAACTGCATCATCAACAAAAAGCTCACTCATAACTTCGCCTATTTCTATATCAGTAAGCGTTTCGATGATAACCTTTTGCTGTTCACTGTCAACATATGCAAAAACATCGGCTGCAATGTTTTTGGGCAAAATTCTGAATAATTGTATGATTTTTTCTTTCGATAAATCATCAAATACTTCTGCTATATCTACAGTATTCATATCCTGTAGAATTTTTTTCATTTTAGAGATATCAATAAAATCTCCATTAATAATTGTAAAAACTTCATTTTTCATTTGAGTATCCTCCTGTAATTTATGCTCATTAAGCACTTTTGTGAGGACACAGAACAGTTGAGACTGTTTTAGAACAAAAAACTTTTGCTGTAAATTGTCTTTCTAGCGGTAATTTGCGGACAGTTTATGCAAGCCCGCGGTATTGTTTCTACTACCGTCAGGGTCACTGTCCGTGTCTACTATTTCACGCAAGCTCACCTAAACCTCCTAATTAAGATTTTGAGAATTTTTACTCTCCCAGAATAGGTAAAATTATTTTTTTTGTCAATAAAGATTTTGAATTTTTTTGTTTTTTTCTTCGATTTTCAAGTTCATTTTTAACCAAAATTGGCGTATTGTGCATATCATTTGTTATGCGCAATTGCACAAGGTATGCTAAGTTAATTCCTGAAAATAAATTAGGATTTTTGAAGAGAAACACTAAGCCAAGCAACATTAATCTAGGCATTATATTAAAAACAGAGTAAACTATAAATTTATGAAAAGATGCTTTATATTAATTGTCTTTTTGATTGTGCTTATATCTATAGTATCTGCTTTTTTAGGCTGTACCAGGAGCCCCAGAGAACCTTTACAGACACAAATAGTTTTTTTGGAAGAATTGAATGAATCAATTATCTCTGCTAAGGCGCTATATGATGATGAAAATGATTTTGAAGTATCTATTATGCCAGATGGCAAATCGGTATCTATTAGCCGCTATCTTGGTGAAAAAAGTGATGTTCGCATACCCTCATATATAAGAAATATGCCTGTTGCTGCTATAGGATATAGAGCATTCCTGGAAAAACATCTTACCAGCATAATTATTCCAAATAGTATAACAGTTATTGGAGATTTGGCATTTGCTGGTAATCAACTTACCAGCGTGTTAATCCCTGATAGTGTTACAAATATTGGAGAAGCGGCATTTTATATGAACAAACTCACTCATTTGATAGTTCCAGAAAGCGTAACAGAAATTGGGAACTTTGCATTTTCATTCAATCAGCTTTCATATGTAGGGCTTTCTTATGGTATAACCACTATCGGGCAATTTGCATTTCATGAAAATCAACTTAGCAACATAGTAATTCCAAGTAGTGTAACTTATATTGGACGCGATGCATTTTCGCACAATAATTTCACAAACATAGTCATACCTGATAGCGTTACTTATCTTTCAGGGTTTTTTGGGAATAGGTTAACAAAAATTGACATCCCCGATAGTGTAAATATTATTGGATTACAAGCATTTCGGAGCAATCAGCTTGAACATATAATAATTCCAGATAGTGTAAATATAATAGAAGGGTTTGCATTTGAGGACAATCGTCTCTCAAGTGTGAAAATTCCCGAAAGCGTGACTATCATAGAGAGACATGCATTTTTTCGCAATCAACTTTCGGCTATGATTATTCCTAACAGCGTAACATCCATTGGGAGCGGTGCATTCAGATTTAATCAACTTGAGAGTGTAATAATTCCTGACAGCATAACCATTATTGAAGATTGGACATTTCATGCAAACAAGCTATCAAGTGTCATTATCCCAGGCAGTGTTACTAATATTGGAATATCTGCATTTCGGGATAATCCAATAACAAGTATTACCATTGGCTCAAATGTGAGATTGGGTAGACAAACACACATAACTGAGATTGGTTGGGCATTTAGCGAAGATTTTGATACCTTTTACATAGCAAATGGCAGTCTTGCAGGAACTTATATTTATTGTGAGGGAGGATGGAAAATAAATATTTTTACCCCATAAGAAGTAATTAACGTATATATAATTCCAAAAGAGCAACTACGCATAACAACGGTATACGCAGCTGCCAAGCTTGATATTTTATTGCCCTGAGCACCATGCCAGTTCCTTGCTGGATACTTCCGTATCATCTTTAAGAACAGAACGAATTAAGTGTATTGTACAAAGCCCTTCGATATTATCTAGGGCGGCTATGTTTTTCACAGTAAACCCGGTTATCCAAAGATCCGTCAAATTAGTCAAATTGCCAATGGCAGTAATATCCAGCAAGGGCGGCGGCAAGAAAACATCACAGTAATCGCGGCGAGATATTGGGTCGCTACCTGCGGCTGACAATCTGGCGCTTTCAGCCATTGCGTACTCACAGGGGGGAACATACATTCTGCCTCTATACAGGTGCAGAGATTCAAGCCCCTTCATGCTTTCAAAAAAGCTAATGTCATCAGTTTCTGCTATTGCCACTCTTAAAGACCTTAAATTTTCCAGCCCTGAAAGATATTGAATGTTTTTTACATGGCTAAGCCGCCCGTGAAAGGTACAA
>WQTU01000052.1 GCA_009786125.1 Spirochaetota bacterium
CTGCAGCGCCACCAGTACCTGTTGTTGTTGGCTGGGCTGCCGTAGACGAGGCTGCCGTAGATAAGGCTGGCGAAGCAGCCCCTGCAGCGCCCAAAAGCGGAAGAATAATTTTTCTCTTTGCATTTTCCACAACAGTTTTGTAATCCGGAAAAATATCAGTATGACCAAGAAGTTTTGCTCCAGCAAATGCGCCGATCTTCTCAGCTCTCTTGATTTTGGAAAGCGTCTCTGTCTCTTTTGCAAAGACTTCGCTGTTTGAATCAAGAATTTCGCTGTCAACCAGAATCAGCGTAGAGTCTGCTCCTGCGTAATCAGTTATCATTGATTTTTTTTCAAAAGCATGAGGGAAAATATATTCTTCGTCCGGCATTGTCCGAAAGCTAAGGAGATGCTCGTGCTGCTCTTGGTTTATTATTCCTTTGTCAAAAGCGCGGTTTATAAGCTCTTCTGTCCAGATAATTTCCCTGTTTGGATAGAGGATTATTTCATCAGTCTCACCGATGGAGTGCTGGTCTGCAGGGTCAAAGAGTTTAATGCTTTCGATTTTCTCAAACTCAAAAACAATTCGCACAGCCTCGTCCATGCCGGGCATGAAAATATCGAGAACTTCACCTTTTAAGGCAAACTCGCCCGGAATAGTCACGCGCGGAACCCGCAAATAGCCTGCCATTTCAAGCTTTTCGCTAATATCGCTTGTTATCTTGCCCCCTTTTTTAAAACCAATAAAAAAGCCAGATAAAAAATCCCTATCAGGCAAATAAGAAGTAAAAGTCTTTTGCGACATAACAACAGCGGCTTTTCCGGCTGACAAAAGTTTAACAAGAGTATTTATCCTAAGCCCGTAAATATAGGATGATGGGGTATCGGCGCTATATGGAAGGGTTTCCCACGAAGGGAAATATAAAATATCGCAACACGGACGTTGCGTCTCGCGCAGGGGCATGGACGCCCCGATAGGCGCGGAGCTGCAACACGGACGTTGCGTCCCCGATACAAGATCGGGACTTCGCTCGCGCAGGGGCACGAGGCTGCTGCACAGTTTATAATCATTATAAAAGCTTTCTGCTGCTCTTTCCGAAGGAAATATGAACAAAAAAGGCCCTTTTGAGTATTTCGAGAGGTCATTTATTACTGCAGCAAGAACAAAACCCCGAATGTTGTCCAAAATTACTGGGAATCTCTTCTCTGTAAAAAGTTTTAAAAGCTCTTTGTACTCTTTTGTCTTCTTTAGTTCACCCAATATTTTATTTATGAATAATGTTATCATCTTTTCTTCCGAAAATTAAAATATTACCAGGAGTAAATCTTTGAAAAAATATTTACTATTTTTATATCTTTTGTTCATAATGTTGATGCCTCTTTTTGCAATACCAAGAGATATTGTCTGTTTTATCAGGTTCTATAATCAAAGAATATATTATGCAGGCGACACTGTTATAATTCGTGTAGAACTGTACAATAACAGCCCCTATAATTTCTCTTTTCAAGTTACAGACCCAAAACATTTTAACACAACATTTGTGCTCAGGGACATAACAGGAAGAGAGCTTAGAGACAAATACAAATTTACCAGAAAAACAGCTTTTGCCCAACCAATTTTTTTCCGCAATATGACGATTCAGCCCGGAGAAGTTTTTGCATTCAATATACGCTTAAACGATGTGCTTGATCTCTCGGAAGCAGGTGTTTATTTTGTGCATCTTGAATTTTTCCCGAATTTACATGATAATAGGTCAATAAAATCAAATGTATTAACTCTTAACATAAGACCTAGCTTTGGTGTAAACGAAATACAGAGAATTATTGATCAGAGAACAGGTGAGATTCTCAGGCGTGCCAGAAAAGCGCCGGACGAGGTTGTGAGATTTACAATTCATGCGCTTCAAAATAGCGAATTTGATAAATTTTTTCTGTATCTTGACCTTGAAAACATAATGCTGCAATCGCAGGATCGCCGGGAAAGGCATAGCAGGCTCTCCGAGGAAGGCAGGAGAAGGCATCTTGAGGAATTCAGGCAAATGCTTATTCGGGCTATGCAAGCAGACCACAGAACTGCGCCGCCAGAAGCAATAATTTATCGTCCGACTAGTTACAATATTATAAAAACATGGCATACTGACAGGTATGCGGAAGTTATTGTAATGAAGGAATTCAGATATGCGCAGCTTATAGCAGTAAGAGAATATACCTACAAGCTGCGAAGAGATGATGGTATTTGGATAATTTACGACTATACGGTTTTAAACAGAGGAGTTCGAAGGAACTAAAATGAAAATACTGGTTGTAACAGAAAATGAACAAACAACTTCTATTATGAAAAAGCATCTCGAACCTCTTGGTTTTAATTTTATTTTTTACGCTAATCCTGTAAAAGCTATGGATAATATTTCTGAAATTGCTCCGGAAATGGTTATTTTTAGCGCAGAGGACTACCCCCGGCACTGGAAGCCTTTTCTGGTAGTTCTTAGAACATTTTTTTCGCACACAGAAAGTGTTTTTGTTCTTCTAAAAACTTTGCAATTTTCGCAGGAAGATGCAGAAAAAGCCGCATACCTTAAAGTAAACGGACTTGTTAATGAAGATGCTTCGGAATATGTTTTTGTAGAGAGCATGAAGGCAATATTTTCACGCCATCTGCTTCCCAGAGAGCCAAGAAGATTCAGAAGATATTTTGTTAATGATTCTGATAAAATCAATTTTATATTTAATCATCCGGAAACAATGGAGCTTGTTACAGGAAAAGTGATTGAAATTTCCACGATGGGCATAACTGTCTCTGCTCTTGAAAAAACAACTCACCCGCTTTTGCCGGGGAGCGATATAGAATATTGTTCTGTAAAAATCGAAGATAAAATTATTACAACGGATTGCACTGTTTTCAGAAACGACTTATACACAACGCTGCTTTTTAAAGATATAGACAATGATGATGCTGATTTTATAAATAGTTTTTTTGAAAAAAAAGTAGTGCAGCAAATTGCCAGCAGCCAATAATTATGCGCGAAAAATCAGTTACTCCTCTTTTTTTTGAACTTCCCGCAGATAATGTAAATACAGGAAAATGCGTACTTTGCCCAAATTACTGCATTATTAAAGCAGGCGGAGTTGGGAGATGCCGCGTTCGCGGGTTCGACAGCAGCTTAAAGCCAATAATTTCTTCTGCAGGCCGGATATCTGCGCTTGCCCTTGACCCTATGGAAAAAAAGCCGCTCTACCACTTTTACCCGGGCACACAAATATTGTCCGTAGGTTTTTTTGGATGCAGTCTCTTTTGTCCATTTTGCCAGAATTATCACATATCAACAAAAGTCCCCAGGTGCCTTCAGGCAGATCCCGGCGCAAGAATAGTATCTCCGGAAGAGATGCTGGAAATTGCAGTATCTTCAGGTTCAATTGGTCTTGCATATACCTATTCCGAACCCATCATACATATTGAATGGGTAAAAAAGACCGCAGCGCTGCTCCGAAGCAGGAATCTTAAAAATGTGCTTATTACAAACGGATATATAACCACAGACGCCGGGAAGTCTATTCTTGAACATATCGATGCTTTAAATATCGATTTAAAATCATTTAATGATGATTTTTACTGCAATGAACTTGGCGGCAGGCTTGAATCTGTAAAGGATTTTATAAAACTTGCAGCTTCGAAAGCGCATATAGAAGTTACAACTCTTGTAATTTCTGGCAAAAACGACAGCGAAAAAGAGATAGAAGCAATTGCTTGCTTTATTGCTTCTATAGATAAGTCTATTCCGCTGCATTTATCCTGTTATTATCCGACTTATAAATACTCTACAGAGAGAACAAGCGCGAAAAAAGTTCTTGCTCTTGCAGCAATTGCAGCAAAATATCTTGAGTATGTGTATGTTGGCAATGCAGGGCTTGTTGAGAACAATACAAATTGCCCTTCTTGCGGCAATCTCTTAGTAAAAAGAGCCGGATACAATGCAGAGCTAAAAGGGATTAAAGCCTGGGGTTCCTGCCAAGCGAACACTAGCGAGCAAAGGTCTCCCTCCGGCGTTTGCTCTAATTGCGGCAAAAAAATCTTTCTTATAAATTGAAATAAGCAAAAGCTAATTGACACTTTTTATTATTTTAGGTATGTTTGTTTTACATTCCCCTGTAGCTCAGCCGGTAGAGCGGGTGGCTGTTAACCACTAGGTCGGCAGTTCGAGTCTGTCCGGGGGAGATAAACCGCCCTTTTGAAGGGTATTTTAAGCCGTCCTTTTGGATGGCTTTTTTGTTCGCTCTATTTTTATTTCCGAATGAAGCGAGTGTCGCGACGTGCTTGCACGCTCATCCGCCGAATGAAGCGAGTGTCGCGGGCGTGCTTGCACGCACATGACCGAACGACGAGGTGGACAAAGGGGCTATGCCCCTTATGTACCGAGCGAATGAGGAAACAAAGGGTATTATACCCTTTATTTGCACTTGCTTAGGCAGAAATGCCTAGAATCTATAAAATGCTCCAATGGAAGGAGTTACTGAAGCGCCGCCTGGTCCACCAATATTTTCAAAGCCAATTTCCAGCCACAATGAAATACTATCTGTAATAAACAATTCAACATAGGGAGTCAGATTAAAAGAGTCAAATTCTTTGCTGTAGTTGGTATTTGCAGTAAGTTCTGCAAAAAAAAGGTTTGTAGTATAGTTTAATAAAAGTTCATACATCCAAATATTGCTATCGTCGCGGTTGTACCACCCTTTTATTTCAACGCCAAATCTTTTGTTGGAATATCCGATAGTTAAAAAAAGATTATTGCGGCGGGCGTCTGTATCGCTTTCATACCAGATCGAAAAACCCGGCATCAGGAAGACCGTGCCAAAACCAAATTCTTGCGCATATTTAACGCCTGGTTCAAAGAATCCCCAGGAAGCAGTGTTTCCGCCCTGTCTCGCAATTTCGTTTACGCTCCAAGCAACAATCGATAAATTACCGGGCACGCCTACAGGCAAATTATATGCCAGTTTCCCTTCAAGATAAGTCACTTGAAGAAACGGATCATCAAAATTAAAAATCTGTTTTGCTTTAAAATAAACACTCAAATCGCCAAAAGAGTTTTCATACCTTATAACCGGTCCGACTCCAAAGGTGTTTTCATCTGCAACATTAATCAAAGTAATTTCGCCGCCAATATCAAGTCCGCGCAAATCCTCACTTGCAGCCGCAAGCGCCGGAAGCATCGTTAGCGATAATAAAAAAATGATATATTTCTTCACAAAGTCCCTGTCAATTAAATAAATGGTATTACGTGCAAAGCACGCGCAAAGCGACCGCCAGGGCGCTTGCCCGCAACTCTTGCTGTATCAGCTAATAAAAACAGATTTTTATTTAACAATCAAGTCTTCTTGTATTTTTTTTATTGACAATATTCTAAAAATCATATAATCTTATTCTGGTTGAATATTATGCGGGGGAACTCATTATGAGTTGAGAAGGTTAAACCTAACCCTTTGAACCTGTTGGTTAAGACCAGCGTAGGGAAGCAAAAAATAATTTTTTTATTTATAAAAGCTTTCCTGCATGGGAAAGCTTTTTTTTGCAGCAAACAGGCCGCAAGTCAACAAGTTTTGCTAAGGAGATATTACATGAAAAAAGTATTAAGCATTGCAGGATCTGACTGCAGCGGCGGCGCAGGCATTCAGGCAGACCTCAAAACATTTTCTGCTCACGGCGTCTTTGGCATGAGTGTTGTTACTTCGGTTGTTGCCGAAAATACAAGCCGCGTAATTGGAATTCAGGATGTTACGCCTGATATGATAAAACAGCAGATCGATGCTATTTTCGAAGATATAGAAGTAGATGGCGTAAAAATAGGAATGTTATCCAATGCAGAAATCATGACTGCCATAGCAGAAAAACTTTTGGAATATAAACCGGATAATATCGTAGTGGATCCTGTTATGTATGCCAAAAACGGCTCCCCGCTTATGGAAAGCGCTGCTATTGATACTTTAATAGAAAAAGTTATTCCTTTGGCTCATCTTATAACCCCCAATATACCAGAAGCAGAAAAAATTGCAAACATGGAAATAAAAAACCAGCAAGATATGCAGGATGCAGCATTAAAAATAAATGCAATGGGAAGCCCCAATGTTTTAATAAAAGGCGGTCATGCTACCGGAGATGCCATTGATATATTATACGACGGCAAAAGTTTTTCTTATTACAAAAAAGAGCGAATTAACACAAAAAATACTCATGGAACCGGCTGCACCTATTCTTCTGCAATTACATCCAATCTGGCTCTTGGACTTTCTATGACAGAAGCAATTTCAAAAGCAAAAGAGTACGTTACTACTGCCATAAAATATTCTTTGGAAATAGGAAAAGGAAACGGACCAACGCATCATTTTTATGATCTATATAAATATGGGTTAAAATAGGTTATATTACAACACAGAAATTAATCAACAAGGTCTATTTGAATTGCATATCTCACGAGTCCGACAAGATTTGAAAGTTCTATTCCCGAAAATCCATGAATTGAAACATCCATTAAAATAATATCCGGCGATAAATTTATTGCCTGCTCATAACCACCGTAACCGTCAAAAGCAAAAAAAACAGCCCCTGCCGGCAAGTGCCAACAGGGGCTATTAAAACTATCTGGCAACAATCCTAGTTGCGCGGCCAGAAGTACAAGGTTAAGGCATTAAATAGCTGGTTGGTAACTGCACCACCCGGTGTAGTATCTTCGTTATTAGTACCACCCGGCCTTGGTAAATTAGGAGCAAAGGGGTGGGGAGATACCGCAGTATTTACAGTTGTAGCATTAAACCTAAATACTACATTCCCATGAATATCGTAATCCGTATAGGTTATGCTAACAATAGTTTGAGTATTACCGCCAGCAACACCTATTATATTATCCCTTATGTGCTCCCAAGTCTGGTTGTTATAATATGCCCTCATAGCGTTTTCAAACAGAGCCTGAGTAAAACCACTAGGTATGTTATATCTAGCACGAACTACATTATTCCAACCTGTCGAAGCTATGGCAAAATTAGTCATACCTACCTCAAATATATATATACGGTATGAAAGAGGGGTTCCGCCATCGTTAGTAACTAAATTCGTGCTTTCTCTACTGCCTGGCGTAGGACCAAACATAGGAAAAGGACTAATACGACCAGCTCTTTCGATAAAACCAGTACTACTTGCTATAGGTCGCCACAGTAAACCAGGCACAGGAAGCGCTGCATTTGGCGGGTGTTGTGTTAGCGCCCTGCCGACTGGCCAATTTTCACCATCTGGCGCCTGAGCTAATGGCACACGAAGTGCAAAAAGCCGCCTATCTGTGCCATCTGTAGCTACACTAATATCAGCAATATGTTGCGGTAAAGCCATCATACCAAAGTTTACAAGCCTATTAGTGTTACTGCCTACGCTAACTGGCACAAGCCTATCAACTTGATCACGTATGCTGCCGCCTGCTGTACTACCTGTGTTGTTACCGCGCCATAAGTCCATAAAGGCATCTATGTCAGCCATCGTTGGGCTTACAAATGGCCAATCAATAACACCCGGCTGCACGGGTGGTGGAAATGCCACCAGTGGGTCTAATTCATTAACATTAGGCCCATTGCTTACAACCGTTACCGCTACATGGTTGGCATTAACACTAGCATGGGGGTTTATAGCAGCTTTGTGCGTCGCCATAAGGTCATTAATTATATAATTCCTAATTCTATCCCTTGCTACACTGTTTGCTAAGTTTGTCCCCACCGGTGCTGTAAACTCAATAGTTATGCCAATATTATTCCAAACATAACTATTAATGGTTAAATTATTTACCGTAAAACTTCCTTGTCCCGCCCCTGTACCCACTCTGTCATTTAGTACAAAAGCCCTTATTGCCAGGTAAAACTCACTTTGCGACATCGGCAGCACAAACCTCGGCGTGCTGTTCGCCGTTACATTTGTATCGGCAAAAGTAAAACCAGCATTCCTAATCAGATTGCCAACAGCCGCACGCACTGCGTTATCGATATTGGGGCCGGTAAAGTTCAAGGTTACCGTAACATTGGTAATAAAACCAGCAACCTGCTGCGTACCAAAGTGAGCGTTGCTGCCGTTAATCGTTATACTAACAACATTAGTTACACCGGTATTAATATTCTGTATAACACTTGTGAGGTTTTCTACTGCCGTTGTAAACGCCGCAAGAGTAGGCACCGTGTATAATGCGGGGGCAATAGTTATGGTAAATTCCCGTGCATCCGAATCCCATTCAGTTGAAGCGCTAATGGTAAAAGTAATATTTCCTGCCGTAGTTGGCGTCCCGGAAATTGTCCCTGTCCCCATCCCGGCATTCCAACTCCAGCTCAAACCGCCCGTTGACAAGCCGGTAACGTTCACGGTAGGGGTATCCCCTGTTATTGTAATGGTCTGATTATATGCCGTTCCAACTACCGCAACTGGCAAGGAAACAGGCGAAATGATTACCGGCTCGGCGATAAAAACAGAAGCACTCACCGGGGCGCTGGGAACGCCTGTGTAACCAGTAACGGTAACAGAAAAATCAAAAGTGCCTCTAGTGGTTGGCGTCCCGGAAATTACCCCAGAAGTACCAAGGGTCAGGCCGGGAGGTAAAGTGCCGCTGTGAGCCCATGTAAAGGGGCATGTTCCAGCCGCAGTTGAAAGCTGGTACGATATATGACTGCCTCTTAAAGCGCAGGTTAATGTTATTGCATTTGCCTCTGCATCTACGGCATTAGAGTCGATGGTTATGGACACATTCAATCTAATAGAACCTTCGCTATTACTTATTGTAAGGTCAAAAGGAAAGATGCCAGCCGATGTAGGTGTCCCGTAAATTCTCTCACCCATGGTTCCCGATTGGGACAAGCCTGGCGGTAAACTGCCGGTAATTTCAAATGTGGGCAATGGGTTTGCTGCAACTACAAGGGTTTCATCGTAATGCTGACCAACCAAGCCATTCCTTAAAATTGCATTTATTGTGTCTATCGTGTTTTGATCTGCTACTGGGGGAAATCGTTCACTTCCGTTATCACCGCCCCCCCCCCC
>WQTU01000053.1 GCA_009786125.1 Spirochaetota bacterium
GATATTACGAATCATATAGAAGAACTCCACGAACAGCATGGAACTAGATTCGATGGCAGAATGGAAATCTATATCGGCGATAATAAACTTATTCTGACAAATGTAAACTTTACTATACGCAAAGATAAAACGCTGAGTGTTTCAAGTTTTACCGGATATCTTTTGCTAAGATAAGTGCGGGGATTAACACAGTAACGCAAATAACTTTTTCTGCAAACTCAAGCTAGAATAATAAGGTAAATCCAGGTTTAAACCCTCGGCATACGACTTCGTTTAAGGGCAAGCGTGCATATCATTTCGCAAAGATCGGGAAAAGATATTCCCATTACTGCAGCAGATTGAGGCAGCAGGCTTGTCGAAGTCATTCCCGGAAGCGCGTTAACTTCGAGACACCATACATTGCCTTCAGGATCCATTCTAAAATCAACTCTGCTGTAATCTTCCATTTTTAGCGCTTTATGGGCTTTTAATCCAATTTCCCGTATCAATTCTGTTTTTTCAATACTTATTTGTGCCGGAAAAATCTCTTCTGCCCCGCCCTTCTGGTATTTACTTTTGTAATCGAATATTTCGGAAAACTTTGGTATAATCTCTCCAACTCCAAGAGCTTGGTTTTCAAGTATGCCTACTGTAAATTCTCTTCCGGGAATAAATTTTTCAATAACAACTTCGGTGTCATATTGTAAAGCAAACTTGATAGCAGCATTGTAATCATCAGCATTTTTTACAACTGTAAGACCCACAGTAGAGCCTTCCCTGCTTGGTTTTACAACAACAGGCAAGCCAAGCTTTGTTTCGATTTCTGCAATTGAGGCAGGCGCCATTAGCCAATCGGGCGTTGGTACGCCGCTGCTTCTGAACAGCAGCTTGGCTACTTCTTTATCCATCGCATAACAGCTTGGCATGTGCGTGCTTCCTGTGTATGGTATGCCGTTTATATCGAGGTATCCCTGTATTCTGCCGTCTTCGCCTGCGCCGCCGTGAAGTGCAAGAAAACAGACATCAATTTCCTTAAGTTTCCCTGAGGAAATAAACTTTGAAAGACCATCTCTAATAAAAGATAACTTGCTTGTTGCAGGCGGCGCTTCTTTTACTGTTGACTCCAAAAATGCTTTTTCTTCTTCTTTATCAAGTATTCCTTTTGCTGTATCAACTGCTATTACATCATGCGCTCTTGCTTTTAAAGCTTTAAAAACCTGCGCTCCGCTTGCAATTGCAACATCTCTTTCTGCGCTTGCTCCGCCAAAAATAACTGCTATTTTCATATATAAACCTCTCCGCCTTCCATATATTATTATAGCATTTGTTTCATTTATTGGCTATTTATTTCTTCTATAATTTTGAGGTAATTTTGAGGTTTTTTTGCTGCATTCGAAGATCATACTTTACATAACTTCGAGATACGGAATCCCTGTAAGCTCCATACAGTTTTTTAGGGTTTGCCCAACTGCGCTGCATAAAGCAACTCTGGCGTCCACAAGCTCTTGCGATTCATTATTCAAAACAGGGTTATCATGATAATATTTGCTGAACTTTTTGGAAAGTTCATACATAACCGAAGTTATTATTGACGGATTGAGCTCATGGCCTGCCTGTGCAACTGCCGGAGGAAATTCATTAATTATTTTAACGATTTCCCACTCATCTTCTTCTTTTAAAAGAGTAAAATCAATCTTTTCGATATCTATTGGCTTTGCATATTTTTTTAGCAAGCTTGCTATTCTTGCTCCCATATATTGCAAATATGGTCCTGTATTGCCTGTAAAAGATAAAGATTCTGCCGGGTTAAAAACCATATTTTTTGCAGGAGTTGCTGCAAGCAAAAAGTAATTAAGTGCGCCTAACGCTATTTTTTCCGATGTGCCTGTTAAATCTGCAACAATATCTTCCCTTTCCCTGCCTGTTATTTCTTTTGCAGCCATCTCTGCAAGCTCTTTTAAGAGATCATCAGCATCGATAACAGTGCCTTCCCTGGATTTCATTCTGCCTTCGGGAAGGTTTACCAAGCCATATGAAAGATGATAAAGATTCTCTGCCCACTTGTAGCCAAGGCGGGAGATAACGCTAAATAGGACTTTAAAATGGTATTGCTGCTCCGATGCAACAACATATATCAGTGTATCAAAAGGCCATTCTTCGTGCCTTTGTATTGCGGTTCCTATATCCTGAGTCAGGTAAATAGATGTGCCGTCGCCTCTTAAAAGAACTTTTTTATCGAGATTTATGTCTGCAAGGTCAACCCAGATTGTATTATTTTCATCTTTATAAAAAACCCCTTTTTCGAGACCTTTTAAAACTTCTTTTTTTCCTGCAATGTAGGTCTGGCTTTCGTACTGAATTTTGTCAAAAGTTATGTTTGTTTTTTTATAGGTTTCTTCTATTCCGCGGACTGCCCACTTGTTCATCTTTTCCCATAGCTCTTTTGTCTCAATATCGCCCTGCTCCCATGCAACAAGCATTTGCTGCGCCCTGCTTTCTGCGTCCGGGTCTGTTTTTGCAAGCTTCGAAAACTCAACGTAATAGTTACCAACAAAGTGGTCGCTCTTAATGTTCTCGGATTCCGGGGTTGCGCCTTTGCCAAGCTCTTTATATGCGAGCATCGATTTACAGATATGAATTCCTCTGTCGTTTATAAGATTCACTTTGCAAACAGTAGCGTTATTTGCTTTAAGGATTCTGGAAACGCATTCTCCGATGGAGTTGTTGCGCAGATGCCCAAGATGCAGGGGTTTGTTTGTATTTGGGCAGGAAAACTCAAGCATGATTTTCTCGCCTTTTCTTGCCTCTCCTGTGCCATACCTTTCTCTGGCAGCGAAAACTTCTGTTAGAGTTTTTTTGACTATTGGCTCTCTGGCGACAAAAACATTTACATAAGGACCAATGGCTTTGTATTGATTTTCTTTATCTTGCACATTTTCTGCAATTGCTTGTGCAATTACCGCAGGGGCTTTTTTCAATACCTTGGAGTATGGAAACATTGGAAATGCGAGATCGCCAAGTTCGGGTTTGGGCGGGATTTCGCTGATAATATCTTCAGCCGAGAGGTCTATTTCTGCAGCGATTTGCTTGAGTGCATTTAAGATGTTTTCCTGAAGATTTAGTTTTAGTTCTTTCATATTACCTGCCTGCGAATTCCTTGTGTTAGCCTGCAGTCATGTGCAGTGCAACACAACTTACGCTATAACAGTTAAACCTATCAAAAATAGCCAATAAAAGCAAGCATTTGACCAAAGCCTTCCGGCTTGTCTCTTCTGTATGAGTGAAATTCTTCGCTGCAGCAGGTGCAATTCTCATCGATAGCGATATTTTTTACTCCTGCTTTTTCAAGCATAATCTTATTTGCTTTTTTTAGATCAAGAAAAAAGCTGCTCATCTTCTTCGTGCAATCGCCCTCTGAGCCATCTGCGTCCTCTGTTACGATTACGGTTTCGCTTCCCCACTTTGACGCAAAACCTGAAGCTCTCTCCCTGTCTACAGAATAGCAGCATTTTCCTATTGAAGGGCCGATTATAACATGAATATCTTCTGATTTTGTTCCATAACAGCTTTGCATTTTATCAATCGCATTTAGCACAATCCCTGTGCCCTTCCAGCCTGAGTGTACAATTCCATAAGCGCTGGTTTTGGAATCATAAAGAAATATGGGAAGACAATCTGCAACAGTTACAGTTAGAACTTTTTTTTCCGAAGTTATAATTCCATCTCCTGTTCGGAGAGCCGGGATTACTGGATATTCATCCCTGCAAAGCAAAAAATCGATTTCTCTCGATTCATAAACAATATCTGTGTGCTCCTGCTTTAAACAAACTATTTTATCGATTCCTAAAATATCCATAATTCTATTGCGGTTTTTGTAATCAGGAGCGATGTTACTGCCCATGCTGCCTGCTTCTTTTTTTGTAATAACGCAAAGCGGAGCACCCCTTGCAAGCGAATCAAATTTTATTATCTTGATTAAACTGCTGCCAGCAAGATTTTTACTGTTGTATAAGTTCATTGTACTCAGAAATAATCTTTAAAAGATCAAAAGATTGCCTGTATATTTTTTCAATAATCGGCACAGAGATAATGCTTTTTTCTTCGCAAAGCACAGGCAGGTTTGAGATAGTATCGTATTCACCGGTATGAGTTCCGCTTAAAACTCCACCTAAAATATTTTTAACAGAAATAAACGCTGCATAATAAGTTTTATATATTTCCAATCCTTCACTTGTAAAAGTTTTAACAAGATAATCTGTTTTTCTTCTTCTTAGCAAAGCAATTGGATCTTCCTGAGCAGGCATAATTTGCTCGCTTGGGTCTGCATCAAAACTAGTTATTTTGTGTAAGAAGTCGTTATAAACTGCAGAAAATTTGTTTATAAGATCAAATGCTTCTATAAGCTCTTTTTTATTTGCATCTTTATAAAAAACCCCGTCAATCATAATTTTTGAAACAACAATCTCCATTTTTGCAATATAATATTTTTCATGAAAAACTTTTAAATAGAACAGGGAATTGCACTTTTTTAATGGATGATGTCTCCCTTTATGCTCTAAAATAAAAAAATCTCCATCTGCACCGGGGATTTCTGATATATGGTCTTTTAGCCTTGAAAGAACTCCTTTCTTTTTCTGGTTAAACAAATATTTTTCTACTCTTGCGTCTGCCTCATCTTTTAATATTTTTTTATATACAGACAACCACTCCTCGCCGCCGGATATTTTCGCAGGTGAATAATTCACATTTTTGGTTATAAACCTGAGGATTTTGGTAAGCGGCACTGCTTTTCTAAATGCACCTGCAACTGAAATAGCATTAACCCCTTTTTTTACCATTTTAGCAGAAGAATCGCTTGTTGTTTCCGGTTTTTCGGGAAATTCGTTATCTTCGCTGCTGGTATCAAGAAGGACATAGTCATGCAGGTAATTAAAAAACCTGTCGAATTGAATTGCCTCCGACGATAAACTAGCAGTAATGGCATCAAGCTGAGCTAAAAGCTTTCTTGCATTAGTAAAAGAACAGCTTTTGGAGTTTGGAGGGTCAAAAACAAACATTTTTTTAAAAGCGTCATAAGGAAAATTTACAAGCTTATCAACAAAAAAGAATGCTTTTGCCAACTCATATACAACACTTTTTTCTTCCGGCTCAATAGAATCTACAATCTCATTAAACTTACGCGTTACAGCACCCCTGATATTTTCGTTTTCTATTGAATTGTCCGAAGCAATTATATTTTCGGGAGTAGTACTCTTTTTTAATATCTCCTCAAATCCAGTCATTTCCCTGGAAGCAAGATATCTGTAAAATTTTGCAACATTATTTTTATTTACATGATTAATTGCCTCAACAAAATGCTCGAAGCTCGCAGTAAGTATATTTATTTCATTGCAGAACTGCTCTTTTAATTTATTACTTTTTATATCCGCAAGACCAGGATAGCCCGATTCTATTTCATTCCCAATCTTTTTTAACGCATATTCCTGAACAAGGGTTTCAATGCTTTTTTTTGCAAATACTTTTAAAAAAAACATTCGTATTTTTTCAAAAATCGGAACTTCCTTGTAAATTTTATCTATATATCTGAGATTAGTAATTTCATCAGCAGAGTATCCAAGAGCTATGTTGTTTTTATCAGAACTGCTGCCTGCTCCGGAGTCAAGCAAGCCCCCCCCGCCTGTCAAGTCTTTTAACTTCTTGTGCATCCCTTTTCTTTCGTCTTCGGGAAGATCTTGGGCGAGCTGTTCAAATCCTTTTATAGGCATATAATTAATTTAAATTGATTAAGTACATTGGTCAAGCACTATTTCATTGCCTGCATATTATTGAGGAAAGCCGCAAAATATAGTTTGCAATAATTTTAAAATTATAATAAAATAAGTATTAGTTATAATGATGATGATGAGAGTAATTAACAAGCGCGTATACTTTACGCGCGAAGTCCAGCCTGCAAAGCTGGGAAGTTCATTGAGAACACTGTGTTTAGAGTATTTTTTTTGAAAATTTCTCATTAAAGAAGGTCTAGCATGAAAAGAATAAATTTAGCACTTATAATTTTGCTATCTATAGGGCTTGCGCTGGCAATGTTTTCCTGCGAAAACCCAATAATGATAGGCTTATTAGACGATACAAGTCCGCGGAAAAGCGGCGGCGGCGGCGATAGCAACATCGGGCAAAATCAAAATCCAGAAGTAATAATTGACAGTATAAATACAGGCGACATAACTAACCAGATTATTGCGCAGACCGGGCGCGGACTTACTCCAACAGACCCAATAACCCTAACATTAGGATCAGGTATCAGATTGACCCAGCCCAATTGGTTGGATCTTCTTGAAGGAATAGATGATGCAGCTAGATACATTGCGCTCGATCTTTCTGCTGCACTTGATTCCGAGAGCCCTACTGGCGGCGGACTTCGAAATGATTGGACATTTGACCCGCATCCCCCTAGTTCTGATGGCAAAGATAAAATCGTTTCCATAATCCTGCCCATTGCTGCAACATCCATAGTTTCTGGCACCTCTGGCAACCCTTCATTTAGACATTTTAACAACCTTAGAACTTTTAGCGGAGCAGGACTTCAAATCATCGGAGACAACGCTTTCAGGGAGCTTACGAGTCTTAATATGACCGCGCTGCCGTCAACCATTACTTCTATTGGTAATAGCGCTTTCCGCGGTTGCACTGGCCTTACGCAAATGACGCTGCATGGAGGCATTACTTCTATTGGTAATAGCGCCTTTTATGGTTCAGGTCTTACACAAGTGGTACTTGAAGAAGGCATTACTTCCATCGGTGACAGTGCTTTTATCAACAATCTAAATCTTGCAAAGGTCGTTTTACCTTCCACCCTTGCTACCATTGGTAGCACCGCCTTTAACAATTGTTTAGCGCTTACCGTAGTAGTCGTCAATAGAGCAATACCTCCTACTTTAGGAATTAATGTATTTAATAATACCCCAATAAGCATGGAAATTAGGGTTCCTGCAGGCAGTGTTGTAGCATATCAAGGTGATTCAGACTGGCTCGCTGCTGTTGGAGGCGACCTCAGCAGAATTGTCGCAATTCCATAAGAAACTGCGGGTAGGTGCAGACAAAAGCCGCGCAAGCGATTCGCAGGAAACTTAGCTGCAACGTTGCGCGGATTCGCTAGAAACTTCATTGCGACGTGCAAGCCGAGAGGTCATCATAATTGGCTTGCAGTAAGGGGGCGTTGCGGGGGTGTCCCCCTCTAAATTTTATGTGCAGCATATCAATAATATTATAGAAGTTATTATCATAAAATTATTCAGTTTAAAAAGAATTGTTCCGATTCTTTAATTTTAGAGGCATCAAATAATGAGCAAAAACAAACAATCAGAAGGCAAAGTGCGGTTCTCGATCGGAACCAAGCTAATAACAATAATCTCATTCATCGTAATCCTTTCGCTCGGTTCAATTACTGCGCTTGTATCGTGGATGGTACGCGGAGATTTAGAAATCGCGGCAGAAGAAAATAATTTTGAAGTTAACAGAAGGGCTGCGTCAGAAGCGGAAGACGCGCTTGCAAATATGCGAGCTGCTTCGGGGCTGCTTATGCACATGATAAGCCTCATAGGAGCGGAAAGCAGACCGGCGCAGGATGCAACGGACTATTTTTTTGCACAGAACCCGCGTATTGCAGCGCTCACCTACACTCTTGCGGGAAATCAGAGGGTTTTGCTTAACAGGCAGTTTTTTATTTCCCGCAACATAGACCCGAATCTTGCAGAGGCTTATTTTAACGACAACCAGGTTTCGCTTGTGCGCGCTCTTGCCGGAGAGACTTTGCTTTTAAATGCTTCTCCTGTTTTTGCACGGGCGCTTATTGCTATGTTTTTTCCTTTGCAAATTCCCGGATTACAAACCGGAGGGGGGGTTCTCTTTGCTGCGGAGAATTTGGTTGACAGCTTTGGTTTTGGAGCAAATCAATCTTTTATGATAAATGACCGGGGCGATATTCTTATTCATTCTGATTTTGCTTTGCTAAGGGAAGGCGTTAATGCTGCGGAGTGGGATTTTATTCGCCAAATACAGCAGGCTTCGCAGAGCAACAAGCAGGAACTTATAAATGCAGACCTTAGTTTTGGAAGGCAAGCAGATGCTCTGCGCAATTTCGCTGTTCGTGAAGGCAGGGGAGATGGGATAATAAATAATATAATGTTCGGTATTCGAGCAAACGCAGAGAATATTTTTAATCTGGCAGCGGGCTGGATTAGCCGCGCTGCCGGTAATTTGAATATGCAAGCAGCGGAACAGGCGGGCAGCAGATATTTTCTAGCTTTTACGAAGCTTAATATTGGCGGCGCCATTGTAATAACAGGTATTGAATACAACAAAGTTTTTGAGGGTATTGCTGCCACAACGCGGCGAAACATCTACCTTACTTTTGTGGTTTTGTTTATTTCTGCAATGTTTATCTGGTTTTTTTCCAAGACAATTTCAACGCCGCTCAAGGAATTGGCAGAAGCGGCAAAAAGCATTGAAAACGGGCAATTCAAACTTGATCTCCGACCAAAGGGCAAGGACGAAATAGAATTATTGGGCACGAGTTTCCAGAAAATGGCCGGCGCTCTTAATATATTCGGCAAGTTTACCAATCGTGATATTGCCATAAAAGCAATGCGTAGCGAAATTAAGCCTGGCGGTCTTTCTAAACACGCGACAATCTTTTTCTCCGATATTCGCGGCTTTACAAAATTATCGGAAAACTTTACAAAAACATTCGGAGACAAAGCATCGGATAAAATTGTTTTCTGGCTTAACAACTATTTTACCCGCATGATCGATTGTGTGGAAAAAACCAATGGTGTGGTAGATAAATTTATTGGCGATGCTTTAATGGCGCATTGGGGCACTGCTTATACAGACGGCAGCCCGGCAAAAGATGCTGTTAACTGCATTAAGGCAGCATTGCGTATGCGTTATGTGCTTTTAAGCCTCAATAGACAGCTGGAGTCTGCAAATGATCCTGGAAATCCACATATTAAAATTGGCATCGGCATTAATACCGGAATAGTTACTGCAGGGCAGCTTGGAAGCGAGCAGCGCATGGAGTACACAGTAATAGGCAGTACTGTAAACATTGCGTCGCGCGTTGAAGCATTAACCAAGCGGTTTGACACAGATATTCTTATTGCCGAAGACACATGGAAGCTTGTCGGGAAATATTTTATTACCGAAGAAATGCCGCTGGTTACTATTTTTGGAAAAGAAAAACCTGTGCGGATATTTGCGGTAATAAATTATGCCGAAGCAAAAGCAGGTCCGCGTACTCTTGCGGAAGTTCGCAAATTACTGGGCATCAAAGCGCCGGTTATTCCTTCCGGCGGTAATCTGGATGCCGAAGAAAAGAAATACAAAATTGCAGGTAATAAGAGCACCAGCGGGGAAAAATGAGATCTTCAGCAGCGAGCGCAGATTCAGAAAAAACATTCAGAAAAAACATTCAGAAAAAACATTCAGAAAAAACATTCAGAAAAAACATTCAGAAAAAACATTCAGAAAAAACATTCAGAAAA
>WQTU01000054.1 GCA_009786125.1 Spirochaetota bacterium
GTACTGGCTGCATTTTTTGAAATAAAATTAAGCTTCATTGCATATTTTTCACGAAAATTACCCGAAGGGTAAAAGGGCGGCATATCGGGTAACAACTGTATCAAGGCTTCCGAGATGTTTTGCAGCTGTGAAAAATCAACTTTCTCATAGACCAGGCGGGTGTTCAAGTTTGTATCTGCATTATTTATATTATTATTGGCAATGGCTGTAGCAGTTTTTTTTTGTGGATATAACAAATTTCCTAATATGGGAATTTCCGTTTTCTTTTGATCACTTATAAATATTTTACGTTTTTTAAGCTCATCTAATAAGTTCACTTTGTGAATTTCAAAAACCAAAAATGGATTGTTATCTATTTCACGGCTCAGCATATAAATGACTGATGCCAAATGTTTACACGGCACGGCCCAGTCGGGGCAGGAACATTGCATTTTAAAATCTGTCCATTGAGTTGGAAATACTTTTAGCCCCAGTTTTTCTGCAATTTCCAAAATATCCGGATCAAGTTCACGGTTTAGTAGCTTGGATATTAACGCAGGACGTTTAATAATTTCTTTTATCAAGCGTTCAATATCATCTTCAAAAAATGGGGGTATTATAACTGTAACCTTATAGGGTGTTTTACGGCTTCCAGCAACTTTTGCTATAACTTGATTACTATTGATTTTAATATCTTTTACATTTCCCTTTCGCGCGTATGTGGCTCCGCGCGGCAAGCGATTATTATAGTCTACGTTTTTTAAAGAGAGCAGCCAATGTTCGCCCCACCAGGTTTTTCCAAAATTTTCTGCCATAATGATTTTACTTTTTTGTATTTAATGTAGTCATCGCCAACATTCAGTTGTTCGAATAAAAGGTATTACGTGCAAAGCACGCGCAAAGCGACCGCAGGGCTCTGCCCTGCATCCTGCGCCGCAGCAGAGCTGCGGGGTATTCGTGCAAAGCACGCGCAAAGCGACCTTTTGTTCACCTCCTCGTTCGGTTCACAAGGAGCATAGCCCCTTTGTCCACCTCATCGCTCGGTCATGTGCAAACTCTGCAACATGGACGTTGCGTCTGGCGCAGCGACACGGATGTCGCGAAAAAGCGCCAGGCGTTTGCACATGACTCTCACTTATTCGGCGGATGTGCAAGCTAGGCTTGCCCGCGACTCTCACTTCGTCGGCGAATAATACTTCTCCTCTAAATATAATACATTATTTTTAAAAGAATTGGCAATTAAATTTATGGAAAAGCATATATTATTTAGTAATTCTTTATACATATGAAATTAAATGCCGCTATTCAAGTCGGGTAAAGCATGAAAAAAGCAAAAATTCAAAAAACATGATAAGCCATTATGCCTATCCATTGACAGCATTTTTATTACATTGATATAATTAGCAGCAATGGTTTCTTCAATTGCTTTCTCCGCGTCTTCGCGAATAACTCAAACTGCGCTTGAGAAGATAAAAACTTCAATAAGCGACGCAGGGCAGAATGAGGTAATGTTTTGCGGTACTCTTAACAGTGATGGGTTTGTGGATACTATTGTTGTTGCAGCACGGGGAAATGAGTCTGCTGTTCCTGCGCTCGAAGCTTTTATGGAAAAAGGCGATGTAATAATTCATAATCATCCTGATGCGAACCTAAAGCCAAGCAATGCAGATTTAGGTATTGCGTCGATACTTGGAAAGCAGGGCATAGGTTTTTTTATTATTGATAATGATGCAGAGAACATTTATGTTGTAGCAGAGCCGATAACAGGCAAAAAAAAAGAACCTGTTGATGCAGAAGCGCTTGCAAAATGTCTTTCGCCTAACGGACAATTTTCCAAAATATCCGACTCTTATGAAACAAGAGAATCCCAGGTTGAAATGCTTAAGAGCATTGCAGAGAGCTTTAACAATGAGAAGATAATAATTGCAGAAGCAGGCACAGGCGTAGGAAAATCTCTTGCATATCTTTTACCGTCATTCCAGTGGGCTATAAACAATGAAGAGCGAGTTGTTATTTCAACAAATACAATAAATCTTCAGCACCAGCTTCTTGAAAAAGATATACCGCTTGTAAAAAAAATTCTTAAAACAGATTTAAAAAGCGCTTTGATTAAGGGAAGGGCAAATTATCTTTGTCTTAGAAAATATTTTGAGTTTATTAATGAAAATTCACTTTTTGATAGTGTTGAAAATAATGAAGTACTGGAGCTTGTTAAAGATTGGGCTTCGGCTACAACAACAGGAGACAAAGCAGACCTTCCTGCAATTTCAGTCGGCTCACTGTGGAGCGATATAAACTCAGATTCTGATTATTGTCTTGGTTTGTATTGCCATTACAGGGAAAAATGTTTTGTAATAAAAGCAAGGAAGAATGCTGCATCTGCATCGATTCTTGTCGTAAACCACCATCTGCTTTTTTCTGATTTATCTGCGCGAAATATGGGGGCAGGGTTTAACGGAACTGCGGTACTCCCGCTTTTCCGGCACACAATAATTGACGAAGCGCATAACATCGAAGCAGCAGCTACATCTTATTTTTCCAAGACCTTAACAAAGGGTTATATTGTAAAAAGTTTTAGAAAGCTCTACAGCAAATATAAAGGCAGAATTTTTGGAATCTATAGTTTTCTTGCCGAGAACTCCGGAGTTAATGAGAAAAAAGTTTTAGCAATTCCTCAGACAATATCTGCAATAATCGAAGCTTATGATAATCTGGAAAAAGAGGCAGAGATTCTGCTTGGCAATAAACAGAATTTAAAAATCGAAAGATCAAGTGACTTCGATAATCTGCTTCAGCTATTTTTGATGTTTAAGAAAAAGCTCTCCGAGATATATCTTATACTCGATGAGATTTCCCAAAATATAGAAATAACTCCGGAAGATGATTCCAGGGTCTATGAGCTTTTTTTGATAAGATCAAAACTAAAAGATATAATTTCTGTTTCTGAAATCCTTGCAGATGCAAAAGAAGAATATGTAAGCTGGATAGAGCGGGATAAAAGTATTTCGTTCATACTTACGCCGCTTGATGTTAGTATTCTTTTGCAGACAACTCTGTACGAAAATCTTAAAACAATAGCACTTACATCTGCAACTTTGAGCATAAAGGGAAGTTTTGAATTCTGGAAAAAAAGAATCGGAATTTCCAATATTGAAAGGGAAGTTGCGGAGGAGATATTTATCTCTCCGTTTGATTATTCAAAACAGGTTATGCTTGCTGTTCCAACAGATATAAGAGATCCGCTTGATCCCTTGTATCCGGAAGAGCTTTCAATTTTTGTTAAAAGTATGATCTTTACCGCAGATGGCGGTGTATTAATTCTTTTTACTTCATATTCCATGCTTATGGAAGTTTATAATGCAATTAAAGAAGATGTAGTAAAAGCGGGAATTACAATTTTGCGGCAGGGAGAGTTTGATAGATTTAAAATTCTTAAAATCTTTAACGAAGATACAAAGAGCATTTTGCTTGCAACAGATTCATTTTGGGAGGGAGTAGACAGCCCGGGCGAAACGCTTAAGATGGTTATAATATGCAGACTGCCTTTTAAGGTGCCGTCTGACCCTGTAATAAAATCGAGGCTCGATAAAATCGAAAAAGAGGGCGGAAATTCTTTTATGGATTATTCGTTACCCGAGGCTGTTATAAAACTAAAGCAGGGATTTGGCCGCCTTATGAGAAGGAAAGATGATTCAGGAATTGTTATAATTACAGACAACCGGATAATAAAAAAATCTTATGGGCAGATTTTTTTGGCAACGCTTCCCAAAACTTTTACCTACTTTTCGGAAAGCAAAAATATTGAAAGCAAAGTCGAAGATTTTTTGTTTAACAGCCGAAGTACACTTCGTTAATCCCGTAGATTTCTGCACATATTTACTTTTGTTCAATTAATTTGTATGGGGCAGGAAGCAGGGAGCTTGTTAGCTTTCGGCTGACCAATTAAAACATACCATTGAGTTTGCAGAAAAACTCTTTTTTTCTCATTTTTTATTCAGAATAATAGATTTGGGACAGATCAAAGGCTTGAACCATAAAAAATTTACTGCCCGAGGAGGATTTGAACCCCCAAAGCAAGAGCCAGAATCTTGTGTGTTACCGTTACACTATCGGGCAATGTCAAACAAAAATTCTGCGAAGCTGACTTTTTGTTTGACTCCTTTCACAAGGATGCGAACGTTAATTCGTATCTATAAAAATATCCAAATATTAATTTTTTGTCAATACGGTCAAGACAATATTGTTGTAATAATAATCGTAGCTGTCCATTAGCGCTTCCCAGGAGGCTTCTACAATATTTTCAGATACTCCGACGGTTCCCCATTCTCTTTTTTGGTCTGTTGAAGTAATAAAAACCCGTACCTTTGCGCCTGCTGCAGATTCAGGATCAAGAATTCTTACTTTGTAGTCAATAAGGTTTATTTTTTTAAGAAAAGGGTAGTGCGGTGTTAAAGCATCGCGCAACGATTTGTCCAATGTGTCAACCGGACCTATGCTTACTGCAGCTCCCATCATATTTTTGTTATCTGATGTTACGAAAATGCGGCCTACAGTTTTGCTTGGCATGGCTCCTGTTTTGAATGATTCAAGATGATAGTTGTTGAGTTCAATAATTGGTTTATACTGTTTTATGGCTTTTCTTATGAGTATATCAAAAGAAGCTGTTGCTGTTTCGTATTCATATCCTTCTTCTTCTTTTTTCTTGAGGACTTCTGTGAGCTCCTGTACTTCTTTGCTTTTTTTGTCAAAACTGCCATACTTTGTAAGTTTGCTTAAAATTGTCGATTTTCCTGCGAGCTCGGAAAGAAGAATATCTCTTGAATTGCCTACAAGATCGCTGTTTATGTGTTCCATAAGATGCGGCGCTTTATTTATAACGTCTGCGTGCTGACCTGCTTTATGGCAAAATGCAGCTTCGCCTACATAAGGCTGTATTTTCTCCGGAATTATGTTTGCAATCTCATAGACATAGCGTGAGAGTGAAGTTATTTTCTTAAGCTCTGCAGACATATTGGTTTTGTATTGTGTCTTTAACGCTATGCTTGGCACTATTGTGCAGAGGTTTGCGTTGCCGCAGCGCTCGCCCCAGCCATTTATGGTTCCCTGAATATGAACTGCTCCGTAGTCAAGCGCGATTAGCGAATTTGCAACCGCTGTCCCGCAGTCATTATGAAAATGCACGCCAAGCGGGGCGAGCGCATCCTGCGGAATCTGCTGCATTATTTGTATTACCTCGGAAGGCAGAGTGCCGCCGTTTGTGTCGCACAGGACAAGTGTTTGTGCTCCTGCTTTGGAAGCTGTTTCAAGAACTTTAAGCGCGTATTGGCTGTCATCTTTAAACCCGTCAAAAAAGTGCTCAAGATCAAAAAGAATCTTGTGTCCTTTTTTCCTTAGGTACGTTATCGAATCTTCAATTATTTCAAGATTTTCGTTTATGTCTGTTCCAAGCACTTTTTCAACATGCTCCTTCCATGTTTTTCCTACGAGTATTATATGTTCAACTTCTGTTTTAATTAGCGCCTGGATATGCTGATCTTCGTCTGCTTTTGCTCCCGGCTTTCTTGTTGAGCCAAATGCAACTATTTTTGCGTGCTGCAGTTTTTCTTTTTTAATTTGGCTGAAAAACGAAGCTTCTTTTTTATTGGAAAGCGGAAAGCCTCCTTCAATAAAATCTATTTTCATTTCATCAAGTTTGTGTACAATTTTTATTTTGTCGCCCAAGGTGAAATTTATTCCTACCCCCTGCATTCCGTCGCGAAGTGTTGTATCAAATAGTTCTACGTTTTTCACTGATTACTTCCTTTATGCAATACTAATTTATTTAATGCATTAACATAGGCGTTTGCGCTGGCTTCAAGAATATCTGTTGAAGAACCCCTGCCTGCAACAGTTGTGTTGTTGGCTCTTATCAAAATCTTGACTTCTCCCATAGCTTGTTTGCCGGGAGTTACTGCCTGAACTTTATACTCTTCAAGCTTTGCGGTTATTCCTGTAGCTTTCTCAATTGCCTTAAAGATAGCTTCAACAGGACCGTCTGCAATAGCTGCTTCTTCAAATATTTCATTATTATGTTTTATTTTTATTGTTGCTGTTGGTATGGTTTTATTGCCGGATATAACGCTAAAATATTCAAGCTTGTAGGTCGGATTTTTCACGCCTCGTTCATCTGTAATAAGCGTTATGAGGTCTTCATCAAATACTTCTTTTTTTTTGTCGGCAAGATTGAGAAACTTGTTATAGACACTTTTACTTTCCTCTTTTGAAAGTTTAAAATCAAGTTCCGCAACTCTGCTCTTAAAACCATGAAGCCCGGAATGTCTTCCGAGAACAATATTTGTTTTTTCTTTTCTGCCTATTGATGCCGGAGTTATAATTTCATAAGTTGCTCTGTGTTTGAGAATACCATCCTGATGTATTCCAGACTCATGCACAAATATATTGTCTCCTACTATGGGTTTATTTTTGGGAATTGCAAAACCGGTAAAATTTGAAATAAGCCTTGAGGTCTTATAAAGATGCGTTGGATTTATATTGGTTCTATAAGGCATAAGCTCTTTTCTTACTTCCAGCGCCATTACAAGCTCTTCAAATGCTGCATTTCCTGCGCGCTCTCCGATTCCATTTATAGCTACCTCTGCCTGTCTTGCTCCGTTTTCTATGGCTGCAAGGGTGTTAGCAACTGCAAGACCAAGATCATTGTGGCAGTGAACAGAAATAATTGCTTTGTCGATATTCGGGACATTATTGCGGATTGCAGAAATAATATTGCCTATTTCTGATGGAATAGCATAACCAACGGTATCTGCGATATTTACAATGGTTGCTCCTGCATCAATTACTTTTTCAAAAATTTTGCATAAAAATTCAAGGTCGCTTCTTGAAGCATCTTCTGCGGAAAACTCTACCTGGCGGGCTTTTTTGCGCGCATATTTTACGGCGCTTACTGCCATTTCAATAATTTCATCTGGCTTTTTTTTGAGTTTATGTTTCATGTGAATCGGCGATGTTGCAATAAATGTGTGTATTCTGGAATTCTCTGCTTTTGCCAATACTTCTGCTGCTGTATCAATATCTTTTTTAATTGCTCGCGCAAGGGCTGCGATAACAGGTCCTTTGAGGTTTTCTGCAATAAGTTTACATGCCTTAAACTGCTGAGGGGACGAAACAGGAAATCCTGCTTCAATTATATCTGTTCCAAGTTTCGCGAGTTGGGTTGCTACTTCGTACTTTTGGTCGGCAGTCATTGAAGCGCCGGGAGCCTGTTCTCCGTCTCTAAGCGTTGTATCAAAAATAAAAATGCGATCCATCAAATTGACTCCTTTTTGAATCTTTTTATGAAAAAAAAGCCGCCCTTCGGAAGGACGGCTCTTACAATTATTGTAATATCGCAGTTATCCTTCCGATATATTATCCTTGCCAATAAGAATGATATTGCCGAGCAGAAGAATAATTGTAATTATTATGATAGAATTTTTCATCGTGATTATTTTTATCTGATTTTAAAAAAATGTCAACCAGGGGAATAAAAAAATCTTTTTATAAATCTTCGGCATTAACGAAGTGTAGTCCGCCTGATTCCTGCGGTGATACTTGCGCCTAAAATATAAGGATACCCTCCGCGAATAGCAGGTTCGATATACCAGCGTTCTCCCGCAGGGAAACGCCAGCCTATGCGGAGTCCTGCCACAGGAGCAAAATTGTCTGTAATTTCAGATATTTCATAGGTGAACCAGAAGAGAATACCGCCTTCTGCCTGGACAAAAAAACCAGTGTTGGTTGCTCTTGCGCCGGATAGATACAGGCGCAGATGCGCAAGCGCTTCTATAAAAGTAAAACCCTCTAAGTCTTGCGCATAAAGAAAGCTAAAACCAATGCCTTTGCCATTAGAGCTTCCCCCAAAAGTAAGACCGCCCCCAAACCCAGGTCCGTAACGGCTGTATCCAATGACTTCTGCAAACAGACCAATATACAAGTCTCTGTGCTTTTTAGGCAAAGGGTCCGTAACAGCGTGAACTATAAAGTTTCTCCACGGCGTTCCTTCTCCGGGCAGATCCCTAAAATCATAAGGTATTACGCGCAATCGATAACTTCCGGGCGGCAAAGAAGTAATAATATAAGGCTCAACTGTAAACTCATGCAATACAGTACGGAATACCCTGTTTTCCATTCTTTCGATTATTACTTCATACCGCAAAGCGTAGTAGTCTCGTGTCCATGCAAAGCGATGAATAAAACGCGCATCATCATCTTCTTGAGTATTCTGAGCATATAAAGCCAGCGGCAAAGCAGAAAAAAGCAATATAATTAACAGGCAGCAAGATACGCTCTCTTTCATTCGGTTAACGGCCATAGAGAACCCCTATTTCCTCGATCTCTATGAGTCCGGGAGCCGGAATATCCACGATAAATCTGCTTTCTGCTATTCTTCCGCGGCGCTCAATTATGCCTGCGCGGTTTATACTTACTGCTTCTACCTGCCAGACAAAAGTCCCTCGATCTATAATAGCAAGATTTCTAAGAGCCCAGTCTGTTCTTTGCATTGGTCCGGTAGTAATAATTTGCCGCTGAGATCCATCACTGCGCAATTGAAATATGGTTAAAATATATGCGTTAGCGCCTGTTACAGGCGACCATGAAAAATCAATCTGCCGCGTTGCACGCAGTTCTTCGAACTGGATGCGGCGGTTGGGAGCCGGCTGCCGGATTATAGGCTGAGGCAGGGGCTGCACAGGTACTATTACAGGCTGAGGAGCAACAACAATTTCTGGTTCCGGTTCCGGTACCGGCTCAGGTTTTAGCTGCGCAGCTATCAAAATTTCAGGAGGCAGTATAACTTCGGCTGCAAAAGAGTCAGCCGCATCAACACGCTCTGTACGAAAAGATGTAACCTGCGAAAAATCCGCAGAGCCTTCAAAAAGAGAGGGGAAAACAGGCTTTATTCGCCAATACCATGTTCCTGCTGCAAGATCAAATTCGACAAGAGCAGCAGCAGCGCTCTCTCTTCTTATTAGCGGATTCACGAAATTCGGCGAAGAATTTGCTTCCAGAATATAATATGATGCCCCATCTATTGGCGTCCATTCAAAGCGAATTGCAGGCGGACTTACCTGATACAAAAACAGGCTGTCCTGAAGCGGGCTTATGTGTGATATTGCCGCAGCATTCACGATAGTGAGCTGCCCGGAGCTAAGAACAGTTTCCTGGGCGGACAGCCGCCAATACCATCTTCCGGCAGCAAGAGCAGCGGCGTTTTCGGCATTGGTAAGATCAATATTGTCAATTGTTTGCGTTATGCGCGCAAAGCTGCGGTCTTCTGCAATTTCCAGACGCAGCAGTTGTTCCTCAAGGTTCACCGGATTCCATGCAAAACGGATGTTAAGCGGCTCATTATTGTTTGCAATAAAACGCGCGTTCGGCATGGGATGTAATAGTATTGCAGCAGGGATTATTTGCTCGATTCCACTTGCATCCAGCGCTAAAAAACCGCCTGTGTCGAGAGACCGGCTTTGCCCGTCCTGTTCTGTGATCGTTAGACTTCCTGCGTTTACCTGAAGCGTCATCCCGTCTTCGCCGGCAGATGCGCTGAGTACAGTTCCTGCATCAGACGTAATAATGCTCCCCATAATATTAAGCGCAATGCCTCCGGCGCCTATTCGGTTGTTGCTCAAATTCAAACTTCCGTAGCCAAGATCGAGTATTACACGGTCTTCGATGTCTGTCGAAATCTGTATTCGTATCAAAGTGTTTTCGTTTAAATCAATATCATTGTCGCTTATATGAAGAGTTGCAGCAGAATTTTCCGCAACGCGAATAAGATCTCCTCGGTAAACAGGCGCCTCGACAAAAAGGCGGCTCCACAATACGCGATCTGCAAGGCGGCGCTGAATATTGTTATACCTAACAGTAACTGTTCCCACAGGCTGATTATCTTGAGACGTAATTGTTTGAAACAAATCAAGTCTAAAGAGATTAAGAAAAAACGCAGCGCCGGAAATACAAATAATAATTACAACGACATCCTTAAAGCCAAAGCTTCGTTTTTCTGAATGTTTTTTCTGAATGTTTTTTCTGAATGTTTTTTCTGAATGTTTTTTCTGAATGTTTTTTCTGAATGTTTTTTCTGAATGTTTTTTCTGAA
>WQTU01000055.1 GCA_009786125.1 Spirochaetota bacterium
CCCCGGCGCAGGTTTCTCCACAATATCTGTTACATGTATTCCGTCTTCCGCCAGAGCAAGGACCCCGTACCGCTCAAGTTGCGGCGGGTTGTGAAGGCTTGACATCACACAGCAGCCTGTTTCGTTATGTTTTTTAACAAGCTGTTTAGCCAGAGGCGTTTTTCCAAAGTGCAGGTCGTCCGGATACGCAACAACAAAAGGTTCGTTGCCGACAAAAGCTTCTGCCTGCATTATGGCGTGCCCTGTTCCCAGCATCTCTGTTTGCCGTTTGAAGAAAATATTCGCTTCCTGCGGTTTTATGGCATCCAGTTTTTTTAAGTTATTTTCGGATTTAAAAAGCGCTTCAAGTTCTGCTTCTGCATCAAAATAATCGTCCATTGCTTTTTTGCGGCGCGATGTTATTATAAGAATTTCCCTTATTCCAGATTTTATAAACTCATCGACTATAAACTCAATGGCCGGACGGTTGATGAGAGGAAGCATCTCTTTTGGTATTGTTTTTGTAACAGGAAGGAATCGTGTCCCGTATCCTGCTGCAATTATTACTCCTTTCATACTCCAATTATGATGACAGGGAAATTAAAAATCAAGGGTTCTTGCTTTATAATATTGACGATATCTGCATTAAGAGCTAAATTCATGGTATGCATAATAAAGTATTTTTGCAGCGCTTTTCGCAGCATTTGCGCCGCTGCACTGCGCACAGCCTTCGTGCCGCTGTTCTTTTTGCCTTTTTTTTAACTTTTTTTTCGTGCAGCGCCAGGTTGGTTATTGATATTGCGGAAAACGGCGATATCACTTGCACCATGAACATTCGGATTACAAGAATGTTTACAGATTATATAGATGATCTTTTAAAATTCGCAGGCATTAGAGAGCAATCAGATTCTTTTTTTGATCTGGATCAGATTAAAAAATCTTTTGCTTCGTATGAGAATGTTACTTTGGTAAGCATTTCTGCTCCAACACGGCATGATCTTAATATGAAATTTACGTTAAGGAACGATGCAAGAGGAATTGCAGAAGCAACCGATGGAATTTTAAGTATCTTTGAGAGCAGCGGAAACAGAAGAATAAGATTTTTGCTGAATACAGAAAAATACAGAATCTTGTCGCGAAGATTTATGATAGACGAAAACCCGATTCTTTCGAGACTTGCGCCTGATCCTGATAACCCATATACAGAAGAAGAATATCTCGATCTTATTGATTTTATTTTCAGCGAATATTCTCCGGATGCTTTATCTATATTTAAAAACAGTTTTGTTGATATTGAAATAAATACAGGCGGAAGGGTGGTTTCTGCAAGGGGCGGGAATATCTCGGGCAATAGGGCAACATTTTCTATTCCTGTTGTAAGATTTCTTACGCTTTATGAACCAATATCTCTTGAAGTTGAATACAGGTAGCCGAAGGTTAAATTTACTTTTGTTTCACAAATTTATTCGGGGCAAATCTTATGTGAGGCGGCAGGGTAGATCCCATCTCACTTCCTGCAATTTAGTATTAGCCAGCCTCTTTTTTTTGCAAGAGATTTTAGTCTCATATCCGGATTTACTGCAACAGGGTTTCCAACCTCTTCCAAAAGCGGAAGGTCGTGAATACTGTCTGAATAAAACGAAGCTTGTTTAAGCGATATATTATAATCTGCTGCATATTCAATAACTTTTTTTCTTTTTTGAGTTTTAAATACAGGGAAATCCATAAAATTGCCTGTGCATAAATCATCTTCAAATTTAAATTCTGTTGCAATAATATCGTCTGCTCCCAGATATTTGGCAAGAGGGTCCAGGATTATATCAAGCGAAGAAGAAGCAAAGATAATTTTTTTGCCCTCATCTTTAAGTTTTCTTACAAGAGTTTCTGATTTTGGGTAGATTGATTTTTTTATATTTTTTTCAAAGTTTTCCAGGGCAATGCTTTCGAGAATCGATCTGCTAATTCCTTTAAGTTCCGGAACTGCCCTGGCAAAATGCTTTTCTGCCATTCTGCCATATTTATAATTAAGAAACACATAGGGGAGCGAAGCAAGAACAGTTGGAGATACATATTTCCTTTTTATTAAAATAAAAAGGTAACTTACGGCTGTTGATTTTGCTGTAATTGTGTGATCTACGTCAAAAATCTCAGTTGTAATAACTTCCATCATACTCCCGGAGGCAAAAAGTATAAAATTATATTAATATAAAATACTAATCAAAAAAAATAAAGGGATTTGTAAAAACTTTTGCCCGTTTTTCTTTTTTTCAACCCGGTTAGCCGGGCGTCTATTACCGCAATTCAATCTGATATTTATATCCCTGCTCTGTTAAAAATTTTTGCCTGTTGGCAGAAAACTCCTCTTCAACAGTATTATGCGAAACAATGCTGTAAAAATATGCATTTTTCTCTTTTGGTCTTAAAATTCTTCCCAATCTTTGCGCTTCTTCCTGTCTTGAGCCAAAACTTCCGGAAATTTGTATGGCTACAGATGCATCGGGCAAATCAACTGCGAAATTTGCAACTTTTGATACTATTATAATTTTTTCTTTTCCTTTTCTGAATAAGTCAAAAATTCGTTCACGCTCTGAATTTGGAGTTTCGCCTGTTATTATGGGTACCTTAATCATCTGCTGAATTTTTTTAAGCTGGCTTATGTATTGCCCAATGATAATTATCAAGTCGCCGCTGTGGTTTTCCAGAATATCTTTTACAATTTCAAATTTTACTGGGTTTTCTGCAGCCAGCCGGAACTTTTCTCTTTTATCAGCCACTGCGTATGGAACTTCAAGTTCTTGCGGGAGCTCTGTTCTTATCTCAAAACAATTTGCCTCTGCAATCCACCCTTTTTCCTGCAAGGTTTTCCAGGGGCAATCGAATCTTTTTGGACCTACAAGAGAAAAAACATCGGTTTCCCTGCCATCTTCGCGTATAAGCGTAGCTGTAAGCCCAAGCCGACTTATTGCCTGAATCTCTGCTGTTACCCGGAAAACAGGCGCAGGCAGAAGATGAACCTCATCGTATATTATCAGCCCCCATTCGCCCTTTCGGAAGATCTCAAAGTGAGGAAAATCAGACTCTTTATCGGGCCGCCAGGTGAGAATCTGGTATGTTGCAATGGTTACGGGCATTATATTTTTTTTATCGCCTGTGTATTCGCCGATTTCCTCCCGCGTGAGGTTCGTTTTATCGATAAGCTCGTTTTGCCACTGCCTTACAGCAGTAATATTTGTTGTTAAAATTAGCGTATGGGTTTTGTATATATCCATAACCGCCATTCCGACAACTGTTTTTCCTGAGCCGCAGGCAAGAACAATGGTTCCAAACCCATTTCCCGGCTTGCCTTCTCCATAAAAAGCATACGCAGCTTCTTTTTGATAATCCCTTGGAGAAAAGGCATGACCGCTCAAAGTTGTGTCCCTGAGTGTTATATCAAGAGGAGCGCCTTTTTTGAGCGGAACCTCGTCTTTTACAGGAAATCCGTAATTTATAAGCTCCTGCTTGACTGTGCCTCTGTCAACAAGCTTGAGAAAAAAAGTTTTATCTTCGTCCCCAGGTATGAGGATTTTGGCAATTTTTTTTAGCGCTTTGAGTTCATTGTAGATTCTTGTTTCTGTTACTTTTAGGATAAGCATATATGGATCATCTGTCGGAAGCAGGATTATTTTCCCAAAAAGCCCTGCGCTTTGCTCTATTCTAAAGATGATATTTTCCGGAATATCGAATTTTGACCATTTTTCGAGCCTTTTTATAATCTGATCCGGCGAAATCCCGGCAGATGCAGCATTCCAAAGGGAAATCGACGATAATCTATATGTATGAATATGCTCGGGCGACTTTTCGAGCTCTGCAAAGACCGATACATCATTTCTTGCTTCCTCGAAAGCAGGGTCATGCACATCGAGCAGGAGAGTAGCATCGCTCTGGATTGTTACAGGTCTGTTTTCTTTCATGTTTGATAAGATTAAGAACTTTTGAAGCTTTAGTCAAATGCTTTAAAACTGATGATGATATGGCTTGCGGCTGTACTGCTTACTATGGCCTCTCGGCTTAAAGACGCGCTCGCTCATGCGCCCAAAAGAGCCATGAGCAAAATATCGAAACTTTACACGGGTGAGTCGAGTAAAGTTCTGTTTTTTAGGAGTTTATAAAGCGGCAGCTTTTCTTTTCCCTATATTATTTAATTTAGGCTGGATGATTATTTGCATACCAAGTTTGTCGAGTGCGTTAAATACAGTTTCGATGTTTGGTTTGCGTTTGCCGGAGAAACTTTTATACAGACCTTCACGGCTTACGCCCATTTCTTTAGCCATAGCGTTAATACCGCGTGCGCGCACTACGTCACCGATTGCGCTCACAAAACCCGCCGGATTGTTTTCTTCTAGCGCCACTTGCAGATATGCCGCTATTGATTTTTCGTTGTCGAGGTAGTCTAGTATGTTCCAGCGTGTTACTTTTTCTTTAGCCATATCAATTCTCCTGTGCTTGCTTTTTTGCTTGTTTTATGTCTCGTTTCTGGTCTGCTTTTTTTCCGCCCCGAAGTACAAAAACGATAGTATTGTTTACACGTTTTTCAAAATAAACCCTGTACCCAGGACCGTAGTCAATAATAAGTTCATAAAGATCGCAACCTGCCAGTTTTTTGTGGTCGCCGAAAAAATCTTCGGTCTCAATCCTTTGAATTCGGCGCAATATATGAGCCTTGCCAATTTCGTCTTTCAAGGCTCTCAGCCACTTATCAAAAGTTTCCGTCTTTTCGACAATCATAATTATATTGTAGCCAATTGTTCACAATTTGTCAACGAGAATTTTCACGATTCGCCATTTTAATCGCCAAAGGCACAATGGAAGAAAAAAGTGACTAAATATTTATAATTCTCATCAAAGAAGCTAATATCATTAAGAGGCAGAATGTATCATTTTTAAAAAACTTCGTGCCTCTGACCTTAGTGTGAGATATTGTGAATAGAATATCGGGGTTTTTCCAGCGGGGCAGGTGGGAAGGTGGACAAAAGGCGCTATTTTATTATAAAATTGGGTTATTATGCTTGATATAAAATTTATTCGTGAAAACTTGAATCTTGTTAAAGAAAATATAAAAAACAGGGGTATGGCTGCGGATGCAGACCTTGCGGTTGCACTGTATGAGGAAAAAGTCGGTTTGCAGCAGGAGATTGATTCGCTGAGGCAGAAGAGAAATGCAAATGCGGACGCTATGAAGGCGAAGCTTTCGGCGGAAGAGCGGGCGGCTCTAATCGATGAGGGCAAGGCGCTTAAGGAAAAAATCGCGGAGCTTGAGAAGCTTTCTGCGGAAAAAGAGTCTGCGTATAGTAAGGCGATGCTTGAGATTCCGAATATGGCTCATCCGGAAGTTCCTGTGGGTAAGGAAGAGAAGGACAATACGGAGATTAAGAGGGTTGGTATTGTGCCGACGTTTGGTTTTAAGCCGAAGGATCATGTTGAGCTTGCGGATGCGGCTGCGCTTGATCTTGTTGATTTTGAGGCAGCTGCGAAGGTTTCGGGTCCGAAGTTTTACTATTTGAAGAATGAGGCTGTGTTGCTTGAAATGGCGCTCATTCGTTATACGCTTGATATTTTAAGGAAAAAAGGTTTTATTCTGATGAAGACGCCGGATATTGCAAAAGAAGAGGTCGCAGCTGGAATAGGCTTTAATCCGCGCGGAGATGAGAGCAATATCTATACTATAGAAGGAACCGGCACTTGTCTTATTGGAACTTCGGAAATAACATTGGGCGGTTATTATTCAGATAAAATTTTTGATAAAGCAAATCTGCCTATAAAAATGGCAGGCATTTCAAACTGTTTTAGACGCGAGGCGGGTTCTGCGGGCAAGCACTCGAAGGGGCTTTTTAGGGTGCATCAGTTTACGAAGGTGGAGATGTTTGTCTATTGTCTGCCCGAGGAGTCTGATTCGTTTCATAAGTATATTCTTGAGACTGAGGAAGAAATTTTTCAGGGACTCGGCATCCCTTACAGGGTTGTTGATACTTGCAGCGGCGATCTTGGGGCTGCTGCATACAGAAAGTTTGATCTTGAGGCGTGGATGCCGGGCCGCGAAAACGGCGGCGACTGGGGGGAGATTACGAGCACTTCGAACTGCACGGATTTTCAGGCGCGGCGTTTGGGGATACGATATAAGTCGGATAGCGGCAACAGGTTTGTGCATATGTTAAACGGCACTGCGATGGCGCTTACGCGCGCGATTGTGTGTATACTGGAAAACTTTCAGCAGGAGGATGGTTCTGTTGTGATTCCGAAAAATCTTGTTCCATATACAGGCTTTGACAGGATAGTGAAGGGCTCCGTATAAACTTGCGGGGCAAATATAAATTTGTATATAAACCTGCAGAGTATCCCGTAGCTTTGTGAATAGATTTATTTCCGAATGAAGCGAGAGTCGCGGGCAAGCGGAGCTTGCACATGACCGAGCGAATGAGGAAACAAAGGGTCGCGCAGGCGTACCCCGCAGCTCTGCTGCGGAACATGCGCCGAAGGCGCAGGGTGCAGGGCTCTGCCCTGCGGTATAATACCATTTACTATTTGTACGGGGTCGCGCGGGTTAAGCAGGTTTTTGGCTGACCAATGGCCGGGGAATTTCCGCCGAGCGAGCTTTTGCGAGCGAAGGTTACCACCCCGAAAGCAGCAGATTTACATATTCCATGCAACAAAGAGACTTGTTGAATCGTTAACTTTTCTGGTATTTGGATGGTTCTGAAACCTTCCCCATTCTCTTGCAAAGGAAGCAGTAACGCCCAGAGAAAAGGAATTTACAATATGGCGGGAATAGGTAAAATCTGCAAACAACCAAAAAACAGTTCCGCGCGGAGGAGTGGTGGTGGAAGAATGAACAGTTAGAGGAATTGATTTTGTGGGATATGGGCGTAATGTATAGAAAAGCAGATCTGCTGCAAACTTGCCCAGCATATTGTTTCTCAGACTAAAAAAGAGCTTTGAATTAGTGCCGTATCCGTAGTTTCTAAGCTCATTCACAAGTGAGGTTGTACCGCCTCTTTCTGCCCATGCTCCTTCTTCCGAATAGTAGTTAGATGCTCCCACAAAAGTAAATCCAAGATGGCACCTCAATTCCATAACAGTATTTTCCGAAAACCTATGTTGAAATTTTACTGTCCAACTTAGGGCATTGCTGTACATATCAATAGTGCTGTTCCATATATTAAAATCCCCCAGAGATATATAGTCAAGGTGCATTGAAAGACCGGTACTCATTCTGTTTCTCTCGGTATTAATTGGTGAGAAAGAAAAGAGATATCCATCGGAAATAAGGCGAATATTGGTATATCTGCCAAGGTGGGTGCCGAGACAGACAGAGAGTTCAAAGTGCCGGAAGGGGACTGCGGTACTTTGTTCAAAAGGATCGCCGTATATAAGTCTTAGGCCAATAACGCCAAAGCTGCCGTCGGAAGAAAATTCATACCCGTCATTGCCGGCAAGCGAGTGGCGGGTTGTTGACCGCCCAGCGCCAACAAAGGTTTGGAGCTGATAGAGATATTGACCTGTGTCAGGTATCTGTCTGCCGTTGGTTACTATCATATGGAAACCGCCCATGGGGCTTACAAGAAAAACAAGAGGCAGCGAAGCGCCTGCTGCATGAGCTTCAAGATGCAGGCGGTATAGCATTTCTCCCATTGCCATGGAGCCGGGAACAGTAGTAATAAAGTCGTTAATGGATGCTTGTTTTGATTCGCCGAAAGCTTCCCATGTAAGACTGCCGAGAATGCTAAAAAATACAGAGCTATAAAATCCAAATCCATTAACCCTGCCTGCAGTAAAATACTGTGCGCCTTGATATGGATGCCCCAACTGATTTACCAAAAAACCGTCTGAATCTTCCCACTCCCAGGGATTGGTAAAATTGCTTCTAATAGACTCGGCTGTTGGGGTTGCCCATGGAAACCCGATTGCGGTATTGATTAACATTAGGGTTAGGTTACTAAGCAGGGTTTCGCCGCTTGCAATAAGTCCTGGCATTAAAGCTTCTCTCAAAGTTCTGGATTGTGCTTTATCCCAATCCTCAGTTTGAGCAAAAGCAAATTGAATTTGAATAAGCAGTAACAGGCATAAGCAAGTAATTATTTTTTTCATATTCTAAAAACCTTTTTCATATTTTTATATTTAGGAAACTGCTGATTTATTCAATCGAGAATAAATCAGCAAGTCCTTAAAAATTTCGCGCAATAAACATCTTTACTGCATTCATCTTTTTTGTGGTATTCGGATATCCATTGAGAGATGTCCACTCTCTTGCAAAAGATTTTGTTGCTCCTATGGAAAAAGAATTCGTAATTAAACGGGAATAGGTAATTTCTGAAAACAGCCAAAAGGTGCTTCCTCCGGAAAGGGAGCTGGTTCCCGGATATGGCCATAGTGAGTAAAAGAGCAATTCTGCCTCAAGCCTGCCCAGATTTTTATTCTCCAGGTTAAAAAAGAGTTTTGAGTTAAAACCATATCCGTAGTTTAGTTCTCCTGCAGGATTATGGTTTGAATAAAAAGATGAGACTCCCCAGAAAGTAAATCCGGCATGATACTTTAATTCCATAGCAGTGTTTTCTGAAAAATCATGCCGGTGTTTTACTGACCAGCCCAGAGCATTGCTGTGCATATCAATACCGCTGCTCCATACATCAAATCTCCCTATAGATATATAGTCAAAGTGCAGCGAAAGACCTGTGCTCATTCTGTTTCTGTCTGTATAAACAGGTGAGAATGAAAAGAGATAACCATCGGAAATCATGCGGTAATCAATGTAATCGCCGGGCCGCATGGCTATAGATACAGTAAGTTCGAAATGGCGAAAAGGAACTGCAGTGTGCTGCTCAAAAGGATTACCGTAGATTAGTCTTAGTTCAAAATTGCCGAATCCTCCGGAGACAGGAGGAAAAAAACCATGCGCATCGTTGTCTGCGAACGAGTAACGAGTTGCAGCGTATCCCCCGCCAATTCTGGTTTGAAGCTGATAGAGATATTGCCCGGCGTCGGGTATCTGTCTTCCGTTGGTTACTATCATATGGAAACCGCCCATGGGGTTAACAAGAAAAACCACAGGCAATGGAGCGCCGGCTGTGTGAGCCTCTATGTGCAGACGATACAGCATTTCTCCCATTGCAAAAGAGCCGATAGTAGTGGTAATAAAGTCATTGAGAGATGACATTGGATTTTCAAAAAAAACTTCCCATGTATAACTGCCGAATGCGCCAAAAAGTATGGATCCAAGAGGACCAAAGCCATTAACTCTGCCTGCAGTAAAATACATGGCTCCTTGATATGGGTGTCCCAATTGATTCACGGGAAAACGATCCATTTCTTCCCATTTCCAGTTCCAGATTGGAGTAGTAAAATTGCGGCGGATAGATTCGGCTGACGGCTGCGCCCACTCAAATCCTCCTCCGAATGCCCGGTTAAATGATATATTGCATGTCATAAGAACTGCGTTTTTAAGCAGAACTTCTCCGGTTGCAATAAGTCCCGGTATTGCGGCTTCTCTCAAGCTTCTGGATGCCGGCTTATCCCAGTCTTCGGTTTGCGCAAAAGCAAATTGAATTTGAACATATAATAACAAACACAAACAAGGAATTATTTTTTTCATCTTCTTAAAACCCCTTTATTTTTTATACTCTCATATCAGACTTTTATACAATACCGGGAATTAAAATTTTTACTCCTATAAGGATAAGAACTATACCCCCTGCTGCCCCAAGTTTTTTCTCGCACAAGTCGCTGGCCCTGTCCCCGATATAGACGCCTATCAGACAGACAAAAAAAGTTACAAAACCTATTATTATGGCAGGCAAAAATATATTTATGCCAACAAGGGAAAAACTCAATCCAACAGCAAAAGCATCTATACTTGTGGCAATAGAGAGAATTAATAGTGTAGTAATACCAAGCTTGCTTGTTTGCTGATTATTTTTTTCTTTTCTGAAAATTGATTCATATATCATTTTAGCGCCAACTATAACGAGAAGTATGAATGCAATCCAATGGCTGATATTTTCGATATATCCCTTGAAAAATGGACCTATACTCCAGCCAATAATAGGCATAATAGCCTGAAACCCGCCAAAAAAAAGCGCAATAACAAGAGCTTGCCTGAATTTCAGGTTTTTTACAGTAACGCCATTAATAACAGAAACAGCAAAAGCATCTATAGAAAGGGCAAGTGCAATCCCAAATATATAAATAATATTCAAAACAACAGAACTCCAACAAGAAGCTGATGATTAGTGCCAAATAAGAACCTACTATTAAATTTTAAAAATTATAGGTTCTTAATCATCACTCCCTAGAAAACTGCTGATTTATTCAATCGAGAATAAATCAGCTTTACCTTATTATCCTTTTTTCGTAGTTTTCTGCAAGAAAACTACGAAAAAATGTGGAAGCACTGATTAGA
>WQTU01000056.1 GCA_009786125.1 Spirochaetota bacterium
CCGCATACCAAAATAACTAATGCGCCGCTTACGCTATACCAATATCCTTCATGCCTTGCTTCTCTTTCAAGCTCATGCATTTTTTCTTGTAAATCATCTAACATCCCCATTTCTTCCCCTCAGGGGATAGTTTAACTGACTTTTCTCTACGCAAAACAGGGGGCTAAATTAGATTGACGTGTCTCCTACAATCCTATGCCTTGTGTAATGGTCAAGCATTATAAGGGTTTTATGCCCTGTTTGCTGCTGCAATAGTTTTTCATCGATCCGAAGTCTCATATAAGCAGTAAAGTAATGTCGCCATCCATGAAAGGTATATGCTTTTGCTGATTCTTGGCTTAGTCCGGTTTTTATCAATGCATCTTTTAAATCTCTTCGGAAAAGGCTTGCCGGGGAGTTTCTCTGCCAAAAATACAAAACTATCCATGTCGTAACCGTGTGGGTTCTTTTTTGCCAGTTCTATCAACTCATTCATAAGTCCCGGAAAAGGAACCTCAGCAATTCTTGATCCATTATTTTTTGTGGTTTTTAGCCCATCCTAAAAATTCCAGCTATGCCGGACATATAGGCAGTCCTGACTAAATCTTGGACTCGTAAGCTCTGAATCTTGCCGGCCCGCATTCCTGTAGCCATTGTCAGCATATTGGCAAGTTTTGACCTTTCATCTAGAATGTTTATTAAAATTGAATAATAAAATACACGATAACGAAAAATAAGGGAGAACAAAAACATTCTCCCTTTTGATTTTGAATTGAAAATTAGTTACTTCAATTCCCTCGATGATTTCAAAAGATGTATCTTGTCGTCGGTTGTGATTATGATTTTCCATGTTGAAAATGGATCACCGACTAGAACTTCTTTAACATCAAGTAATTGAAATTCACTTGAAATAATCTTTTGGAAAGAATCACCGACTTTGATGGTATTTCCATCTTGAAACCATGATTTATTAGTCAAGTCCGAAAATGTCTTTTGATTTTCATTTTTTGTTTTCTCCATTTTTATTGCTTATTTTTTTAATTTGTTATAATTAAGTAGGGGGAAGTTTTATGGAACTAGATATTTGGGATGATTTCCTTACAATTCAATTTGAGGAACATGAAGTATTTTCTCGAAAAAAAGCTCATGTGAAGGGAGAGATTATTCCTAGTGGTTTTTTGATGTATAAAAAATCCATGCGTTGGATAGAGCCTGATGAGGAAGAAGTCTGTGAAAGCCAAAAAGCAAAATTAGCTAGGTTTATAATAGATGAAGGCAAAAACCAAGACTTGCGAATTGAATTGGAGACATAATGCTAGCATACCAAGAAAACCTCCGATAAGTAATTTGATAATGAAATATAAGAAATTGAAAATTAAAATTTAAAAACTACAGATTTCAATTTGACTCTATCCCTGAGTTAAGAATATAAAATATACAGTATTGGAATTATCCAGATTGCCCCAGATTGAACGAGAAGGTGTGTAGATGTCACTTTGTTTGAGATTTAATGTGGGGTATTACAGTATATTGAATTAAAAGACTGTAGTGGGGCGGGATTTAAAAATTATGAGTTTTTGAATGATTATAAAAAGTGAAAGAACACTGATTTATCCCAGTCCCAGAAATTTGTCAAATAACTTACAAAATCAACAAGATTGTACGCTTTTTTCAATGACAAAGGATTTTAGCAAGCCTCTGCGTTGTAATTCTTTACAGATGAATTCGGTATCGGCTTTGCTTGTGTCAGATTCTTTTAGCATATCCCGTAAAAGATACTTTTTGATCTGAATAGCTTCGCCCTTCTTGGGTATGCTATTTTTTAGCCATTCAAAAGCAGTTTGTATTGCCTCGGCTTTTGTGTCTTTTTTTGTGCTGATTGCCGTAAGGTATTTTCCGGTCTGCTCATTTTTAAAACAAATTGAATAAAAGCGACGTTCTCCTCTCTTGAATACTAAAAAGGGAAGGTGTTTCATGTCTTTAACCTCAAACAGTGGCATTGAAAATGGATTTTGTGTCATTTTATGTGCCACTGTTTGCTATATGCAATGACTAAAGACACGTTGTGTGGATGTCTTAAAAATAACTCCTTATAACATAAGGAGTTATTAAGTTAGCAGGGGTAGGATTTGAACCTACGGCCTCCGGGTTATGAGCCCGACGAGCTGCCAGCTGCTCTACCCTGCGTCATCAAAATCAGTATACGAGTATTAAGTAGTCATGTCAACACGATAAAACTATTTTTTTAGATATTAAGAATATTCTCAGCCTTAACCAATCTTGCGGATTCTGCTTTCACGCCTTGTTAGTATCAGCCTCAACATCTTCTTTGCAAAGCCTGTATAACCTGTATCCAGCCCATAAAAGCAGAGGCGCGGCGGTAAAAGAAATAAATGATCTCAATGAAATTAAGAAATTATAAAGACCGTGGATTAAAAACGCTTCTCCAAACCCCTTTATCTCCTGCTGTTTTTTAAACTGGATGCTCTTAATGCAAAAATATCCGATAATCCCCGCTGTTATTATGTGAAGAGGCACAGCGCTAAAAACTCTAAAAATTACAATAAGAGAGTAATCAAAACTGTACATAATGTTTTCAAGGCAGGCAAAACCAGTCCCCACAGCTACAGCGACCGCAATCCCGTCTTTTAAATTATCTATTTTTCTTATGGAAAAGAGAATTTTTATTGTTAGAAATTTTACTGACTCCTCCACAAAAGAGGCTATGACAAATGCATCAATAAAAGTTTTAAACAAACCTGTTACAGATGCAGTTTTAACTAATAGTAAATATCCTATCAAACTGGCAGGAAAAACAGCGCAAAGCCCGGCGATCATCGGTATTAATATTTCTTCTGGTTTTAAATTTCTTTTGCGCAAAAGAAATACAAAAATGATAATTCCTGATAATACTGATATCAGAACATTAATTAATAAATTACCCATAATTATAGCTTCTGTAAAATATATCAGAATGATAGGTTTATATAAAGTTGAATAAGCAAAAGAAGTAATAAAATTTGACTAATGATCTATATTTTTTTATCTTTAATATGTATAGATAAAAAATACAGAGGAAACTATGAGATACGACAAGTTAACTATTAAGGCACAGGAAGCGCTGCAGGACGCAGAAACAATCGCGCATAAGTATAGTAATTCAGAAATTGCTGCAGAGCATCTTCTCTATGCTCTTTTGACCCAAAAAGATGGCGTAATTCCTCCGCTTGTAGATAAACTTGGCGTAAGCAGAGATAAACTCATTTCTAATGTTGAGCAGGCTATCAGTTCGAAACCCAAAGTTTACGGAGATGGAGCAATAATCAATACAGCGCCCGAAGTTACTAAAGTGCTCAACAAGGCAGAAGCAGAAGCAGAGCTTCTGAAAGATGAATATATAAGCACAGAACACATTTTTCTTGCAATTCTCGACTCCTCGGCAAACAGCGCAAAGATTTTGAAAAATGCAGGCGTTACCAGAAATAATATACTCAAAACCCTTGTTTTGATAAGAGGGAATCAGCGGGTTACAGACCAGAACCCGGAGAACAGGTATCAGACACTTGAAAAATATTGCAGAGATCTTACAGCTCTTGCGGAGCAGGAAAAAATAGACCCAGTTATAGGACGGGACGAAGAAATAAGAAGAGTTATGCAGGTTCTTTCCAGAAGAACCAAAAACAACCCTGTATTGATTGGCGAGCCTGGAGTAGGAAAAACAGCGGTTGCCGAAGGGCTTGCAAGGCGAATCGTTTCCGGTGATGTGCCGGATTCCCTAAAGAACAAAAAGTTACTCGCACTTGACATGGGCGGTCTTGTTGCAGGCGCAAAGTTCAGAGGGGAGTTTGAAGAGCGGCTAAAAGCAGTTATGAACGAAATAATACAAAGCAACGGCGAAATAATTCTGTTTATAGATGAGCTTCATACCCTCATGGGCGCAGGAGCAGCAGAAGGTGCAATGGATGCTTCCAATTTGCTAAAGCCTGCTCTTGCGCGCGGAGAGCTAAGGTGTATTGGCGCCACAACGCTCGATGAATACAGAAAGCATATAGAAAAAGACGCTGCTTTTGAAAGAAGATTCCAGACAGTTTATACCAAAGAGCCGACTGTGGAGCATACAATCGCAATTTTAAGAGGGCTCAAAGAACGTTATGAGATTCATCACGGAGTGCGAATAAAAGACGAAGCAATAATTGCCGCTGCTACGCTCTCGAACAGATACATCACTTCCAGATTTCTGCCGGATAAAGCAATCGACCTTGTTGACGAAGCTGCAAGCAGGCTAAAAATGGAAATAGAAAGCCAGCCAACAGAGCTTGATCAGCTTGAAAGAATAATGCTTCAGCTTAATATCGAAAAGCAGGCTCTCTCGCGCGAAGAAGATAAGAACTCAAAAGAGCGGCTCGCAGTGCTTGAAAAAGAGCTTGCGGAAATAAAGTCAAAAAGAGATGCAATGCAGCTTCAGTGGCAAAACGAAAAGCAGGTTATTGACGAGATAAGGAATTTAAAGCAAAAAATCGAAGACCTTAAAATAGAAGAAACTAAGTATGAGCGCGAAGGCAATCTTGCAAAAGCTGCTGAGATAAAGCACGGGCTTTTGCCCAAAGTCGGGTCTGATCTGGAAAAGAAAAGCGCTGAGCTCGATAAGGTTCGGGCAGGCAATGTTTTGCTGCAGGAAGAAGTTGGCGAAGAAGATATTGCGCAGGTTGTTTCCACGTGGACAGGCATACCTGTTGCGAAAATGCTTTCCTCAGAGATGCAGAAATATCTTAATCTCGAAGATACTCTTTCCTCGCGCGTTGTCGGACAGGATAAAGCAATAAAAGCGATTGCAGATGCAATTAGAAGAAACAAAACAGGGCTTGCGGAAGAGTCCAAACCGTTAGGCACTTTTATTTTTATTGGACCTACAGGTGTGGGGAAAACAGAACTCGCAAAAGCTCTTGCGGAATTTCTTTTTAATGACGAGAAAGCTCTTACAAGAATCGACATGAGTGAATATATGGAAAAGCACTCTGTATCAAGGCTGATAGGAGCGCCGCCTGGATATGTGGGGTACGACCAAGGCGGGCAACTTACCGAGACAGTTAGAAGGCGCCCGTACTCTGTATTGCTTTTTGATGAAATTGAAAAAGCGCATCCCGATGTATTTAATGTAATGCTTCAGCTTTTTGACGAAGGCAGGCTAACGGACGGGCAGGGCAGGGTCGTGGATTTTAAAAATACAATAATTATTTTAACAAGCAATATTGGAAGCGATTATATTCTTGGCGCCAAAAAGTTGGAAGATGCAAAGGAACAGATTGATAAACTTCTTAAAGTCTCGTTTAAGCCGGAATTTCTAAACAGAATCGATGAAATAATAATGTTTAGCAGGCTTGGAAAAGAGCAGATTGAAAAAATTATTAATATTGAGCTTGCAAAACTTGCAAAAAGAGTTAAAGCAAGAAAATTTGATATTGTATTTACGCCAAAGGCAGAGGAGTTTCTTGTGGAAACAGGATACGACCCTCTTTTTGGCGCTAGACCTCTTAAAAGAACAATACAAAATTATGTAGAAAATCCTCTTGCAAAACTTATTTTGTCCGGCTCGTTTTCCGAAGGCGATACAATAAATGTTGATATTAAAGACGGCGAAGTAAAATTTCTCAAAAAGAAAAAATAGAGGGCTCTTGTAATGTATAAGATTATAGATGTATGGGAGCTTTTATGAAAATAAAAAGTTTTTTTATTGTTTTTATATTTATTGTTTTTATATTTTTTGTTTTATTAGCGCCATATGTGCGAAGTGAAGTTCCGGAAGGTTTTGTATATGTTAGGGGCGGCACCTTTACTATGGGCAGCGATGACGAAAGTTATTGGATGGCGCAGCCTCCGCATCGGGTAACTGTAAGAAGTTTTTATATGGCTAAGTACCCTGTAACTCAGGAGCAGTATCAGGCTGTAATGGGAACAAATCCCAGTTGGTTTTATGGTGGCAGAGGCAGAGAGCCTGCACCCGGAGAATCACAGGGACGCCGACCTGTAGAGATGGTAAGCTGGTATGATGTTCATGTATTTGCTAACAGGCTTAGTATATCGAGAGGTCTTACGCCTGTTTATAGTATAAATGGTAGTACGAATCCAAATGATTGGGGTGAAGTGCCTGATTCAATTTTCCACCCAAATATAGCTGTATGGAGTGCTGTAACTGCTAATTGGAGTGCTAATGGTTATCGATTACCTACAGAGGCAGAGTGGGAATTTGCAGCCAGAGGCGGTAATACGCCCGGTAATTTTACCTTTTCCGGCAGTGATAATCCTGATGATGTGGCCTGGCATAATGCTAACAGCGATGGACGAACTCGTGAGGTAGGACGCTTGGCACCGAATGGTTTGGGAATATATGACATGAGCGGTAATGTGTGTGAGTGGGTATGGGATTGGTTTGGAGAATATACTGCAGATGCTAAAACTAATCCTCATGGACCCAATGCAGGCAGTGCTCGCGTGATGCGCAGCGGCAGTTGGGACGACGACGCGGAGTATTTGCGTTCTGCGAATCGGAGCGGGAACCTTCCGTGGAGCAGGTTCAACAGTCTTGGCTTTCGGCTGGTACGCAACCAGTAAACTTGCGGAACAAGGATAAATTTGTGGAACAAAAGGTATAGCTTCGCTAACCTCTTGCTCACCTCCTCGTTCGGGCTGCCCGCCAAACGCATGAAATTTTGTAATTTATTACAGGATAAAGACTTAGCTGACATTGCATTAAACGCTATGTATTTTGTAATTCTTTGCCTTGTAAGGAGATAGCATAATTCATGCGTTTGTCGTGTATTGCAAGGTATTTACGCGTGCGTGTTTTTCCTGTATCATAATACTATGAAAACTCTTATTGTTTATTATTCTTTTGAAGGCAACTGCGCCTTTATAGCAGAAAAAATCAAAGCAGCTATTTCTGAGAGAAACTTTTCTTCACAGAAGACTACTTGGGGAGAAATTCCGGAAACAACCCTTCTTCGTCTTATTCCCGAAGGAGACGAGAAAAAAAGAACAAAGGTTGGTGGTTTTTTTTGGGCTACACAGCAGATGTTTTTCGCTAAAAAGCCGAGGCTAAAACCTTTTAGTGTGGATATAAGTGATTATGACTTAATTATTCTGGGAACTCCTGTTTGGGCTTGGTCTTATGCTCCAGCAATGGCAAGTTTTTTGACTGCGGCAAAGATTACGGGAAAAAAGATAGCGCTTTTCTGCTGCCACGGTGGCGGCAAAGGCAAAACCATGCAAAAACTAAAAAGCGCTCTTGCCGGAAACAACTTTGCTGGAGAAATTGATTTTAAAGAGCCTTTAAAGCAACCTGCGGGGGTTAAGGAAAGGCTGGATATCTGGCTGAAAGGAGTTTTGGCTTAGGAAGTATTTTTGCCGGTAATATAATTCGTACGCTGCGTTTCGAAAGACACAGGATTTTGCTTTAAAATGTCATTGAGTAATTTTGCATTTTTCTCTGTGCCGCAGCGCCTTTGTGCGAAAATATTTGCCTTAAAGCTGCTTTTTTTATTAGTCGACGCAGTGAGGGGCGCGGGCAAGTTTAGTGTTAACCACGTCAAACGCATGAAATTTTATAATTCATTATAGGATAAAGACTTAGCTTACATTGCATTAAATGCTATGTATTTTGTAATTCCTTGCCTTGTAAGGAGATAACATAATTCATGCGTTTGCCCTGGTATGTTAACTACAGGGTATTGACATTAATGCGAAGTAATGGTATAAAACTGTGCTGTGTTTTACAGTATAATTTTATATAACTTAGGAAAGGTATTTTATGAGTATTAATCGACATGCACCAGATCAAGCTGTAACAGACAGCAAGGTAGCGCTTTCTTACCTAGAAGAAGGTAATAAAAGGTTTGTAAGCAATCAACTTATGCCAAAAAACACTTATAAGGCTGATTTGGAAACAGTTATTAAAGGGCAAAAGCCTTTTGCAGCAATATTAACATGTTCAGATTCACGTACCCCCCCAGAAATTTATTTTGACCAAGGAATAGGGGATATCTTTGTGGTTAGAAACGCCGGAAATTTCGCAGATGACACAGCTTGTGGTTCTATTGATTTCTGCGTTGGAGTTCTTGGAGCTCCGCTGGTAGTTGTAGTGGGTCACAATGAATGCGGCGCAGTAATTAATGCGCACAAAGGTACTTCTGGCTTGCCGGAAGAGCTGCAGTGCGTGCTTGGTAAAATTAAGGGAAATCTCCAAGACGCGCCTGATGTGGACAAAGCTGTAGAAGCCAATGTAGCCAGCTCTGTTGAGCGTATAAAGAACCTCAAATTCGTTAAAGAGAAGGGGGCTCTTGTCCTTGGAGCATATTATGACATCGGAACAGGAGTAGTTACATTTTACAAGTAAATTGATTTAATTTTCCTCTATGAATAGTGAAACGCAAAGGAAAAGTAATTAAAAAAGTAGCGAAAACTTGTCCTAAATGCGGTGTCGCCAACCAAAAACAAAAGTGTTGTTGCCAAATAATTTGGCGGCAACACTTTGCATTGCTGCATAAAAAGCTGGTATAAGAAAAATAATAAGTATAGACAAAGATTTTAATGTTTACAGACTTGCCAGGCGCGAAAAGATGCGCAATGTTTTTTCATAAAGAATCATCAGGCATCTAATTTTGTCTCTTTTCTCCAAAAATTTTTGTAAAGAAGCGATCCAGTCCAACAACATAAATATCATAAGATTGCATAAAGCCGCGGGTATGGCTCCCGTGTATCTCAAGAAAAGTTTTTTCGCTTGCAACTGCTTCAAAGACGCGCCTGCCCTGGTGATAAGGCACAATCCTGTCTTTTCTGCTGTGTATACAAAGCGTAGGAATAGTTAGCTTTGTTACAGCCTCGACAGAGTTCCAAAAATCTTCGCCGAGTAAAAACCGCGCAATCCTGGGCGGGAATGGAGCCATGTCTGCAAGGGAGGAAAATGTGGACTCCAGGATTAATGCCCGCGGAGTTACCGAGCGCATCAGTTCCATTGCTATAGCCCCGCCAAGCGACCGCCCGAAAACAACGATCTTGTCCAGGGGAGTTTTTTTCTCTTCCAGGAGCCACTGCCAGGCAGCAAGCGCATCGAGCTTTGTACCAGGAATCGAAGTACTTCCTTTGCTTTTTCCATAACCCCGGTAACTAGGAATAAAAACAGATAATCCCAGCTCGTGGAAAATCTGCACTGTGCTAAGGTAACTGGAAACATTGCCATTGTTCCCATGAAAAAAGAGCAAGGTAGCGCGCGCATTTGCTCTGGGGACATACCATGCATGAAGCTGAAGATTGTCAGCTGTAATAAGAGTTACATCCTCAAAAGGCATGTTTAGCTCTGCCGGAGTGCGTTTGATTCGCCTTGTAGGTACAAAAACAAACAATGGCAGCAGCAAGCGTATTAGTGCCAGCAAGGGTCGAAATATGTTCAGTTTGCGCGCTTTTTCCATAAATAAATGGTTATTTAATATGATGGCTTTTGTCAAGGATTAGTCTCCGCAGCCGCATCGATCGGTTTTGCCGCCAGCTATTATGCTGATGACCTTTCGGCTTACAAATAGCGGTTTAGGAAAACAACAACATTTCCATAAAAAAAGCTTGCGCTATTTTAAAAATCAGGTAATACTTCCTGTAAGATGAGCATAATTAACGAGCGCGCATACCACGCGCGCGAAGTTACGCAGTGGTCATTGAGAGCACTGCGTGTAGAACAGCAAAATTTAGCGAGCGCAGTTTTCCATACGCATGCGAAGTCCCGACTCTTGTGGATTTACAGTGGAGGGGATGCTATACAGTATCCATTGAGGACATTGTATAAGAGCACTTTTTTTCTAAAAATAAATAATTTTACTCAAGTTTCCCAAAAATTTGCCGATTCTCTCTCTTAATATTGAATTCAAAGTATCTGCCAGAAAAACAGATTGCTCCATACTCGCTGTGTATTCACTAATTTTATCAATATGTTTAATGATTTTCCTGATGAGCGGATACATACTAGCCGCCATAGATACGAATACCTGCAGAATGTACTTCGCGGTCGATTGTGGAATTTTCGTCTGTGTAATATTTATCTACAACATCTACATTTTTTTGCAAGGCATTGTGTATATACTCAATTAAGCCAACAAAATCCAAGCCACGCAAGCCGCTGTCAACTAATATATCAATATCGCTCGATTTTGTAGCCTCGCCTCTGGCATAGGAGCCAAACAAAATAGCGCTTTTTACTCCGTTTTTTCTGAATACCGGCTCAAGACGTCGTTTTATTTCATCGATTTCATATACTGATTCGTTATTCATAATATAATAATAAAAGGATTAATTCCACAGGTCAAGCTATCGCATTGCCTCATTTTAAAATGTTACCGAAAGTTATGGCTGCCTCATTTAGAAAATGTTACCCAAATTAAAATAAGGATGCCTGAAGGAGGGCATCCGAATGGGGTTAAGCATGAAAGAAAAAAAGGCGGTAACAAGGGA